>JBKJTB010000364.1:0-12945 GCA_046594305.1 Devosia sp. | reverse complement strand
AGGCGCGCATCAAGTGCTTGAAGCCGTCCATGACGAGTTGCGCATCCGTCGTGTGAGAGGGTTGGTACTTGCCGATGGCGCGCTTCGCCATGTCGCTCACCTGCTGGTAGGTGCAGACTCGATAGAACTCAGCATTTTCGCCGTCGATTGCGCCCTTCTTGGAGAGGATGCCCTGGGCAATCCAACTCACTTCGACGACGACGCCGGAAGCCAGCTTCTCGTCAATGAGCCGGTGAATTTCGGCCACGACGCTGTTCTCGGACATAAGACTAGATCCTTGTGATAATGCGGTCGTGCACGCCGTCGATCATCTCGATGGCGGTTCTAACGCGGGTCTTTTCGGGAGGGGTGAGACCGGGCAGAAGGAGGTCGAGATCGAGCTCGGCCACGGCCTTGGCGTAGTATTCAAACTCAGCGACGAAGTGCAGCGAGCGGTTGAACTCGCCCGGGTCACGACCCTTGAGGTCGATCACCGGCCTTGGGGCACTCTTGGTGCCCTGCGAGGCGAGCGCTGTTACAGTCGGCGGCGTTTCGCTCTCAACCTGTTCCTCGAATTGGTCGGCGGGAACGTTGGCGACGCGGATCGCTTGCTTTGCCTGATGGGGGGACATGCCAGCGGCGGCGGCGGCTTCACCGCGCAATGGGAGGCGGGCGTCCACCTCCCGTTTTCCATCGCGGGCACCCTGCCCCGGCTCGATTTGCTTGAGCAGTTCCCCTGCCCTGCGGATCGCGCGGTCGCGGATGCGGATCGCCATCTTCATCAAGGTTTCGTCGCCAGCTTGCTTGGCGTAGGAGGCAAGGGCCTCGGCCTTGTCGGACCAGTCCTTGCACTCGTCGAGACGCGAGCACCGCTCCAACGCGCCACGGGCACGATGGTAGGTCTGGGGCAGACGGGCCTCGTCGACGCTGATGCCTGAGATGTCTTGGGTCATGCCGCACGCGCCGCTGGCAAAATGGCCTTGAAGTCGGGGCGCGGTGAGTCAGGCGGCCAGTTTGTTTCGAACCACTCGATCACGTCGTCGAAGGTACGTGCGGTGAAGCTCCCCTCCCCGCTAGAGATGCGGGTGAAGAACGAGCTGTCTTTTCGGCACCGGCGTCCGACGCTCGACAGGCCACACTTGGCGGCCTCGGCGTACTTGCCGGCGATGAGGAGGAGGAATTGGCGAAGCTCTTTTTCCATAGCGGTAACCATTGCCGGAAATATCCACCCTTAGCAAGTCGCAATGCCGGATTTTTCTGTGTATGAGTTTCACGTGAAATGACGGATATTCCCTACATGGAAAAGACAACGATTGCGGAGCGCATCCGCCTCAGGCTGGAATCGCTGGGCAAGAACCCCTCGGCAGTGGCGCTCGAGGCCGGGCTTAGCCGTTCCTCGGTGCTCGACATTTTGAAGGGTAAGGCGGCTAACCCCCGCCTCGACACGCTTCAAAAACTGACTGGGCCGTTGCAGTGCAGCCTTCAATATCTGACAGGGGCTGTTGATCGTCCTGGTGAGCCGGACGCTCTGTCGCCAGCGGAGTACGCGCTCTACGACGGGACGATCGAGCGCGATGCCCTAGAACTGGCTGTGGGGGTCTATCGAGACCGTGGAGCACAGCTCCGAAAGCCTGTCCCGCTCACCATGGTTTACCGCGATCCCGATCATCCCGAGCAGTCCGTTTCCCTGGCAGTTATGGGAGACGAATCGCTCCGCGCGATCGGCATCCTCAGGGGAGACCTGATCACCTACTTTTTCGCTGGCTTTGACGACATCGACATACCGCTAGTCCATGGCTCGATCGTCCTAACGCGGCGAGTGATCGGTGACGGGCCTGCCGAATACAGCGCACGACAGGTTGAAATCTCCGGGGGCAAGGTGAGCCTGCTGTTGCGGCCTGCGGCCGATCCCGGCGCGGTAATCGAGATACGGTCGCACGCGGGCAGTGATGACTCAAAGTATCTCCGCAATGCGTACCTGACGAACCCCGAAGCTGGCATTTTCATCGAAGGCGTAGCGGTAAGGGTGACGCGAGTTCTGCCAACGGCACTTTGACGGAAATTTCACGCACATAGCTTGACGCTGGAAATTTCCGGCAATATGGTTACCGCCAACACATCACGTTGGAGGTCACCTTGCATCAGACCAAACTTACTCGGCGGGCCGCCCTGTTTGGAGCTGCCGCTTCATCACTGGCATTGGCTTCGCCGATCGCGATGATCGTGAAGCCCGTCATGAGCGCCGATCAGCGCCGCGATCACCACCTCGCCGAGTTCAAGCGAGCCTGCGAAGAGCTCGATCCTATGATCGGGTCTTGGTCCGCGTGGATCGATGACGACGATCTCTCCCAGCGCCTCGTCGCCCACCGCGTGACTGGTCGCTACGAAGGCGACGGCATCTACGAAAGCGGCAGGGTCAACGCTCGCGGCAATCGTGGCGAATGGACGGTCTCGCTCACGCCAGACCAGATCGATGGCTACCGCACCTTCCTCGTGGCCTGTCCTGGGGAACGTATGCGTCTCACCGAGCCCTGCCTCGAGACGTTCATCGGCCGCAAGCTCGCCGCCTGACCAATCGGCTCGGGCGAGCGCTTCCACACTCGCCCGAGCCTTCCCAGACAATCCCCTTAGGAGGTTTCACATGGGCAAGGCCCAAGATAGCTACAGCCTCGACGACCTGCAATCCGACACCGGCCACCTTGGCCACCTGATCGACACCATCGCCGACGTCATGTTCGACGGCGTTGATTACGTCGCCCCAAACGACACCACCGGCACACGGATGCGCGGAGTGGACCGGCTCGCGGGATTGGTCTGGATACTGCGCGATCAGATCGAAGTGCTGAACAAAAATATCTCGACCAACTACGATCAGATCGCGGGCCGTGAGAAAAAGGTGGCGGCGACCGTCATGGCCATGAGGCCGACGACGGCGCGCGATGTCCTGATGGAGCTTGAGCCGCCCGTGCTGGACGCGAACGTCGCCACCATGATCGCGATGACCATCTGGGACGCGGCGGGTCAGAAACTGGCCGACGGCTCCCTGAAGCTTTCCGAAGACGAGCGGGAGCAGATGCAACGTGCACTCGGCGACGTGCTGACACAAGTCACCCACGTGGTCGATGTTTATCGCACTGCTGAACGGGCTTCGCGCGGAGGCCGCGATGAGTGAATTGCTCACATCGGACGATATCTTCGACCTCATAGCCGCGCACGCGTCATCTTGGGCGCGGTTCGGTCGATCTATCGGCCTTACCGACGAGGATGAGGCGAAGGTGAAAGGCCGCAAGATCACCAAGGCCGATCGGGCAGAGTACGAGGCGGCAAACCAAGGGGAGATCGACGCCCTCAATGCCCTGCTGGCGGCGCCGTGTCGCGGCACACAGCCCATGCGCGTGAAGGCCCTCTGGATCCAGCTGTGGGCAGCGTTCGGAAATAACATCGACGCCGACCAGCTCGAATTGCTCTTGCAGTCAATGGTCGACACTCGCGGTCCGGGGAGCTTGTGATGGTCACCATCGACTTCAGAGCCGGCCCGCGGACCAAGGTTCTATCCGAGGCGTTGGACGACGCCGAAGCACTGCGCTCGACCGCCAGCATCCAGCACGACGCCGGGAAGATGTCCGACATCGAGTACGATGTCGCGCTCAAGGCCTGCTGGGACGCGCTGGACGCCATCGCGGCGGAACCAGCGGTGACGCTCGGCGACCTTCGTCTCAAGGCCAAGGCGTTCGACTGGAGTGCTCGCCTGCTAGACGACGAGCCTTACAGCAACCCGAGCGATAGCGAGGAGAAGATACTGCGCCAGCTCGTCGCCGGGCTCCTGGCGGTGGTGTCATGATGGACAGCCTCGACACACTGCTGATCCGACCCGGCGTCACGGTTGGCGATATCAAGGGCGAGAAGGAAGCCCTGCACGACGCTGTCACCACGCTCGAGATGGAGGTGGCCGACATCAAGGCGCAGCTGGCGGGCGAGATCAACGTGCCCGACGACAGCCCCGAGTGGCGGCAGCGGGCTCAGGGCGCCCTGCGGGCCAAGATCAAGGCGCTGGGCACCGTGCGGGCGCTGCTGGGTGCTATGCGCCGGCAACGGGCGGCTGAAGCGGCGGCGACGATGCTGCCGCGCCCCGACCGAGAGAAGCGGACCCAGGCGCTGCTGGACACCTTCCGCGACGAGATCGGCGACGCCGAGTTCGATCGGCTCAAGGCCCTCGCCAAGGAGCGGTATCCCGCCATCTTCGCCGATGACGTCCAGACGTCGGAGGCCACGGGATGACCGAACTGGCCGACGACGCCGCCCTCACGCTTAAGGACGCCTGCACGATCTTCTTCCGGGACGCCATCAAACCTGCTTCATTGCGGGCCGAGGCACGCCGCGGCAACCTGAGCATTGCGCGAATTGGGCGGATGGACTTTGTTACCCCGGCGGCGATCCGGGAGATGATGGTGAAAAAATGCCCCAGCGACGGAAACCGGCCAGGCTCTACCTCTCCCCAAAAGAACGCGTCTGGCTCATCCGAGACGGATCGCGCACGGAACGCACTGGCTGCGGCGAAAGCGACCGCGTCGGAGCTGAAGAAGCTCTCGCGCGGTACGTCCAAGCCCGCTTTCAACCAGCCGAGCGCGAAAATTCTCCCGCTCGCCTCACGGTCGCCGAAGTCCTAACGGCCTACGGTCGCGAGTATGCGCCCAGCACAAAGGATCCTGTGCGCATCGGCAGCGCGATTGAGGTGCTGCTTACATGGTGGGGCGACAAGAAGCTCAGCGACGTGCGCGGGGCCACCTGCCGCGAGTATGCCGCCTTCCGGCAGTCGTCGCGCCGGGCGAACATGACCAAGGCCAGGACGCAGGCGCGGCGCGACAAGACAATATCGGTGGGGACGATCCGGCGCGAGATGGGCACGCTGTCCGCGGCGATCGGCTACTGGCACCGCGAGCATGGCCCGCTGGACGCCGTCCCCGTTGTCACGCTGCCATCGAAGCCCGAACCTAAAGCCGACGTCCTAACGCGCGCCGAGGTGGCGCGGCTGCTTGCCGGCGCGTTGGGATGGTACCGCCTGGAGTGGACGGACCTCGCGACCCGCCAGCGGCATGGCAAGTGGCGCCGGGATCACGCCAACATCAATCGCCACACCGCCCGCTTCATTGTGCTCGGCCGCTACACCGCAAACCGCCCTGGCGCGTCGCTCGGTGGTCACTGGATGGCGAACACCATCGGCGGGTGGGCGGACATCGATCGAGAGCTGTTCTACCGCAAGCCACAGGCACAGGCAGAGACGAACAAGCGTCAGCCCTCGGTGAGGCTCGGCAAGGCCGTGCTGGGCCACTTGAGGCGCTGGAAGCGCATAGACGAAGAGGCGCGTGCGTCACTGCCCAAGGACTCGCCGCCGGCCTATCTGCGCATCGTGAATTGGGAGGGTGCGCCGATCAAGGATATCGGCCGGTCATTCGCGACGGCGCTGGACTATGCCGGCCTGCCAACGCGCTACACCCCGCACATCCTGCGCCACACGCGAGTAACTTGGTGGGTCGAGGCCGGACTACCGATTGAGGAGGTCGCCGACGCTGCCGGCATGACTATCGAGATGGTCGAGAACGTCTACTGGCACCGCAGTCCGCATTTTCAGAAGCGCGCTGCCGAGGCCTAACGATTGGTGCGTATGTAGTTCATGCCGATCTCGACCCAAAGGCGCCGCGAAGGTTTTGCAGTGCAGTAACGCCACTCGCTTTCGAGGAGGGACAGCGCCTGCGTCAGCCTGTTAGCCGCCTGAACCTCCCCGCAGCTTAAGCCAAGAAAACTGAGACCTTTGAATCGATCAGACGCCAGAGGTCGCCCATACTGTCGGGTGAGGCGTCTCATGTCTGCGTCGACGGCGACGAGGATTGCAGCGTTTTGCATGGCCGTGGCGCACACCACTTCGTCGGGTACACCGTCCGCCAGCGCCTGTCGGTGGTAGATCGCCAAGTGACCATTTTCGGTCAGGCATCGCCCCACCGCATCGGGCACCCCTGCGTCAAGGAAAAGGCGCAGCGGTGCTCTCGATGCGCTCAAGCTGCCTTGTGTTCCAGAGCCGCGCGCACGTCGTCGGCGGTGAGCGTGGGATACTCGTCGAGGATCCGTTCGACCGTGTAGCCGGCGTCAGCAAAGGCCTTGATGCTGCGCACGGGAATTCTAGTTCCCGCTACCACGGGTTGGTTGTTGACGATGTTCCGATGTGCAGTCACCTGCCCTAGCTGATCGTCGCGTCTCTGATGCAAGCGGTCGACAGCTTTATGCATATCGTCCGTGACCACACTCAACGGAATACCAAGGATGCCTTGGCCTGAAACGATCTCTTCGCGAGCTCGCGTCTCCGGGTTGTCGAAGATCACTTTTTTCTTGAGGACGTACAGGGTCGTGCTGGACCACAGATCATCGCCGAGGTGAGCGAGCTTTTCCTTCACCTCGCGTAGATGCGGCAGCGAGACGTTGGCTTCGTTCCTGAGCGCGTTCAGAACCCGGAGCGAGACGAGATCCTTGAAGCTGTAGAGGCGGCTATAGGCCTCACCACGGTCATCGTATGCGAACGCGGGGGCGTAAAAGCCGGTTCTGTCCCAATAGCGAAGCTGCTTGCCGCTGATGCCGGTCAGCCGCTGTACTTGCTCCTCGGTAAACGCCGAGACGACGACGGTGGGCGGGTTACTTTTCATGGGTGCGCTCTCCCGCAGCATAATGCGCGTCGCGGCATTTAGAAACGGTGTTGGAGCGGCAAGCTGTACGGAAACTGTACAGCGGCTCGAAATTCATCCGATGAAATGAGCGCAGAGCCTAGAGGAGGCTGGCGCACCCGACCCGATTCGAACGGGTGGCCTTTGCCTTCGGAGGGCAACGCTCTATCCAGCTGAGCTACGGGTGCGTGGGGCCACGCATACGCGACCCCGTGAATGAGCGCAAGAAGGCGGCTAAGGACTCAGTTGAGCAGCAGCGGCGAGGGGTCGGCCCAGAGCCGGTTGAGCTCTTCGAGGAAGAGATCGGCCAGTTCCGCCTGGGTGCTGAGCTGCTCGTCGGCCGCGATTACGGCGGCAATCCCCTCCGCGAGGGTGTCTTCGAGCGCCTCGGTCTCGTTCATGTCGGTGTTCATCACGCCTACTCCTGTTGGGAGCCCCAAGCGGTGGACGCTACGGGGGCTATGCGGCCCTCGATTGATGATTTCTGGGAGAGATTGTGGCAGGGGGCCAGCGGTCCCCTCGCTTTAGAAAGGTGCCGGCGCCACGAATTCCAGCCAGCGCTGGTCGTCCGGATGCGAAAAGCCCAGCATTTCGGCATGCAACTGCAGCCGGTCGGCCGCCGCCAGCGCCTCGCCCGAGGCGTAAAAGCTGTCGCCGAGGATTGGGTAGCCGAGGGATACCATGTGAACACGGAGCTGGTGCGTGCGGCCGGTCAGCGGGATCAGCTTCAGGCGCGTGATGCCGCCCGGTTCGCGCGCCAGCACCTCCCATTGGGTGCGGCTCGCACGGCCGCGGTCATGGTCGACCCGCTGGCGCGGCTTGTTCTCCCAGTCGGTGGCGAGCGGCAGGTCGATGAGGCCGCTGTCGCCCTCGACCTCGCCCCAGACGCGGGCGACGTAGTATTTCGTCACCTTGCGGTGCTCGAACTGGCTGCCGAGGGCCCCGAGCGCCGCCTTGTCGAAGGCAAGCAGCAGCAGCCCCGACGTATCCTTGTCGAGCCGGTGTACCACCTTGGTGGCGGGACGCTGCGGATAACGCGCCTGGACCCGCGCTTCGAGGCAATCGGCGAGCGAGGGATCCTTGCCCGGCACGGTGAGCAGGCCGCTCGGCTTGTTGCAGACGATCAGCCGCTCGTCCTCGTGGACGATGTCGATGCCCGGCGGCGGGCGGTAGTCGAAGGTCGGGGGAAGTGGCGGCATCGGCGGCCTATAGCAGTGCATCGTGCCGCGCACAAAATCTGCGGTACGTGCCTCACACCCTCTTCCCAGTTCAAATGCAGATAGTAATGATGCGCCAGAGGACGAGCGGCCAAGTCCGCGGACAGCGGTCCAGGATAGCGCCCCAGCATCAATTCGGAGGAAACCTCATGGCCGCAAGGCAGCGTCTCGGCGTCGGCATCATCGGCGCGGGCAATATTTCGAGCCAGTATCTCAGGGCCATGACGGCCTTCCCGGTCCTTGATATCCGCGGCATCGCCGATATGAAGCCTGAGGTGGCCGAAGGGAAGGCCGCCGAGTTCGGGGTCAAGGCGGTGTCGGTCGAGGCGCTCCTTGCCGATCCCTCGATCGATATCGTGGTGAACCTCACGATACCGCGGGCGCATGTCGCGGTCGGTCTCAGAGCGATCGCCGCGGGCAAGCATATCTACAGCGAAAAGCCGATCGGGGTGACGTTCGCGGAGGGCAAGATGCTCGTCGCTGCGGCAAAGAAGAAGGGCGTGCGCGTCGGCTCGGCGCCCGACACGTTCCTCGGCGGCGGGCACCAGCAGGCACGCGCCGTGGTCGACAGTGGCAAGCTCGGCACCATCATCGGCGGCACCGCGAATTTCGGCGTGCCCGGCCACGAATACTGGCACCCCGATCCGGCCTTCTACTACGACATCGGCGGCGGCCCGGTGCTCGACATGGGGCCGTATTACATCACCGACCTCGTCAATCTGCTCGGACCGGTGAAGGCCGTGCAGGCGATGAGTCTCACGCCGGCCAAGCAGCGGCCGATCCGCTCGGAGCCCAAGAAGGGGCAACTGATGCCGGTGAAGGTCTTCACCCACGTCACCGGCACGCTGCAATTCGTCTCGGGCGCGCTGGTGCAGGTGTCGCTCAGCTTCGACGTGCCCAAGCACACGCATGGGCCGATCGAAATCTATGGCACCGAAGCCTCGATGCAGGTGCCCGACCCCAACATGTTCGGTGGCGAGGTGAAGCTGGCGAAACCCCGCGCACAGGACTGGGACGACGTTCCAGTCAAACTCCCCTACGCCGATGCCAACTACCGCTCGCTGGGTGTTGCCGACATGGCCTACGCCATCCTCAACGACCGTCCGCACCGCGCCAGCGGTGACTTGGCGCTACATGTGCTCGAGGTGATGGAGGCCTTCGCAACGGCCAGCAAATCGGGCCAGATCGTCAAGATCAAGACCAGGATCGAGCGTCCCGCGCCGATGAGTGAGTCACTCAAGCGCGGGAAGATTTCGTAGGCGGCCTTATGCCATCGAGGACGAGCGTGACAAGGCGGCCAATGGTCGCCTTGTTGGTTTGTGCGCCGGCCGCTTCGAGCGCGGCAAGCGCATAGGCTGCCAGTTCTGCTGCTGCGATGTCGGTGCGGATCGCCTCGGCCCGCTGTGCGTCTGCGACCAGATGTGTGACGAAGCCGCGCAGGTGTGAATGCGCGCGCTGGAGATGATCGCCTTGGTGGAGCGCCGGCGGCGCGGGGTGAGCGCGATGACCGAAGGCATGCCGCGCATAGGCTTCAAACACCGCGGCAAGGCGCACACCCGGATCGGCCGGCCGCGCTGCGACGTCCTCGAGCAGTTGCAGATGCTGGCCGATCTGGCGCCCGTGCCAGGCTGCGAGGATGGCGTCGATATCGGGGAAGTAGCGGTAGAGGGTGGCGCGGCCGATACCGGTCGCCTCGGCGATGGCCGACATGCTGACGGACGCAAAACCGTCGGCGCCGATCAGGGTCGCGGTGGCGTCGAGCACGGCGTCGCGCACCGCCTGCTGATGAGCTTCTATCGTGTCGTTCCAGATTCTCGGCATGGCGTCGTATTGACTCGTTGCGATACACATTGTATCGATAAATCTGATATACGATAGTGGCTGGAGAAGCGCGAAATGGCAATTCGACCGGGACTGCCCGCCTGGATGAAGTGGACGCTTGGGCTTGGCGGACTGCTGATTGCAGCGGTTCTTGGCATGATGGTGCTCGGTCATAACCCGATGCAGCATCTGATGGCGCATGCCGGATGAGCCTGTCACCGGGCTGGCGCAAGCTCGTGCTGTTGCTGCATGTCACCACGAGTGTCGGTTTCATCGGCGCGGTGGCCGCGTTTCTGGTCCTGGCGATCGCAGGTGTGGCGGGAGCGAATGTGTACCCGGCGATCAAGATCATGACATGGGAGGTGGTCGTGCCGCTGGCCTTCGCTTCGTTGCTGATCGGGATCGTCAGTTCGGTCGGCACAGCGTGGGGATTGGTGCGCCATTATTGGCTGGCGCTGAAGCTGGGCCTGACCGTCGTGGCGGTGGGCGTGCTGATGCTGCAGACGAGGGCGATCGATGCCCTGGCCGCGGGACAGGCGGCGCCGGGAGCCGGGGGCGCGATGATCCTCCATTCGGCGGGTGGGCTGCTGGTCTTGGTCGGCGTAATGGTGCTGTCGATCTACAAGCCGCGTGGGCTAACCGGACTTTCTGCCTAAGTCAGCACATTCCACTCGCTCGGCGGAACGCCGATTCGGCCAAGCTCCGGCCGATCCAGCGCCTCGATGCGGTAAACATCCTCGGCCGTCAGGGTGAAGTCGAAGACGTTGATGTTTTCGGCCATCCGCTCGGGGCGCGTCGAACGCGGGTGGAGAATCAGGCCCTCCTGCAGATGCCAGCGGATGACGATCTGCGCCGGGGTCTTTTTGTGCGCCTTGGCGATGGCGGTGACCGAGGGGTCGAGGAGTGCGGTGCCCGGGGTTGAGCGGCCATGCGTCCACCACCAGGCGCTGGCGCTGGTGCCGGGGCCGAGCGGGCTGGCGCTCATGATGTGGATGTTGCGACGCAGATGATAGCCGCGCCACTCGCGCTGCTGGAACAGCGGATGCAGCTCGATCTGGTTGACGGCCGGGGCGACGCCGGTTTCCGCGATCAGCCGCTCCATATGCACACGGTCGAAGTTCGCCACGCCAATCGAGCGGATGTGGCCCTGCTGCTGCAACTCGATCAGCGTCTTCCAGGCTTCGACATACTTGTCTTGGGCGGGAACCGGCCAGTGGATGAGGAACAGATCGATCTGCTCGATGCCGAGCCTTTTCATCGACTCGTCGAAGCTGCGCAGCACGAGGTCGCGCGTGTGCGTCGCGTTGCGCAGCTTTGAGGTGATGAAGAACGCGCTGCGCTCGATGCCGCTCTCGCGAATGGCGCGGCCGATGCCTTCTTCGTTGCGATAGCCCTGCGCTGTGTCGAACGAGCGATAGCCGGCCTTGATCGCCTCGCCGACGATGCGCGGGCTGTCCGTGTTCGGGATCTGCCAAGTGCCGAAGCCGAGTTGCGGGATGAGATTGCCATCGCGCAGCGCAACTGCCGGAACGTCCTCTGCCATGCGTCATTCCCCCAAAATGACTGTAGCGGAGTTTGGCAGAAAGCGCGCGTCACGTTCAAGCCGCGGCGGGCCGGCTGCGACGCTTCACGTCAGCCTTGTCCGGACGCCGAAGGGCCGGCTTCGCCTAGGCCTTGGCCTTCGCCCGCTTGGGCTTGGCCGCGATCGCCGCGGTGCTGCCACGCGTCTTGATCGAGAAGCCGATATCGACCGAGGCCTGTTTGGGCCGCTTGCCGCCGCCGCGGATGATTTCGAGGACCGCGCGAGCCGCCCAGGTGCCCATCTCGCGCCGCTCGGTCGACACCGTCGTCATCGTCGGCACGGTCGCGACGCAGAAATCGAGGTCGTTGAAGCCGATGATGGCGACGTCGTCGGGCACTCGGATACCGCGCCGCTGGCACTCGAACAGCGTTCCAAGCGCAAGGTCGTCATTGCAGGTAAAGACCGCGGTCACGTCCGGGGTCTGTTCGAGAATCTCGGCGAACAGCTCGCCGCCCATCGCTACGTCGGAAGCCCGTGGCGAGGCATTGACCAGCCCCGCCGTCGACAGCCCGAACGCATCCATCTGGCGTTGATAGCCGGCATGGCGGCGGCGGGCGCGCGGGTCGGCGCGGGCGGTGAGATGGGCGATCTTGCGATGCCCCTGTGCGTGCAGGAACCGCACCGCCGCGGCGCCCGCCTCGCCGTGGTCGAGGCCGATATTGAGATCGATCGGATCCTCGGTGATGTCCATGGTCTGCACCACCGGCACGCCCGAGTTCTTGAGCATCTGCCGCGAGCGAACCGTCTGGTCGACGCCGGCCACGATCATCGCCTCGGGGTGATAGCCCATCAGCGTCTCGATGGCCTTTTCCTCCTCGACCTCGGAGTAGCGCACATTGAGCACCAGCACCTGGAAACCGGCGGGGTTGAGCACGTCCTGGATGGCGCCGAGGTAATCGTCGAACACACCATTGGTCAGCGATGGGACGATGACGCCGACGATCTGGGTGCGCGTCGAGGCCAGCGCGCTCGCCAGATGGTTGGGGATGTAGTTGAGCCTGAGCACCGCTTCGTCGATGCGTTTCTTCAATTCCTCCGACACCATTTCGGGGTGACGGATGGCGCGCGATACGGTGACGGGCGAGACGCCGGCATGGCGCGCCACGTCCGACAAAGTCGCGCGATGCCTGGTATTCAATTGTGCCCCCGGTCGTTCCGAATCCTTCATAGATGAACACCCCGACCGGCGTCATCGCCAATCTGTCGCAGCCTATCTGATAGCGCTTCCATTCGCGATTGACAGCGCTTTCATCAGTCTCTAGCGTCGGCAGTGGGGAGAGGATGCCCAGCATCACCGATGTGGGGACCGCGACAAAAAATTGCGCGGTCTGCCGACGGCGAAGCTATGGCCAACCAGCCTCCCCGCCGAAATCCAAGGGAGGATGAATCGTGAAATCGTCACTGCTTTTGAACCTTGCGGCTGGTGCCGCGGCGGCCACGCTGCTGGCCTTTGCCGCACTGCCTGCCCAGGCCGCGCCGGCCGTCGTTGCCGGCCCGTCCGACGACCCCGCCTGCTACGTGCCGTGGGCGGCCGACACCGAATTCCTGAAATATGATGCCAAGACCGGACCGTAGCAGGCGGGGTCGTCGGACGGGCCGGCAACGACGGCCGGCGCGGCCTGGGCAGGCAGTGCGG
>JBKJTB010000347.1:0-4090 GCA_046594305.1 Devosia sp. | reverse complement strand
ATCGACGAGACGCATGCCTGCGACTATCTGATGGCCGACGACATCGACATGGAGCCGGTCCCTGGCTACGCCGCGGCGAGCTGGGAAAAGGGCTACGGCGATTTCGTCATGAAGCCCGACATCAACACGCTGATGAAATGCACCTGGCTCGAGGGCACGGCGCTGATCCTTTCCGACCTCGTCGACCACCATCATCACGAACCGATTCCGCACGCGCCGCGCTCGATCCTCAAGGCGCAGCTGGCGCGGCTCGAGAAGCTCGGCCTCACCGCCAACTTCGCGTCGGAACTCGAATTCTATCTCTTCGACGAGGATTTCCGGACGATCCACGAGAAGGATTTCCGCAACCCCAAGACCGCGGGCTACTACATCGAGGACTACCACATCTTCCAGACCACCAAGGAAGAGCCGGTGATGCGCGCCCTGCGCAAGCAGCTGATGGCCTCGGGCATTCCGGTCGAGAACAGCAAGGGCGAATGGGGCCCCGGCCAGGAAGAGATCAACGTCAAATACGCCGACGCGCTGACGATGGCCGACCGCCACGTCGTCATCAAGAACGCCACCAAGGAGATCGCCTACCTCCAGGGCAAGGCCGTCACCTTCATGGCCAAATGGAATTTTGGCCTCGCCGGCTCCTCGAGCCACATCCATATGAGCCTCGCCAAGGGCGGCAAGAACGTCTTCGTCGATGCCAAGGACGCGCTCGGCATGGCGCCGATCATGAAGCAGTTCATGGCGGGCCTCCTCACCTATGCGGGCGACATCACCTATTTCCTCGCGCCCTACATCAATTCCTACAAGCGCTTCCAGGCCGGCACCTTCGCCCCCACCAAGGCGATCTGGAGCCGCGATAACCGCACCGCCGGCTTCCGCCTTTGCGGCGAGAACACCAAGGGCGTCCGCGTCGAATGCCGCATCGGCGGCGCCGACCTCAACCCCTATCTCGCCTACGCCGCGCTGATCGCCGCGGGCCTCGCGGGCATCGAGGAAAAGCTCACGCTCGAGCCGGTGTTCACCGGCGACGCCTACTCCGGCAAGAAGCTGCGCGAAGTCCACAAAACCCTGCGCGACGCCACCGCCGCTCTCCGCAAATCCAAAATGCTCCTCGCGGCCCTCGGCCAGCCGGTCATCGACCACTACGTCCACACCGCCGAATGGGAACAGTTCGAATACGACCGCAGGGTCACGGACTGGGAGTTGAAGCGCGGGTTCGAAAGGTCGTAAACACCCGCCAACTCTTTGTGACAGGTGACCAATGACCGACACGGTCAAAATCTACTCCCCCATCGACGGACGCGTGTACGCCGAGCGGCCGGTTGCGAGCGGCGCCGAGATCGAAACCGCCGTCGCCAGGGCAAAGGCCGCCCGCAAGGCGTGGGGCGAGGTCACGGTGCGCGAGCGGGCGAAGTTCCTCGAGCATTTCGTCGATGCGCTGCTGAGCAAGAACGACGAGATCGTGCCCGAACTCGCCTGGCAGATGGGCCGGCCTGTCCGCTTCGGCGGCGAGCGCAAGGGCGTCGAGGAACGCTCGCGCCACATGATATCAATCGCCGAGGCGAGCCTTGCGCCGTCCGAGCGGCCGGCCAGGGACGGCTTCAAGCGCTGGATCTCCCGCGAGCCGCTCGGCACCGTGATGGTCATCGCGCCCTGGAACTATCCGTTCCTCACCGCGGTCAATTCCATCGTGCCCGGTCTCATGGCCGGCAACGCCGTCATCCTCAAGCATGCCAGCCAGACGCTGCTCGTCGGCGAGCGCTTCGCCGAAGCCTTCCGCGCCGCCGGCCTGCCCGACGGGCTGTTCCAGAACCTCGTGCTGAACCATGCCGACACCGAGACGCTGATTTCGTCCGGGCAGATCGACCACATCAACTTCACCGGCTCGGTCGAAGGGGGCCGCCGGATCGAACGCGCCGCCGCGGGCACCTTTGCGACCCTCGGCCTAGAACTCGGCGGCAAGGACCCGGCTTATGTGCGCGCGGACGCCAATCTGCCCAACGCCGTCGAGAACCTCGTCGACGGCTCGTTCTTCAATTCCGGCCAGTCCTGCTGCGGCGTCGAGCGCATCTACGTGCACGCCGATGTCTACGACCGCTTCGTCGACGGCTTCGTCGAGAACGCCAAAGGCTGGACACTCGGCAATCCGCTCGAGGCCGATACCGTCGTCGGCCCGATGGCAGCGCCCAAATTCGCCGACCTCGTGCGCGAACAGACGGCCGAGGCCAAGCGCAAGGGCGCTCGCGCGTTGCTCAACACAAAACACGATCTCGACGAAGTCTCCTCGCCCTATCTCGCACCGGAAGTGCTGGTCGACGTCAACCACCAGATGTCGGTGATGCGCGAGGAAAGTTTCGGCCCCGTCGTCGGCATCATGAAGGTTGCCGATGACGACGAAGCCGTCACGCTGATGAACGACAGCCCCTACGGCCTCACCGCGTCGATCTGGTCGCAGGACCTCGACGAGGTCGCCAAACTCGGCGCCCGCGTTGAAACCGGCACAGTCTTTGCCAATCGCTGCGATTATCTCGACCCGGCGCTGGTGTGGACCGGCGTCAAGGACACCGGCAAGGGCGGCGCGCTCAGCGAGATCGGCTACCACAATCTGACGCAGCCCAAATCGTACCACTTCAAGATCGTCTGAACCGCGGTTGGCCAAACGAGGCATCTTCGCCTCGCTTGGCCAGAGCAGAAGGAGACTAGCCATGGCCACCCGCTCGAACTGGAATTATCCCACCGCCGTCCGCTTCGGCGCCGGTCGAATTGCCGAGCTGCCCGAGGCACTCAAGGCCGTCGGCATCAACAAGCCGCTGTTCGTCACCGATGCGGGGCTGGTCAATCTGCCGGTGACGCAGAACACGCTGAAGCTGCTGCGCGATGCAGGCATCGAGGTTGGCGTCTTCTCCGACGTGCAGCCCAATCCGCCCGGTTCCAACGTCGACGCGGGCGTCGCGGTGCTGCGGGCCGGCGACCATGATGGCGTCATCGCCTTCGGTGGCGGCTCGGGGCTCGATGTGGGCAAGACCATCGCCTTCATGGCCAGCCAGACCCGGCCGCTGTGGGATTTCGAGGATATCGGCGACTGGTGGACGCGGGCCGACCCCAAGGCGATCCTCCCCATCATCGCGGTGCCCACCACGGCAGGCACGGGCTCCGAAGTCGGGCGCGCCAGCGTCATCACCGACGAGGCGGCGCACACCAAGAAGATCATCTTCCACCCGCTGATGCAGCCCAAACTGGTGATCGCCGATCCTGAGCTGACCGTCGGCATGCCACGCACGATCACCGTCGGCACCGGCTTTGACGCTCTGGCCCACTGCCTCGAGGCGTACTGCGCGCCGGGTTATCATCCACTCGCCGACGGCATCGGTGTCGAAGGGGTCCGGCTGGTGCTCGAGAACCTGCCAAAAGTCATTGCCGATCCCAACGACATCGAGGCGCGCGGCAACATGCTGAGCGCCGCCCTCATGGGTGCAACAGCGTTCCAGAAGGGCCTCGGCGCCATCCACTCGCTGAGCCATCCGATCGGCGCGCTCTACAACACGCATCACGGCATGACCAACGGCACCTTCATGCCCTATGTCCTCGTCGCCAACCGCGACGCGATCGAAGCCCGCATCGCCCGACTCGCGGCCTATTGCGGCCTTCCCGGGAGCTTCGACGCGTTCCTCACCGCGATTCTTGCCCTGCGCGAAAAGCTCGGCGTCCCGCACACGCTCAGGGACCTGAAGGTCCCCGCCGACCGCCGCGCCGAAATCGCCGTCATGGCGGTAGCCGATCCCTCGACGGGCACTAACCCGGTGAAGCTCGACGAGGCGCTGGCGCTCCGGATTTTCGACATGGCGATGGATGGGAAGCTGAACTGACGCCGGTGCTCGGGACGAGCGAAGGTTTCCGGCAGCCTCGCGGCTTCGGGGTTTGCTTCGGTGGGACAAAGAGGCGCCCACGGACGGAGAGCGCAGGACGCCTCCGAGATAGTTTTGCAGAGCGAGACGCCCTGCGCTCTGCCGCGATGGGTGTGTCGGGCACCAGCGGTGAGCGCCGTGGTCATGTCTGCCACGGCAGTCCCGCGAGGAACCCCAGGCCGCGCGACCGC
>JBKJTB010000294.1:0-3119 GCA_046594305.1 Devosia sp. | reverse complement strand
GTCGACGAGATACTTGATGGCTTCGACGATTTTTGGGTTGCTGAGAGCGGGGTTACGGAGGTTCAGACCGAAGTAATAGATCGTCGAGGACACGCCCTCGAGGATCTGGATCCCATCGGTGCCGGTGATGGCACCGACGTCATCGGGCCCGAGCTTGTTGGCGATATCGATATCGCCCTTTTCGAGCGCGAGGCGCTGCGTGGCGCTCTCGGGCATGTGCTGGAGGAACAGCCGCTCGACGCCCGGCGGAGTGCCCCAATAGTTGGGGTTGCGGGTCATCAGGATCGAGACTTTCGGGTCCCATTTGGTCAGCACATACGGACCCGAGCCAGCCGAATTTTCGGCCTTCAGCCAGGCATTGCCGTAGTCGTTGCTGCCGTCTTCCTTCTTGGCCTCATGCGCCTTGACGATCTTGGAGTCGACGATGCCGCCGGTGAAGGACGAGAGCACGTAGAGCACGAAGCTCTGCGCGTATTTCTGGTCGACCTGGAGCACCAGGGTCATGTCGTCCGTCGCCTTGATCTTTTCGGCGACGTTTTCCTTGTTGATCCCGAACTGCGTCAGGATGAACGAGATGCGGCTATCGAGCAGGATGACGCGCTGCAGCGAATACTCGGCGTCGGCAGCCGTCACCGGATTGCCCGAGGCGAACTTCGCCGCCGGGTTCATCTTGAAGGTGAAGGTCTTGCCGTCTTCCGAAACGGTCCAGCTCTCGGCAAGTACCGGGATGAGCTTGGTCGCATCGGCGGGATCGAAGGTCACCAGCGGCTGATAGATCTGCTGGCTGGCCAGCACGCCGCCGACTTCCGACACTTCGGCCGGATCGAGCGTGATGATGTCGTCGATCGCATCGGCGATGACGAGCGTATTCAGTGGCGTCGCCGCGATGGCGCCGGTGGCGGTCATCACCGCTCCCAATGCCACTGCGACAAGCGCTTTGTACAAACGCATGGCAGTCTCCCTTGTTGAGGTCTCAATCGTCCGGCGGAGGGCGCCGGTTGTCGTCGTCATCTCCTGCTGATCCCCTCGAAGGTGAAGACCAGCGCAGCGATGGGTAGAAGCGTCTCGACGGCAGCAACCATCGAGGGTGTGAGAATGCCGGCATCGCCGAGCGCGCAGACGGCGCCGCGGACCTGGCCGGCGATGATCACGGGCATGCAGAGCGTTGCGCCATAGCCCATGGCGACCAGCTGGTCGGCCTCAGGGATGAACTGGGCGAGCTGGGCGGGAGTGTCGGCGACGACGGCGCGCTTCTCGCCGAAGATGCGGCGATGCCAGGCGTCGTCGGCCCATGGATCGAAGCCGCCGATGGGGAAGTTCACCGGATCGGAGGTGCCGATGCGATGGGTCTCGGATTTATCGGGGGCCGTCGCGAGGAAGGTTACGGTGCGCACTCCGGGGAGCGCGCCGACAGACCCAACGATGAACGCCATCAACTCGATGGGGCCGGCGGCCAAGGCGGCGGTGATGCGTTGCGATGCGGCGGGCTCGATGAGGCTCATTCGGGGAACAGCCGCATGGTGCCGACCCAGAGTTCGATCGCGGTATCGCTGCCGATATTGGTACCGCGATGCGGCTTGCGGCTGTCGAAATGCAGCGTGTCGCCGGCGCCGAGATCATAGGGGATGCCGTCGACTTCATAGAGCATCCTGCCGGCCACCAGATAGACGAAGTCCTCGCCCTCGTGGCTCATCATCTCGGAGGCATGACCGGAGGGGACGTGCGACAGGCAGGCATTGAGTTTTGCATCGGCAAAACCGCGCTCGAGGAATTCGTAGAAGCGCGAGGTGCCGTCGACCTTGAAGGTCGGGCGGGTGCCGGCGTGGGTGACGACGGAATGCGAGCGCTTGGGCGCCTGCGACACGAACATGTCGACCGAGGCGTCGAGCGCCTTGGCGACGTTGTAGAGCGAGGCCAGCGAGGGCGTCGAAATCCCGCGCTCGATCTGGGAGATGAAACCGATGGTGAGCGACGCTTCGTCGGCCACCTGCTGCATGGTCTTGCCGATGGCCTTGCGGCGGGCACGCAGCCGCGCCCCCAGGTTTTCACCCGACGTGACGAAATTTTCTGACATCTCGCGGATGTCGCCGGCATGCATGCGTGTGTCCGCCCCGGACCGTGGTCTTTAGTGACACTAAACATGTGCCGTGGGGAGTCAATCGGGAGTCTGCTGCGACTCATAGGCGATGGTGGCGAGCAGCGCGTCGCGTTCGGTCGTCGGCTCGGTGAAGCCCAGTTCGCGACGGATGCGCGAGGTGTTCAGCGTCAGCGGATAGCGCAGATCGGTGGCATTGGCTCGCTCGTACAGCAACGCGTTTTGGTCGGCGGGCACGGTTTCGATTTCGATCGGGGTGTTCATCACCACCGCAAAACTGAGCAGCCACTCGATCGGCGTGCGCACAAAATTCTGGCCGACATTGTAGGTGCGGCCTGCAGCGCGGGGATCGAGCGCGGCGGTCAGCATCGCTTCGGCGACGTCGTCGACATAGCCGTAGGAATTGGGCCATTTGGCCGCGCGCTCGTCCATTTTCACGAGACCGCCGGCTTTGACCGCCTTGATGGCCCAGGCGAAGCGGTGCTGCTTGTCGCCGGGACCGAAGATCATCGGGGCACGAATGATGGTGGACGCGAAGCGGGTGTCGGCGCGCGCGGCGTCCTCGAGCACGATCTTGTCGTAGTCCTCGAACATTGCCGCATCGACGCCCTTGGGCCGGTGCGGATTGCCGCGATAGGGGAAGCGGAAGCTGCGGAGGGGATCGTCTTCCTTGGCGGGTGCCGACTGCACGGCGGGATTTTCGCGGCGCAGCAGGCCGGCATAGTTCGCGTAGACGTCCACAGAACTCAGCAGCACATAGCGGCCGCCGATCTCGGCCATAGCGTCGAGGACCGCGCGGGTGTTGAGCATGCCCAGCGCGAAGATGTCGACGACGGTGTCGACCGAATGTTTGCGGAATGTCGCCACGAGGCGGTGACGATCCATGCGGTCGACGGGCTCGAAGATCGCGCCAGGGGGGAGATCGACCGGGTGCTGGCCGCGGGCGATGATTATGGGGGCAAGCCCCCGGAGCAATGCGCGTTTGGCCACGGCGAGGCCGATGAAGCCGGTTCCGCCAATGATT
>JBKJTB010000207.1:0-2585 GCA_046594305.1 Devosia sp. | reverse complement strand
CATGTTCGGCGGCATGGTGATGCTGGGCGGCGCCTGGACACTCAAGCTGAACGAGCACGTCCGCGTCGACCTGATCTATGGCGCCATCAGCGAGCGCGCCCGGACCTGGATCGACCTGCTCGGCGGCCTGTTCTTCCTGCTGCCGCTTTGCATCCTCCTGATCTACTTCACCTGGCCCTGGTTCCTGCAGGCGTGGACACAGAACGTTATGTCCAACGCCGCCGGTGGACTGCCGCGCTGGCCGGTCCGGTTGATGCTGCCGCTCGGCTTCGGCGTGCTGCTGCTGCAGGGCATCGCCGAGATCATCAAATGCATCGCCTCGCTCACCACGAACTACCATCGCGAGTTCGCCTACGAGAAGCCGCTGCAATGATCGACTTCATCCGCGCGAACATGGGCCCGCTGATGTTTGGCGGCCTGGTGCTGTTTCTCGTGATCGGCTATCCGGCGGCCTTCTCGCTCGCCGCCATCGGGCTCTTCTCCGGCCTCGTCGCTGTCGAGCTCGGGCTGATCGAGCCCAACTTCCTCGGCAACCTCACTTACCAGCTCTACGGCGTGCTCTCGAACGAGCTGCTTCTGGCCATCCCGTTCTTCACCTTCATGGGGGTGATCCTTGAAAAGAGCGGCCTCGCCGAGGATCTGCTCGACGGCTTCGGCCAGCTCTTCGGCGGCATCCGCGGCGGTCTGAGCTACGCCGTGATCATCGTCGGCGCCATCCTCGGCGCCATCACGGGAACCGTGGCTGCCTCGGTGATCGCGATGGGCCTCATCTCGCTGCCGGTGATGATGCGCTACGGCTACAATGTGCGCCACGCCACCGGCGTCATCGCTGCCTCCGGCACCATCACGCAGCTGATCCCGCCCTCGCTGGTGCTGATCGTCCTCGCCGACCAGTTGCAGAAATCGCCGGGCGAAATGTACATCGGCGCCACCGGCGCATCGCTCGTCCAGGTGCTGCTGTTTGCTGGCTGGGTGCTGATCCTCTCGATCATCCGCCCGCAGGATGTGCCCGCCCTGCCGCCCGAAGCCCGCACCCTCCGCGGCTGGCCGCTGGCATGGAAGATCATCCGCGGCACGGTGCCGAGCCTGGCGCTGATCTTCATCGTGCTCGGCACGATTTTGCTTGGTCTCGTCACCCCCACCGAAGCCGGCGCCATGGGCGTCGTCGGCGCGATCCTCCTCGCCTGGTTCAACCGCCGGCTCTCATGGAAGCTGATGTGGGCGGGCATGACCTCCACCATGCGGCTCACCGCGATGGTGGTCTTCATCCTGCTCGGCGCCCGCGTGTTCTCACTCGTCTTCCAGGGCGTCGGCGGCGGTCACTGGATCGAGCACCTGCTCTCCAATCTGCCGGGCGGCGTGGTCGGCTTCCTGATCTTCGTCAACATCTTCATTTTCGTTTTGGCGTTCTTTCTCGATTTCTTCGAGATCGCCTTCATCGTCATCCCGCTGCTCGTGCCGACGGCGAACGCGCTCGGCATCGACCTCGTCTGGCTGGGCGTCATGATCTGCGCCAACATGCAGACCAGCTTCATGCACCCGCCGTTCGGTTTCGCGCTGTTTTACCTCCGCGGCATCGTCCCCCGCGATAAGGTCAAGACCCGCGACATCTACCTCGGCGCCATCCCCTGGCTGGTGCTGCAACTGATCCTCGTCGGCATCCTCATCGCCTTCCCGCAGCTCGTGACGTTCTTCCTCGACAAGGCCCCTGACGTCGATCTGGACACGATCGAGATCGTCCTCCCGCCCCCGGATGGCAGTGTCGAGCCCCCGGTGTTTTCGGCCCCGCCACCACCAGTCTTCGGCGAGCAGCCGGCCCTGAATTTCAGTGCCCAGCCGCTGCCCAATTTCAACTGATGATCTCTCGGTTCGTCATCCCCGGGCTTGACCCGGGGACCCAGCGATGTCGCCGCACGCAAAAAACGCGGCTGGGTGGCCGGGTCTTCGCCCGGCCATGACGGTTGGGAAATTGAGCGCAAACAAAAGGGCCCGATTCCCCGGGCCCCTCATCATTCCAAATCGCCTAACCCCTACAGCGTGCCCGCCCGCTGCTGCGCCTGGAGGAACGCGTCGAAATTCAATTCCGCCACCTGCGTCCACAAATAGTGGTCCTTGCGGAACGCCTTGATCGACCCCCAGATCGTCTTGAAATTCTCGCTCTGCGCCTCGAACTCGGTATAGGCCTCGTTTGCCGCCCTGAAACTGGCTTCCATGATCTCCGGGCTGAACGGACGAAGTTGCGCGCCGGCCGCCACCAGCTTCTTGAGCGCCGTAGGGTTCACATAGTCGTACTTGGCGAGCATGTCGGCGCTGGTCGCCTGGCACGCGGTCTTCAGCAGCGACTGATAGGCCGGCGGCAGTTCGTCGAACTTGCCCTTGTTGATCAGCGCATGGACGGTCGGGCCGCCTTCCCACCAGCCGGGATAGTAGTAGTAGGGCGCGACCTTCTGGAAGCCGAGCTTCTCGTCGTCATAGGGGCCGACCCACTCGGCCGCGTCGATCGTGCCTTTTTCCAGCGCCGGATAGATATCGCCACCGGCGATCTGCTGCGGCACGACGCCAAGCTTCTGCACCACCTTGCCGGC
>JBKJTB010000048.1:0-6090 GCA_046594305.1 Devosia sp. | reverse complement strand
ACCGCTGCCGCGAGATCGGCGTGGCCGCCGAGCGTGCGGACGAAGTCGCGGCCAGTGCCGACGGAGATGACGCCAAGCTCGGGGCCACCGCCCGCGAGCAGCAGGCCGTCGACGACTTCGTTGGCGGTGCCGTCGCCGCCGGCCGCGATCACCAGCGCTGCGCCGTTGCGCACATGTTGCGCGGCAAGGTCGCGGCCGTCGCCGGGCGCTTTGGTGCGGAGCACATCGAGCGGACCGAGCCGCTGCTCGAGCATGGCCGCGAGCGCTGGCCAGGCCGTACTCAGGCGCCCGCCGCCTGCAGCAGGATTAACGACGACGCCGACTGACATGAAGTCCCCTCACGGGGCGAGTGAGCCTGCTCACGCAGCAAAGCGCAAGGACTCTCGTGTGGTCGCGTTTCCGAACCGGAAAACCGGTCGCCATCCCCGTATGCGCCGGTTCCCACTTTTCCTGGAAACGCTCCTACGGCTCGAGCTCGATGTCCCAGTAGAGATAGTCGAGCCAGCTCTGGTGCAGATGGTTGGGCGGAAAGGCCCGGCCATTGTTGTGGAGGTCGTGCACCGTGGGCTGGAACGGCGTCTGGCTGGGGAACATCCGGATCTCGCGCGGCAGACGATTGGCTTTGCGCAGATTGCACGGCGCGCAGGCCGCGACGACATTCTCCCAGGTGGTGCGCCCACCCTTCGAGCGCGGGATCACATGGTCGAAGGTCAAATCGTCGCGCGAACCGCAATACTGGCACTGGAATTTGTCGCGGAGGAACACATTGAAGCGGGTGAACGCCGGATGCCGCGCCGGCTTCACATACTCCTTGAGCGACACGACGCTCGGAATGAACATCTCGAAGCTGGGCGATTTGACGATGCGGTCGTAGCTCGAGACGATCTGCACGCGATCAAGGCACACGGCCTTGATCGCGTCCTGCCACGACCAGAGCGACAACGGATAGTAGCTCAATGGCCGGTAGTCGGCGTTCAAGACCAGCGCGGGGCACGACTCGGGTGACACATGGATAGTCACCGGAAACTCCCGCTGTGGGAATCGGCAGCACTCATATCGTGCTTATACTACATGCAGTGTGTCGGGCCTGTGAAGCGCCAAAACGCGAGGGTCTTTAGGGCTTCGCGCCCAGGCTCGCGAGCAGGAACGAGGTCGCGAATTCGAGCCCGTCGGGGGCGATGCCGTGGCCGACGCCTTTCGAGAAATGGAGGCTGACGTCGAAACCGTCGGCCGCCAGCAGATCGGCGGCGTCCTTGCTCAATTGCGACGCGACCACGCCATCCTGGTCGCCATGGATCAGCGCCACCGGCGGCCGCGCGAAGCTCCCGTCGCCAAAGCCATCGGCCGGCACGAACGCACCGGAAAAGGCGACGATCCCGGCCAGCTGCTGGTCGAGCGAGGTGCCCACATGGAGCGACATCATCGCCCCCTGGCTGAAGCCGACCAGCACAGTGTTCGCCGGCGTCACGCCGGACTGGGCCCACAGGTCGATCAGGAAATTGACGATCACCGGCCGGGCATTGGCCGCGCCCTCGATCCGTCCCGCGATGCGGTCGGGTTTGAGCGGAAACCACTGGAAGCCGGACGGGCTCTGGGCGCAGGGATCGGGAGCATTGGGCGAGACGAACAGCATGTCCGGCCACAGCTCCCGCCACTGGATGCCGAGCGAGATCAAATCGCTGCCATCGGCGCCATAGCCGTGCAGCAGCACCATGAGCTGCTTCGGCGCCCCGCCGGATTTGGGCGGCAGCATCGGGCCTGACAGCGGTGTGGTCATAGCGCGGTCCCCGAGCTCTTCCGCATCACGGCGGCGTAGTATTTCCAGAACAGCAGCGCTGCGGCGTGCCGATAGGGCGCCCACGCCGCGGCGCGGACCGTCAGTTCTTTCTCGGTGGGTGAGGTTTTCATGCCCAACGCATGGCCCACCGCGTTTCGCAAGGCAAGATCGCCGACGGGGAAAATGTCCGGATGGCCGGTGCAGAACATCAGGTAGATCTCGGCCGTCCACGGGCCGATGCCCTTGTGCGCCGTGAGGTAGGCGATTGCGTCTTCCCCGCTCATGGTGTCGACCGATCCCAGGTCGAGGTCGCCGGAAACAATCGCCTCCGCGATGACCCTGCACGTCCGATACTTGCTCGTCGAGAAGCCGGTCGCCCGCACCTCTTCCTCGCTCAGGGTCAGATAGGTCGCTGGATCGAGGGCGCCGGGGAGCGCGGCGAAGCGGCCCCAGATGGCGCGGGCACTGGCGACCGAAAGCTGCTGGCCGCAGATCACCCGGGCGAGGCCGCTGAAGCCGGCCGGCGTCAGGCGGATCTCGAACGCGCCGGCCAGTTTGGCGACGGGCCGCAGGTCCGGGTTGCGCCGCAACAGGGCGCGCAACTGGCGCTCGAGCGCCTCGGACGAGGTCAGTCGTTGTGTGCTAGAGCGGGCCATGCCGTCGCCGATCCTTCGCTTTGCCCCCAGCCCTAACGGGCATTTGCATCTGGGCCACGCCTACTCGGCGCTGTTTACCGATTTGTGGGCGCAGCGTCTCGGCGGCACCTGCCTGTTGCGCCTTGAGGACATCGACACCAGCCGCTGTCGACCCGAATTTGCCGAGGCGATCGTCGAGGATTTGCGTTGGCTGGGGCCCAACTGGCCAGAGCCGGTGATGGTGCAGTCGGAGCGGTTTCCGGTCTATGCCGCCGCGGCCGATCGGCTGAAGGCGCGTGACCTGCTCTATCCCTGCTTCTGCTCGCGCACTGAAGTTGCCGCGCACGCCATCGGGACCGACCCGGATGGCGCGCCGCTCTATGGCGGCACCTGTCGGCATCTGTCGCACGCCGAAATCGCGGAGCGGTTCGAGCGCAGGGAGCAAGCGCAGTACCGGCTGGCAGGTGCCGGGGCGATAGCGCTGACGGGACCGCTGAGCTTTACAATTGCCGGTCCGACACCGCTCGACCGGCCGCAGATCCGCTATGCGAGGCCAGAGCTGTGGGGCGATGTCGTGATCCAGCGCAAGGATACGCCGACAAGCTATCCCCTGAGCGTCGTGGTGGACGATGCGGCGCAGGCCATCACGCATGTGACGCGCGGCCGCGACATGGAGGCGGCCACCGATATTCACGTGCTGCTGCAGATGCTGCTGGGCCTGCCGCAGCCGATCTACACCTTCCACAAGCTGATCCTGGGCGAAGACGGCAAGAAGCTCGCAAAATCGAAAGGCTCCCCAACGCTGAGGAGCCTTCGTGAAGCGGGATGGACAGCGGCGGCTGTGCGCGCCGCGGTTGGATTCTGAACTAGAACTTCATCCTATACGCGGCGCCGATCTGTGCGTGCGTGCCGATGCTGGTGCCGGTCGAGCCCTGGAGGAAACCCTCGATCGTGCTGACGGGAGTGATGTGCCAGGCGAGGCCCGCGCCGTATTCGGCGAACACCGTGTTGGTGTAGCCGCCGGTGGTGGTGCCACCGCCGAGGATATAGGCCGTGGTGCGCTGGTTGGCCATCGTGGTGCCGACGCCCAGATGCGCGGTCAGGTCGACATCGCTCGCCAGCGCCGTGGTCCAGTCGGCGCCGAGCTTGACGGTAGTGAAACCGGCCAGTTGATTAGAGAGATCGGCGGCGAACAGATTGCCGGCCGAGACTTTCTCGCGATAGTCGCCGAAGCCGATAAAGCTCTGCTTGGCGGTGGCCGACAGGACGACTTCGTTGCTCTCGTCGAGCTGGAACAGCAGGCCGCCGCGGAGGTAAATCGCGCCGAGGCCGCCATTGCCCGTACCGGTCACGGTCTGCGTGCTGTTGTCATCGGTGTAGGTGCGGGAGAAGCGCATGTTGAACACGCCGCCATCGACGCCAGCTTCACCGAAGAAGCGCTGCGAGGCGCCGCCCGGCTCGACAAAGCGCAGCGCCGCAGCCCCGAGGCCACCGGTGTAGTGCGCGCCGCCCGCGCCCTGATCGATCAGCGACACGCCGGCGAGAAGGGAGAAGCCGTCCGAAAGATTGTAGCGCAGATTGCCGCCCAGCATGTAGGAGCCGACGCCGCCGAGCACGCGGACTTCGTTGTCGCCCTCGAGCGTCATGTTGCCGCCGGTCAGCAGACCCGACGTGGCGTCGAGATGGGTGACCATCGCGGTCTGTGCGTTGCCGAGACTGGTCAGCGAGGCTTCCGCCTGGGTGCGGGTCATGGTGCCGGCAAGCGCGTAGTCGATCGAATCGATGAACGCTTCGGTGCCCGGATCTTCGGGGTCCGTGATCTCCATCTCGATCTTGGATTTGAGCTTACCGTCGGCTTCCTTGCCGATGTAATGCGTCATCAGCGGGTTGTCGCCCGACTGGAACGTCTCGGTGTAGGTGCGGCCGTTGGTCTTGACCGTGATCTTGACCTTGTCGTTCGGAAAGAACGAGTCGCCGCGGATGTCGGACGAGTAGACCTCGAATTTATCGGTGTCGTTCGGCACATTGCTGTGCGCATCAAAGCTCGGCGCGCAGGTGCCGTTGTTGCCGACGAAGGCTGAGAAGGCGTCGGCGAAGAGCGTAATCGCACTGTCGTCCGGCGCGTAGGTGGGGTTGGTACCGTCGTAGACGATCGTGCAGGGGTCAGCCGATGCTGCAGCAGTGCCAGCCAACAGGAGTGCCGTCGCGGTTAAGAATCTCTTCATCAATCACCCACCCAGAAAACGAAGAAGGGCGGCACGAGGCCGCCCTTCGAAGCAGTGCCAGAACTTAGTTTAGCATTGTTTCCACTGAAGGAGAAACTTGATGCTCGCGCCCACGTCCTCGGAGTCGACGGTGGCCAGCGCTTCCTTGTTCTGCTTGGTCTGAACGCGGATCGAGGAATTGGTGCGCAGGTTCACGTCGGCGCCGCAGGCCGAGTAGACCAGGGCGGTGGCCTGGAGCTTGTTGGTGATCAGGTAGTCCTTATCCAGCGGACCGTTGAAGGTCTTGTTGAAGGTCGGGCCCTTCTGGCCGGCGAAGAAGTACTCGACGCCGAACGTCGTCTTGCCGCCCGACGGGATGTTGTTGTAGCCGCGATAATCGATCGTCAGGATCGAGACGCTGAGGCCCTGCGGCACATGCACCGGGATGGCGATGTTGCAGCTCTTGCGGTCGAACGACTTGTTGGTCGAACCACCGGCCTCGACATAGTACTGGTCGAACAGGATCGACAGCGACTTCGCGTCGGGCGAGAGCGTCACGGACGCCGTCCCGTCGGGGCAGCCCGAGCCGCCATAGCCGGGTTCGCCAAGCGCGATATCGTCGGCGTAGGAGACGCTGGCGAAAGAGCCCGCGATCAGGAGGGCGGCGATAGCCAAGATCTTTTTCATGTTGCTGTCCCTTGGGGTTGTGGGGTGAACGCATCTGGATCGACCGTTCTTGTCAGGACGATGACCTACACCAGCTTAAGCCGACGTGAGACTCGCATTCATCTAGCGTTCAGATTTGTTCAGAGGAAGCGCCCGACCCGGTCATGGAGTGCCGTCCAATACGGCCTACGACGCCCTTAAACGCGATTCGCGACTGTCGGTTCCATCGCTCCGCGAACTTTTTCGACGGGCTTGAAGAACGGCGCAATCGTCGCCCGAATGGCGTCCTCGAACGGGGTGCCGAAGTTTCGGCCGAGCAGCGTGTCGAGGCGGCTGTCCTTGAGCTCCATCGGGCGCCGCCACTGGTAATCCATCTTCGAGATTTCCCGCATCACCGGATCGAAGATCCCGAACAGTTTGAGCAACACCAGCGGGAACGCCGAAACGCTAACCGGCCGCGGCGCCGTCCGCGTGATGGCGGCGGCCATCTGCTCGGGGGTGACGAAATGGCCGGCAAAGTGAAAGTCCTCGAAGGCGTCGAGCGTCTGCCGCATGGCGCCCAGCGCCTCGAAGGCGCGCGCCAGGTCGGGGAGGTAGGCCCAGGAATGGCCGACGCCCCTGGTGCCCATGGTGACGACGCGGCCCTTCGTGACATCGCGCATCATCGCCTGATCGAACCAGTCGGCCTCGCTGTTGGGGCCAAAGAAATCGCCGGCGCGGAGGATGATCGTCTGGATGTCGCCCCGTAGCGCCGCCTCGCGGAACATCGCTTCGACGCGCACCCGGATGGCGCCGCGCGGCGTCTGCG
>JBKJTB010000344.1:0-6892 GCA_046594305.1 Devosia sp. | reverse complement strand
CTCTGCGGGCGGCGGCAATGACGCGGTAACCGGACGCAGCGGCGTCGACTTCATCGATGGCGGCAGCGGCGCGGATAACATGGCCGGCGGGCGCGGCAACGATACCTACGTCGTCGACAGCAGGAAGGACAAAGTCGTCGAGGCTGCGGCGCAGGGCACCGATCTGGTGAAATCGTCGGTGAGCTTCACGCTGCCGGCCAATGTCGAGAAGCTGCAGCTCACCGGCAGCGGCGACATCAGCGGCACCGGCAATTCGAAAGCCAACACGATCACCGGCAATTCGGGCGACAACACGCTGACGGGCAATGGCGGCAATGACAGCCTCGCCGGTGGCGCGGGCAATGATCGTCTCGATGGCGGCACCGGCCGCGACACGCTGACCGGCGGCAGCGGCGCGGACAAATTCGTGTTCTCGGCGGCCGTGAAGTCGGCGAACGCCGATATCATCAAAGACTTCGACGTGAGCCACGACACGATCGTGCTGTCGCACAAGGTGTTTAAGGCGCTGGCCCTGGGAGAAATCTCGGATGCGGACGCTGCGTACGCGACTGATGGCGATGCGGCGTCGGCTCACATCATCTACGACAGCGCGACTGGAGGGCTGTTCTACGACAGAGATGGCGCCGGCAGCGCGGGCGACGTACGGATCGCAACCCTCGCGACGGGCCTCGTCTTCACGGCGGACAGCTTCCTCATCGTGTAAGGCGGCCGGCGTGGTTAACCGGTTCTGACTTCGACGCCTAAAACTTGCCTAAAAACTCGGTCGCAGTTTTCTGACTGAGGCAATTCCGCGGCGGCATCGTGGCTCCACTCAGGGGGCTACGAAATGCCAATCACCAACAAGACGATCGCCGGCGCGTTTTTCGCGCTGGCCCTGCTCGCGGCACCGGCCGCGGCATCGCAGAGTGTCGACCTCTCCAATCCCGCGTTCGCGCCGACCACCGGTCCGACCAGCATCCCGATCGGGGCCGCCGAATTCTGCAAGGCGCATCGCGCCGAATGCGGACCGAGCACCAGGGTCGTCGACGTCGAGACGCTGACCGATGCGGGCTGGCAGCAGCTGGTGTCGATCAACGACACGATCAACACGAGCATCGTTCCGGTCACCGACCAGGACCTCTACCAGGTCTCGGAGTTCTGGACCTACCCTGACGGCAAGGGCGACTGCGAGGATTTCGCCCTCGAGAAGCGCCGCCAGCTGATTGCCAATGGCTGGGACCCCAGCGCGCTGCTGATGACCGTGGTGCGCCAGCAGAACGGCGAGGGCCATGCGGTGCTGATGGTACGCACCGACCGCGGCGACCTCGTGCTCGACAACCAGGACGGCCGGGTGATGCTGTGGAACGACACACCCTACCAGTTCATCAAGCGCCAGTCGCAGACCGACTCCCGCAAATGGGTCGGCATCGACGACACGCGCATCATCACGGCCTCGGCGACACGCTGAGCCTGCAGGAGTTTTCGGGCCCTTCCCCCTGATGTGCGCCCGAAATAGCGAGGCCGGCCCTCTCCCCCGAGGCCGGCCTCGCGCCATTTTGGCTCCGCGAAAAGTTGTGGGGCCGGCTTCCCCCGAAGCCGGCCCCACGCCCTTCCCCAACCTGAAACGCGTTACGGCAGAATGGCGACGTAGATGCCCATGAAGAACAGGCCGGTGACAAAGCTCCAGCCGAAGGCGACGAGGGCGGAGACCAGGACCGAACCGATCGACAGCGTGCCGTCGTCCTCCTGCTTCCAGCCCATCTGCAGCATGATGTAGGGGCCGCACACGAAGCTCATGACCAGATGGCCCACCATGTGGAACCAGGTCTTGCCGTCGTAGCGCAGGATGGCCTGCTGGCCCGCCCGCCACTGGTAGAGGTGCGTTCCCGCCCCCGCCATGGCGAGCCCGACGCCCATGATGAACCCGGCAAGCAACAATTCAAACGCCATGACGCACGCCTCAACCGCGCCGCGTCTGGTGAGCGCGCGGCCTTGTTAACCCTTCATTAATCATAAGAGGTGCGTGATGGGCTGTCACCTACAGCCCTAATGAGTGGTTAATTCCCGCGATGACCCTGCCGGCACATGCCGACACCGCCAAGGACAGCGGGCACTCGATTGGTTTCAATCTGGGCGCCATCGCCCTGCTCGTGGCCATCGCGGGGCTGGGCCTCGCTTACGCCATCGACGCCGCGGGACGCTCGGTGCATGAGCAGGTCACCGGCACGGTGAGCCGGACGCTGGGCGCACGCGATCTGCGTGTCCCCGCCTCGTGGCTGCGCGAGGATGCCGAACGCTCTGAGGGGTTTGCCAAGCAGGTCGAGATCGGGCTGAAGTTGCCGCTCGGGCCCAAGGCGGCGATGCGTGAGATCGCCATCACGCTGGTGCCGCGCAGCCGGGCGCGGCCGAGCGCCTCGCTGCTCGATGGCGTCTATCTCCATCAGTTCATGCCGGAACAACTCAGCGGCCCGCCCGGACTGATCGGCAAGCCGCTGCTCGCTGCCGAAGGCTATGCGCACGAGACCGTGTGGTACGACGCGATCTCGTCTGGGCCGTTCGTCGCCAAGTGCATCGCGCCGGTGGCCGAGGGCGAACCCGGCCGCTGCATCCGGACGGTCTATCTGGGGCCGGGGATCGCCGCGATCTACAGCTTCGACGAGGACGTGCTGAGCAACTGGAAGCAGTTCGACGCGGCGCTCATGCCGTCGCTCAAGCAGATCGGCGCGCTCTAGAGCACCGATCTGGAGCCGGCTATTTTTTCTTCTTGCCGAGAAGGCCCGACAGCACATCGGTGGTGGTGTCGACGGTGTCGGTCACGGTGTTGACGGTCGTGGTTACCACCGTCGTGTTCGTCACCCTGTCGACCGTGTCCAAGACCTCGTCCACAGTATCGGTCGCGCTATCGACCACCGTCACGACCGTGTCCGTGGTCTTGTCGACGACCTTGGTTGTCTTATCGACCACTTTGTCGACCGTCGTCGTGGTGGTGTCGACGACCGTTTCGATCAAATCACCCGTCTTATCGGCGGCCTTTTCGGTAGCCTTGGTCGCCTTGTCGCCGGCCTTTGCGACAGTCTTGGTCGCTTTGTCCGTGGTGCCTTTGCCGCGAACCATGAGGTCGCCGTTGGCCGCCTGCGCGCCTTTGGTGGTTGTCGCGGCAGCGGCCGATTTTCCGGTGCCTGCCTTGGCTTTGCCGGAAACCGAAATGCCACCGCCTTTGACGATCTTGGCCTTCTGGCCGGCGACGATGAGAACGGTTTCGGCGTTCTGCAGATCTTCGACGCTCACCTGCCCGCGCAGCACTTCCACCGAGCCGCCGTTGCTCCTGGCGGTGACTGTGAAGCGGGTGCCTTTGACCACCGCCGCGAGGTAGGCGGTGCGAACGGCGAAGTGCTGGACGTTGCGCACTTCCGCCTCGACCGTGAGGACGCCCGCGTGCTGCAGGATCGTGGTGAACGGCTTGCGGCCGCCCTGGTCGAAAATCTCGATCTTGGTGTTCGGCCCGAGCTCGATCGCCTCGTTGCCGCGCACCAGCGTCGCGTGTCCGTCGGTCCGCGTGAAGATCGATCGCTCGTCGGGAACCACGTCGCCGCGCGCGAGGGGTTGCCACTCCCCCTGCACGAGCTGCTGCACCGTGCCGCGAAGACGTGTGACGGTCCACTCGTCGGCGAAAGCCGCGACCGATGTCGCGGCCACGACAATGACGGCCGCGAGGGCCAGCAGAAACGTACGCATGAGGAGCCCCAAACCGCCTTCAGACACACTGTTGCTCGATGCTTTGCGGCACCGAGGCTTGCGAAGACCTTAATGAGGGGTAAGGGATTGGCCGGGTGGTTGGGACGGGCTTAAGCGCCAACCGCAAATGCCATTTATCTTGCGCCGGAATCCTGTTCCACGACGACGGCCGTGCCGTAGGCCAGCATCTCGGTGATGCCGTCGGTGATCTCGTTGCTGTCGTAGCGCATGGCGATGACGGCGTTGGCGCCCGCCTCTTCGGCGTGCTGGATCATCAGATCGAGCGCTTGCTGCCGGGTGGTCTCGGCGAGCGTCGTGAAGATGGTGATGTTGCCACCCACGATCGACTGCAGCGCGCCGCCGATGCTGCCCACGATCGAACGCGAGCGCACGGTGATGCCGCGCACCAGCCCAATGACGCGCACGATGCGATAGCCCGGCAGGTCATTGGTGGTGACGACGATCATGCTCAGGTGATGTCCGCGAGATCCTCTTCGAGGATCGCCATCTGGAAATTGTAGGATTTGTCGCCGTCTTCGTCGTCGACGTAGATCAGGCCGAGGAATTCGTCTCCGAGATAGACTTCCACGCTGTCGTTCTGCTTGTTGCGCGGACGCACGTCGAGGGCGCGGTTGTTGAATTTGGCCTGCAGATATTTCTGCAGCTTGATGATCTCGGGGTGGTTCAAAGGGAGAGGCTCCGCAACTGATTTTGGGTGCGCCACAATAGGCTTTGGCGCGCTCCGGGCAATCCCGGAACGCCGGCTTTTCACGAAGAGATGCGGCGAAAAGGAGGTCAGCCGCTCGTGTCGGCGACCATCTGGTCCATCATCGAGGCCGGCTGGGCGGCGCCTGCCTCTCCGACGATCCGGGCGGGGACGCCCACGACGGTGACGCGCGGCGGCACGTCCTTGACTACGACCGAGCCCGCGCCGATGCGGGCGCAGTCGCCGATCTTGATGTTGCCGAGCACCTTGGCGCCGGCGCCGATCAGCACGCCATTGCCGATCTTGGGATGACGGTCCTCGTCGGCCTTGCCGGTGCCGCCGAGCGTCACACCCTGCAGGATCGAGCAGTTGTCGCCGATGACCGCCGTCTCACCGGCGATGAAGCCGGTGGCGTGATCGAGCATCAGGCCCTTGCCGATGCGGCAGAGGGGATTGATGTCGACTTGGAACACCTGGCTGGAGCGGCTCTGCAGATAGAGGGCAAAATCCTTGCGGCCGGCGAGCCAGAGGGCGTTGGCAAAACGATGCGTCTGCACCGCCTGGTAGCCCTTGAAATAGAGGAACGGCACGATGGCGCGGTGTGCGGCCGGGTCGCGCTCGAGCGTGGCGGCGAGATCGGCGCGTGCTTCGCCCGCAATCTCGGGCCGGAACAGCAGCGCATCCTGAAAAGTCTGGCGGATGAGTTCGGCGGAGACGTCGCCATCGCCGAGGCGCTCCGACAGCCGGCTGATCAGGGCCGCCTCGAAATTGGGCTGGTTCAGCACATGCGTCATGACCATCGAGGTCAGCACGGGCTCGTCGGCGATCACGCCCTTGGCGTTGGCACGGATCGCATCCCACACGGGGTCGACCGCTTTGATCCGGTCGTTTGGCTTGAGCTGCACGCTCATTAAGGCCTCCATCGCAGAGTGCCGATATAAGGCATCTTGGTGCTCAGACCAAGCGCGCCGGAGCAAAATGGTTCACACTTTGGCGTGCGTCGCGCATGCGGCCTGCTCAATGCGCCAGCAGGAACCTGATCGCCGCGGCCTTGAATTTGGGGTCGCCGGTCGAGAGCATGTGGTTGCGCTTGGGGATGGTAAAACCCTCGCCATGCGGCAGCAGCTCGAGCAGCGGCTCGATGCCGCCCGCCATCTCGTCGTTCTCGCCGACCGCGACAAGCACCGGCGCCTCGATCCGCCGCACGTCCTCGGCCTGCATCGGCTCGCGCGAGGCGACGACGCACGCCGCGAGCGCCGCGCGGTCGCCGCGCGAGTGATCGGCAAATAGCCGGAACTGGCGGCCGACGGGGCTGGTGACGTCGGCGAGGCTCTCGGCCGTCAGCGCCTTCGCGATGGTTTCGGAATCGTCCATGCCGGTGAGGAGGTTGCCGCCCATTCCTCCCCAGATGGCGCAGCGCACGCGCTTGGGATGGCGCAGCATGAGGAAGGCGGTGATCCGAGCCCCCATCGAAAAGCCGATCACCGGCACGCGGGCGAGCCCGAGATGGTCGAGCAGGTTCGCGGCGTCGTCGGCCATCTGATGGGCGAGATAGAGTTTCGGGTCGTAGATCTTGCGGGACTTGCCGTGGCCGCGATTGTCGATGGTGATCGGCAGGTAGCCGGCATTGCCCAAAACCTCGACCCAGCCGGTGTTGACCCAGTTGATCTGGCCCGACGAGGCGAAGCCGTGGATGAGCAGCACGGGCGTCCCGCGCTCGGCGTGCGCCTCGTAGGCGATCTCGATGCCGTTGGAGAGGAAGCTGGGCATGGCCTGCCTTGTCTTTTTCGCTCTGTCCGAGCGGTTGCGCGCCAATGGCGCTCCAGCCGCTCGGCCAACCGCTGGGTTAGCATCCCGCCTCTTGCCGTCCAACCGGACTCGTGGTGAGAGCGACACATGACACCCTATCGCTTCGACTTCGCCACCCTCCCCGACGCGCCCCGCCTCGCCGTGCTGATCGAACGCGCCTATCGCGGCCCGGAAGCTGCGAAAGGCTGGACCAATGAGTCCGAACTGCTGACCGGGCCGCGCAGTTCGGCCGCGGAGATCGAAGGGCTGATCGGCGAGGCGGATACGCGGTTCGTGATCGCGTTCGAGGGCGAGACGCTGGTCGGGTGTGCACTGATCCGGCGCGAGAGCGCGGGCGCCTATTTCGGCATGTTCGCCATCGATCCCGACGCGCAAGGGGGCGGGCTCGGCAGGGCGATGATGGCGCGCTGCGAGGCGGCGGCCAGTGAACTGTGGGGCGCAACATCCATGCGGCTGACGGTGATCAGCCTGCGCGAGAAGCTGATCGAGTGGTACGATCGGCGCGGCTATGTGCAGACGGGCGAGCACGAGCCGTTCCCGTTCGACTCGGCCACGGGCGCGCTGCGGACGGATTTCGATCTGACGGTGTTGAGGAAGACGCTGTAGCTGTCGAAGGAAGCCCCCACCCACCACGCTTCGCGTGGTCCCCCCTCCCCGATGGGA
>JBKJTB010000237.1:0-20109 GCA_046594305.1 Devosia sp. | reverse complement strand
CTCGCGGCAGCGGTCGAGGCCATCGGCTCCGGCCGCACCCGCCGCATCGATGCCGGCCGCGTCACCTATCTCGACGATGCCGGCCAACCCGGCACCCGCCACTTCCTCAACGTCGCGAGCCTCGGCGTCTCCGGCCCGACCGTGCGCAAGGTCAATGCCTCAAAGCAAGGTAAGCAGGTGCACGGAAAACTGGCGTTCTACTACCACACGGTCGTGGAGCTGCTCCGCTACCGCGCCCAGGACGTCCGCGTGCGCTTCGACGATGGCGAAACCATCGACGTCCACACCGCCCTCGTCGTTGCCGCCAACGGCCGCTATTTCGGCAGCGGCATGATGATCGCCCCCGACGCCGCGATCGACGACGGCCAGTTCGACGTCCTCGTCTACCGCGCAGAAGGCAAGCTCCGCATGATCCTCGATTTCAACCTGATCTACCGCGGCGCCCACATTTCACTGCCGCGGGTCAAAATGAAGCGCTGCCGCTGGATCGAAGTCGAACCTTTGGATAGTCCGCGGGTAAACGCCGCAATCCTCGAAGTCGACGGCGAATCCCCCGGCCGCATCCCCGCGCGGTTCGAGGTCCTGCCGGGCGCGCTGACGTTGCGCGCCTAGCTTTTCGGGTGACCAATAGCTATTATTGGCTTCTAAGGAGAGTCACATGGCCACAAGCGCAGATCTGGGAGAAAAGCTCGAAGCCGTCGTCAACGACCTCGTCGCCAATGGCCGCTACAACAGCAAAAGCGAGGTGCTGCGCGAGGGCGTGCGGCTCGTGCAGGAGCGCGAGGCGGCGCTGGCAAAGCTGCATGCCGAACTCGACAAGGGGATCGCATCAGCGCGACGCGGTGAAGTGTATGATTTGGATGAAGTGTTCGATGAACTTGAGGCCCGCTATGCCGACAAGGTCGATGCAGCCGAATGAAGGTTGTCCTGACCGGCGAAGCGCAAGCCGACCTTCTCGGGATCGGCGATTACATCGCGGCTGACAGCCGTGCACAGGCTGCTCGGATCGTCAGCTTGATCCGCGAGAAAAGCGCGAGCATTGGGCAAACACCGCGCGGCTTCCCCGTCGTGGAAGGACGCGCTGACAAGGAGGCGATGCGACGTCGGCCCGTCGGCAGCTATGTGATCTACTACTACATCGACGCTGATCGCGTGATTGTCGCCAGAGTCTTGCACGCGGCGCGAGACTTCGAGCGGATACTTTTCCCCGACGCCTAGCCCTTACGCCGCGCCTGAAACACCATCGCGCCAACCAGCATCACAACGATCGCTGCCGAGATCAGCGCATTGTAGCCGGCCAGCGAAATGCCGAGGAAGCGGAACTGTACCGCGTCGCAGGCGATCACGGGCTCCAGCGCGCCCGAGGTCAGATCGTTGAAGTCGAGGCCGCCGCCGGTGCCAGTACAGGCCGTTGGGCCGGGCCAAAACCCCCATTCGACGCCGGCGTGGTAGCCGGCCATGTAGGTGGACCACACGAAAATCGCGGCGCCGATGGCGACGGCGGCGTACCACACCGGCAGCGGCAGGCGGTTCCACACGAGCAGCACCAGCGCGAGAACGGGCAGGCCCCAATAGTAGGCCATGCGCTGCTCGAGGCAGAGTTCGCACGGCACGAGCCCGCCGATCAACTGGCTGCCCCAGGCGCCGGCGATCGTCGCCAGGCCCAGCGCGAAGGCGATGCCGACGAGGATCTTGTCCATCGGCAGTTGGCGGGCGGCGGTCGAGTTGAGGGCGGTGTTGGTCATGGTCGTGTCCATAGGCTTTTGACGGCGGATTGAGGCTCTTCCTTGGCTGAAGGCAAGCCCGCTCGCGCGCGTTTGATCAGTCTGTCGCAGCGGTAATGTTGAGCCGCTTCTGAATGCCCAGGGCGTTGACTGGCGCGTTGGGTTTGTCCGTCGAGACGAAATACGCAAACACGTCGCGCGGCGGCTGCTTGCCCGCCGCCGGCACGATGGTCTTGCCGTCGATCGCCTTCCCCTCCGACAGCGCCTTGAAGCGCGTCGCCCAGGCATCAAGATCGGCGGGTTCGTAGCGCTCCTTGCTCGGCGCGCCCTGCAGCCGCGCATAGGTGAAGTCGGCGGTCTGGTCGACATAGGGCCAGTCGGCGGTGTCGGCGATCACCAGCGCCACATTGTGGGCCTTGAGTAGCTCGATGAAGGCGGGATCGGCGAAGGTGGTCGAGCGGACCTCGATCGCCTGCCTTATGTCCCGGGGCAGGAGCTTGAGGAAGCCCTCGAGCCGCGCCGCGTCGAATTTGAGATTGCCGGGCAACTGCCAGCACACGGCGCCGAGGCGCTTGCCCAGCGCCGCGATGGAGCTGAAGAACAGCTCGAGCGGCTCCTCGACATCCTTCAACCGCTTGATGTGGGTGACCTTCTGGTGGCCCTTCACGGTGAACACGAAGTCTTCCGGCGTCTGCGCCGCCCAGCCCTCGAAGCTCGCCGGCTTCTGGTTCTGGTAGAAGGTCGAATTGATCTCGATCGCCGTCACCTGGCGGCTTGCCCAGCCGAGCTCTTCCTTCTGCTTCAGCCCCTCGGGGTAGAACTGCCCGCCCCGCCACTCGGGAAACACCCAGCCGGCCATGCCGGTCCTGATCCTGCCTGCCATTTGCCTATCGGCTCCCTGTCACTGGGCTTGTTCTAGCAAAACCGGGCGCTTGGCACATGTGCAGTTTACACCCGCAGCGAGGACGCTCTGATCGACCCGGTCGATTGACGGAAGGGGCGGATTTGCTTAAGTCCGCTCACCCGCTGGCAACGCCCCGGTGGTGGAATTGGTAGACGCAGCGGACTCAAAATCCGCCGCCGAAAGGCTTGTCGGTTCGACTCCGACCCGGGGCACCAGTACTACGACTTCGTCAGTTCCATGTGCGACTTGATTTCGCCCGACGACACGCCGGGGCGTTTGACGTTGGTGTCGACGACGATGCGGGTGGTGGTCAGTTTCATTACCGAGGTGCCGGTTGCCATGCCCTTCATCTTGGCGGTGAAGATCACGGCGTTGCCGCTCTTGGTGCCAATCGTCACCTCGCCGCCAGCAGACTTCGCTTCGTAGCGGCCCTCGGCGTCGTTGTAGGAGACGGCGCCAGAAAACCGCTGTGCGCCGAATTCAGGGACGTCACACTGGACGGAAAAATTGATGCCGTCGCTGCGATTGCGGATGGTCGACTTGCAGTCGATCGTCCCGGTCTCGGCGCCGGTCAGCGTGCCCTTGCCGCTCCAGGTGCCGACGAGCCGCGCGAGAAATGCGTCCTCGCTGGCGCCGGCAAGGACGGGCAGGGGCGAAAGGACGAGCGCGGCGGCGACGAGGCTTGGCAGAAGGCGGGACATTTAGGCTCCTTGTGGGTGAGTCGGCCGCACGATTGCACGCGGCAGCGACGGGCGGGAGGGCGCTCGGGCCTCATCCACGAAAAGAGCGGGGCCAGCCTGGTCCCGCCCGTGAAATTCTGCGGCGTTGCGGTCAGACCGGCGGGATGAAGCCGTAGGCGGTGCGATAATCCCGGATCTGCTCCTCCGAATAGGCGGGCGCGTCCTCGTCGAAGCCGTTCCAGCCTTCGGCGAGATAGTTGGTGCGCCGCTGGTCGAGGTCGACGCCGGTCGAGCCCCTGAGGATCGCGCCGACCGAATCGGCCCGCGAGTCCTCCGCCCGGACGGAAACGAGCGTGCCGCCGCGGCGGATGCCCTCGGCGTAGACGTGCGCCTCCTCCTCGGGCACACCGGCATTGGCGAGCGCGCCCAACAGCCCGCCCGCGGCGCCACCGATGGCTGCGCCGGCCAGTGCGCCCACTGCCGTCGCAATCAGCCAGCCGCCGGCGATGACCGGACCGATGCCCGGGATGGCGATGGTGCCGAGGCCGGCGAGGAGGCCCGCGCCGCCACCGGCGACCGCACCCACTCCGGCCCCGGCTGTTGCGCCTTCCTCGGCGTCGAGATCGTCTTCGCGCTGGATCTCGTCGCCCACAGTGTTGGCGACGATCGAAATTTCGCTGCTCGCAATGCCGGCATCCTTGAGCGCGCGTACGGCCGAGGCCGCGTGGTCATAGGTGTCGAAAAGTGCTGTGATGGTCCGCATGAATGGTCTCCTCAGGGGAAATCGGGGGCGCAGTTCGCCCCATTAGCGGACCAACTCCCGCAGCGGCATCGCGTTCCCTCAGAAGCCCGCAAAGCGCCGGAGGAGGAACATCGCGAGGACGCCGCCGACGATGGTGGCAAAGACGTTGCGCGTTACGAGATAAACCAGCGTTGCGGCGGCCGCGGCGATCCATGCAGCGGGACCGCCCCTCAGCACATCGGGCGCAATCAGCGCGGCGAGCACGGCGCCGGGGATGTTGCGCATCCACAGCGCGATAAAGCCGGTCGAGGGCAGCCGCTCGGCGATAAGAAAGCCGCCGGCGCGGATGGCGTAGGTGATGGCCGCCATGCCGAGGATCGCGAGGAGGGACTCAAGCGACATCGCGGGCGCTCCGGTGTTGCAGCAGCGCGCCGACAAAACTGCCGCCGAGGCCGCCGGCGATGATGTACCAGGTGCCCGGTACGATCGCCGCGACACCGATCGCGATGGCGCCGCCCGCCAGCCACGGCACAAGATCGCCGCGGCCCTTCCACATGCTGAACAGCAGCGCGAGGAAGGTCGCGGTGAAGGCGAAATCGAGCCCATAGGTCGTTGGATCGTCGATGACCGCACCGAGCAGCCGGCCGCTGAGGGTCGAGCCCACCCAGGCGATCCAGGCGAGCGCGCCGCAGCCCAGCATGAAGGCCGCGCCGCCGCCGCCTTTGGCGCGCTGCCCCATGCTCATCGCCCACACCTCGTCGCTGACGAGGAACATCGCGAGCAGCGCCTGCCAGCGCGGCACGCCGTCGAACTGCGGGCGCAGCGTCGCCGTCATCAGCAGCATGCGCAGGTTGATCACGGCGGTGGCGACGACGATCGAGGCGATCGGCAGGCTCGCGGCCGACCACATGTCGATGGCGACGAACTGGCTCGCGCCGGCATAAACGATGCCGCTCATCAGCATCACCTCGAGCGGGCTAAGGCCGGCTTGCCCCGCAAGCACGCCCCAGACCACGCCATAGGACGCGATCGAGATCGCAACCGGCAGGAACAGGCGCATGCCGAGGAAGAAATTTGGCCAGGGGGTGGGAGATTTCATCGCGGGCAGTCTAGCCGAAGCGGTCGAGGGGGCGTGATGACAGTTGGTGATGTGAGCAATCGAGGGCGGTGATTGCATCCAGCGGGGTCACTCCCGTGCCAGGCAATAACACCGACAAGCCAAGTCATTTGCTAAGTGAAGCTTAGCATCACCCGCCTCTGTCTTGCACATTGTTGACGCTTATTGTCGAGGCGCGATAAAGAGCCGCCTCGCGTTCCAAGATTTCGAGCTCTGACCCGCCTGCGTCGCCGTTGACGTGAAGTGGCCCCGTGGATCGCGCTTCGCCCAACCGGGTCAACGGAGTTCGTTTGATGGCTATCCCTACCCACCGCCCGCTCTGGCAGCGGTTCCTTATTTTCCTCGTGCCGCTGATGCTGAGCAACATCCTGCAGTCGCTCTAGGGCACGGTGAACTCGATCTATATCGGCCAGCTGCTGGGCGTCGAATCGCTGGCGGCGGTCTCGACGTTCTTCCCGATCATGATCCTCCTGATCTCCTTCATCGTCGGCCTCGCGTCGGGCTCGACGGTGCTGATCGGGCAGGCGTTCGGCGCCAAAAACATCGAGAAGGTCAGGCAGGTGACGGGCACCACGCTTACCGCGTCCTTCATCCTCGGCCTCGTCGTGGCGGTGATCGGCATCTTCTTCACCGAGCCCCTGATGCGGCTCCTCGGTGCGCCCGAGAACGTGCTGCAGCAATCGGTCAGCTATGGCCGGATCGTGCTGATCGGCATGCCGGGCTTTTTCATCTTCCTCATCGTCACCTCGGTGCTGCGCGGCGTCGGCGACACGGTGACGCCGCTGATCTCGCTGGTGCTGTCGCTGATCGTCGGCCTGATCGTGACGCCGGCGCTGATCCTCGGCTGGGGCGGCCTGCCCAAGATCGGCGTCGATGCGGCGGCGGTCGCCTTCATCGCCGGCTTCATGGTGGTGCTGGTCTTCCTGTTCTTCTTCCTGCGGTTCCGGAAGAGCCCGATGGTGCCCAATGCGGCGCTGGCGCGCGACCTCCGGATCAACCTGCCGCTGCTCGGCATGATCCTGAAGCTCGGCATTCCCGCCGGCGTCCAGATGATCGTCTCGTCGCTGGCGGCGATTGTCGTGGTGGGCGTCGTCAACCGCTTCGGCTCCAACGCCACCGCGGCCTATGGCGCGGTCAACCAGGTGCTGAGCTATATCCAGTTCCCGGCCATGTCGATCGCCATCGCTACCTCGATCTTCGGGGCGCAGGCGATCGGCGCCGGGCAGACCGATCAGTTGCGGCGCATCGTGCGCACGGCACTCGCCATGAACTTCTTCATCACCGGCGGGCTGATCATCGTCGCCTATGTGTTCTCGCAGCATCTGGTGGCGCTGTTCATCACCTCGCCGGACGTGATGGAGATCACTGAAACGCTGCTCCACATCGTCCTGTGGTCGACGCTGATGTTCGGCTTTGCCTCGGTGCTGTCAGGCATGATGCGCGCCTCGGGAGACGTGCTGATCCCGATGCTGCTGGCGCTGGGCACGCTCTTGATCGTCGAGCTGCCGCTGGCGCTGTATCTGTCGAGCACGTCGCTCGGCCTCAGCGGCATCTGGTGGGCCTATGCCACGAGCTTTTCCACCATGCTGGTGCTGCAGGCGAGCTACTACTGGTTCTTCTGGAAGAACAAGCCGATCAGGAAGCTGATCTGAGCCGATTGGCGTTTCCCACCCGCAGGGTGCGCGGTCGACGCCCTTCCCCTGCGAGGGGGGGAAGGTGGCAGCGAAGCTGACGGAAGGGGGCGGCCGCTTGCATCGGTGGCTGGGCTGCCCCCTCCACCGGCTTCGCCGGTCCCCCTCCCCCGTAAACGGGAGAGGAGCGCCGACTGCCCGCTTCGCCTTTTGACTTTGTCCCGGCGAAACAGCGCGCGCCCTACCGCGGCGCCATAGCCCGCTCGATCCAGCTCACGGCGAAGGGGACGATCTCTTTCGCCGCGACCAGAACGGACGGCGCGGCGCCAATCATGCCGCGCTGGCCTTTTCCGGTGGCGAGGAAGTCTTCGACGACGGCGATGAAGTAATCCTCCGCCAACCTGTCGGGCGAGTGGCTGGTGTCGAATTCCTCGAACCAACGCCAGACGGTCTGCCCGTCGACCAGCATCGGCGATTCGTAGCGGCGGATGCGCTTGGGCGCGAACTGAGCCAGATGCTCCGCATGGTGCAGCAGGGTCATCTTGTCCCACGGACATCCGAGCAGCAGCGTTCTGCCACCTGCTTCCACAAGTTTGCCGAGCGGCGAGTGTGGTCCATAGCCATAGTCGAGCGCGTGATCCGCGGTGAACCACGCCGCCTTGCCACCAATGGCGGCCATCGACGCGCCGGGGTTGCCGCTGCGCCGCGCCCCGGGCGTCGTGCGCAGCATCTCGGGGAAGAAGCCGTTGTCGCGGGTGGCTCGCGACGACAGCGGATCGAACGGCGGGATGTGGTCGCGCAGCTCGGGCGTTTCGACGACATCGTCCTCGCTCTGCCAGTCGGTGTAGCCGAGGATCGTGCCGTCCGGGCCGACTGCATCGCGGAGGGCGGCGAGCAGCATGTCGGCGCCGCCGATGACGGGGCCGATCGAGCGGAAGCCAGCATGGACGAGAACGGCATCGCCGGGCACAAGGCCCAGCGCTTCAAGGTCAGCCCGAAGGCTGGATCGGGTGTTTGGCGCGCCCGCGCTCAGTTGGCCGCCCCGGCGTAACGGCGCTCCGGCTTTGGTTCGGCCATCGCCTCATGCACGCGGTCGTAATTGGCGCGGGCCTCGCTCACCGAACCCATGTGTTCGGCGGCCCAGTTCCAGAGAGTATCGAGCGGGCTGGTGAGGGTGCGGCCGAGTTCGGTCAACTGATACTCGACCCGCGGCGGGATTTCCGGAAACACCGTGCGGGTGACGAGGCCGTCGCGCTCGAGATTGCGCAGCGTCAGCGTCAGCATGCGCTGGCTGATGCCGCCGATGGCGTGGCGCAACTCGTTGAAACGCATGGTCTTGCGGGTCAGCATGCCGACCACCATGACGCTCCATTTGTCGCCGATGCGGTTGAGGATGTCCCCCATCGCTCCGCAAACCTCGACCTGATTGCCGTCCGCGCGAAATGCCATCTTCGATTCCCTTCAGTTCAGGCACCAATATAGCGCAGGTTACTGTCTGTGCCTAGGGCTCAAAACGATAGTCAGGCAGGATTGCGACATGAAGGCACCCCGCTGAGCGTTGACGGGGTCTGCCGGGCATGGTCGTTCAGCTTGGCGCTGTGGGAGGCAAATCATGAGCGAAGACCGAATCCGCGACCTCGTGGAGCAGATGACGCTGGCCGAGCAGGTGAGCCTCCTGTCGGGCGAAGATTTCTGGTCGCTGCCGGCGATTGCGCGGCTCGGCATCCACAAATTGCGCATGACCGACGGCCCCAACGGCGCGCGCGGCGGCGGCAGTCTCATCGGCGGCGTCAAATCCGCGGCGTTTCCGGTCGGCATCGCGCTCGGCGCCACCTGGAATGTCGAGCTGGTCGGGGAAATCGGCGGGGCGCTGGCCGACGAGGTCAAATCGAAGGGCGCCCACGTGTCGCTGTCGCCCACCGTCAATATCCACCGCTCGGTCACCAATGGCCGCAATTTCGAGTGCTATTCCGAGGACCCGGTGCTCACCGCGCACCTCAGCGGCGCCTTCATCACCGGCCTCCAGGATCAGGGCATCTCCGCCACCATCAAGCACTATGCCGGCAATGAGTCCGAAATCGAACGGACCACCATCGATTCGATGATCGACGAGCGCACCCTGCGCGAGGTGTACCTCATCCCCTTCGAGCATGCCGTGAAGGTCGCCGGCACCTGGGGCATCATGAGCTCGTACAACCGGCTCAACGGACCCTTCACCTCCGAGAACGAGTGGCTGCTGACGACGGTGCTGCGCAATGAGTGGCATTACACCGGCGTCGTGATGTCCGACTGGTTCGGCTCGCACGCCACCGCCTCCACCGTGAATGCCGGTCTCGACATCGAGATGCCCGGCCCGCCGCGCGACCGCGGGCAGAAGCTGATCGATGCCGTCACCTCAGGCGAGGTCAGCGGCGACAAGCTGCGTGAGCGCGCCCTCAACGTGCTGCGTCTCATCGACCGCACTGGCGCCATCGACGACGAGCGGCCCTATGAAGAACGTGCCGATGACCGCCCGGCGCACCGCGCCCTGATCCGCCGCGCCGGCGCCGAAGGCACGGTGCTGCTCAAGAACGACGGGCTGCTGCCGCTCGATGCGGCAACATCAGGCAAGATCGCGGTGATCGGTCCCAATGCCAGGACCGCGCAGATCATGGGCGGCGGCAGCGCGCAGCTCAATCCGCACTACGCCGTGTCACCGTGGGAGGGTCTTGCCGCGGCGTTCGGCGAAGACCGTCTGAGCTACGCCATCGGCGCCACCAACCATCGCTTCGAACCAAAACTGGAGCAGCGTTTCGACGTCGAGTTCTTCAACTCGGCCGACCTCACGGGCGAGGTGATCCACCGCGACGTGCAGCAGGGCGGCGAGATCTTCCTGTTCGGCTTTGTCGCGCCCGGCATCACCGACCCGCAGGTCTGGTCAGCGCGCTACGGCACCGATTTCGTCCCCGCCTACACCGGCGAGCACCGCGTCGGTGTGGTTGCCGCCGGCTATGCGCGGGTAAAAGTCGACGGCAAGCTGATCGCCGACGACTGGGGCGCCAACTGGAAGAAGGGCCGCACCTTCTTCGAGGAAGGCTCCGATGAAGTCGTCGGCACGATCTATCTCGAGGCTGGCCGCACCTATCGGGTCGAGCTCGAATTCGGCAAGAAGCCATTCGGCATCCTCGATTTCTCCGCCGCCCGGATCGGTATCGGCCTGCCGCTCGGCGACAAGGCGATCGCCGCCGCGGCCGCTGTCGCGCGGGACGCCGAAATCGCCATCGTCTGCGTCGGCCGCACCGGCGAGTGGGACACCGAGGGCAGCGATCTGCTCGACATCAAGCTGCCCGGCCGGCAGGACGAACTGGTGAGCGCGGTGGCCAAGGCCAACCCACGCACCATCGTCGTGCTGCAGACCGGCGGGCCGGTCGAAATGCCGTGGCTTGCAGACGTCGCCGCCATCATCGAGGCCTGGTATCCCGGCCAGGAGGCCGGTAACTCCATCGCCGACGTGCTCAGCGGCGCGGCAGAACCGGGCGGCCGCCTGCCGCAGAGTTTCCCCGTCCGCTGGAACGACAATCCAGTCCATTCGCAGGACCGCGAGATTTATCCCGGTCTCAACGGCAAGGTGCGCTACGAAGAGGGCGTATTCATCGGCTACCGGCACTATGACCGGCAGGGCATCAGCCCGATGTTCCCGTTCGGCTTCGGCCTCAGCTACACCAGCTTCGAGTTTTCCGATCTGGCTATCGACGACAGCCGCTTCGAGGCCGATGGCGCGGTGAGCGTTTACGTCACCATCGCCAACACCGGCGCCCGCGCCGGCAGCGACGTGGTGCAGCTCTATGTGGGCGACGAGGCCTCGTCGGTGCCGCGCCCCGTCAAGGAGCTCAAGGCCTTCGCCAAAGTACATCTCGCACCGGGCGAGACGAAGCGGCTGAAACTCGACCTTGGGGATCGCGACTTCGCCTTCTACAGCGTCGACGCCAAGCACTGGCTGGTCGAGCCCGGGGCGTTCACGCTGCTGGTCGGCAGTTCGGCGGCGGACATCAAGCTCAGCGGCCAGGTGCGGCGGAATACGCGGGTGCTGATCCCGGTGTAGGAGATTGTGGCCGCACAGACCGGTTCAAAATCCCGTCAGTGCCGCGACCATTCCTTGAGGCGGTCACAGTATGGCGCTAGAAGCGAGCCCACTGATTTTGCCGAGATAACCGAATTTGACACAGGTCGCGCGGATCGCCCGGAAGCTGGCCCTTGGCCTGGCGCTTTTTGCTTTGTCGATACAGTCCGCGGCCGCGATTCCGCTGCTGCTGATCGACGCCAAGACGCTGCAGGTGCTGTACGAGGAGGACGCCGGCCAGCCCTGGCATCCGGCCTCGCTCACCAAGATGATGACCGCCTATCTCGCCTTTGCGGCGATCAAGGACGGCCGCATCAGCCTCGACACGCCGGTCAAGATCTCGCAGCACGCCTGGAACCAGGCGCCCGCCAAGTCGGGCCTCGACAAGGGCGCCGCGGTCAGCCTCAAGGACGGCCTCTACATCATGCTGGTGAAGTCGGCCAACGACATGGCCGTGGCCATCGCCGAGACTGTCGCCGGCGACGAGAAGACCTTCGTCAAGCAGATGAATCTGATGGCCAAGGAAATGGATCTGAGCGCCACCCATTTCGAGAACGCCAACGGCCTCAACAACGACAAGCAGGTGAGTTCGGCGCGCGACCTCGCCATGCTCGCGCTGTACCTCCAGCGCGACTACCCGCAATATGAAGAGATCTTCCGCGTGCAGGAGGTGAAGCTCGGCAAAGCGACGCTCAAGACCTCCAACGAAATGCTCGAGCATCTGGACGGCATGACCGGCATGAAGACCGGCTACATCTGTTCGTCGGGCCTCAATATCGTCGCCACCATGGAGCGCGATGGACGCTCGCTGATCGCCGTGGTGCTCGGCGGTTCATCGGCCCGCGAGCGCAACGAGCTGGCGGCGCAGCTCTTCCTCCGCGGCCTCTCGGGCGCGCTGTCGCCGACCGGCCGCACGGTGGTGCAGGTCGCCAATCGCAATGTCGAGCCCACGGACATGAAGCCCTACATCTGCGGCGCCAAGGCCAAGGAGTATGTGAAGGGCCGCGAAGAACTGTTCCCGATGGGGATGAAGGGCCAGCCGAGCTATCTCACCGACGAAATCGCCGGCCCGACCTATGTGGCGACGGATCTGGGCAAGATCGTCACCGGCGTGCCGCTGCCCCGGCCGCGCCCGGCGCCGCCGATGCAGCTGGCGTCGAACTAGGGGGCTTGCGCTACCCCTTCACCACCACAAACCGCATCACCTCGCCCTCGACACTCATCTCACACCCATGCCCGTGCTGCGTGCAGAACAGTGGAATGTCGATCCTGGCGATGGGGTCGGTCGCGAGCACGATCACCGTCGCGCCCGCCTTGATCTGAGCCAGCCGCTTTTCCGTCTTCAGCACCGGCAGCGGGCATTTGAGCCCGCGGCAGTCGATGATCTCACTAGGCAACGATGACGACCCAGTAGACGCCGTAGGGCGAGTTCTCTTCGTAGACCACGGCGATCCCGGCGCGGGTGACGCCCGAGCCCGACATCACCAGCGACTTCTGCTCGGAACTGCGCCAGCCCGAGAAGGTCTCGGCGAAGGTTGAGTAGCCGGCCGAATAGCGGATCTCGCCGGTGCCCTCGGGCTTACTCGCCTGGCGCCCGGTCTTGGCGTAGTTGGCGGCCATCATTTTGGCCTGTGCGCTCAGCGCCGGGTCTTCGATCAGCGCCGCAACGCCCAGCGTCGAGCGGTAGTGGTTGATGATGCCGATCGCATCGCCGGTGTTGAGCTGCGCCGTTCCGGTATCCATCCGCTCGGTGAGCCCCGGCGACAACCCGCCGCCGGTGGAACACGCGGCGAGAACACCCGCCAGAATCGCGGCAATGGCAAAGCGGGCGAGGGTGGTGGGCAGCATCATCCGGGCAGGCCTTCGGTGAGGGGATGGGAATGTGGCGGTACGGTGAAGCAAGGACGCGCCTTTTGTGTGGCGAAGTGGGTTCGAGCGCGGGCCCTACCCGCGTTCTTTGGCTGACGATCGCGATTTGAGCAACCGCCGGGCGAACGACAGCAATGATGGTTTGCGCTTCGGCTTCGAGGCTTTGGCGACGACGGCCGGACCAGCCGGCAACCCAGCAGGGATGGCCGCGGGCAGCAAAAGCTGCCGGACCTGCTCACGCAAAGCGGGGTCGAAGAATTGCGGGTCGAACGGCAGGCCGATCAGCCGATCGAGCGTCGGCTCAAAGCCTTCGTCGGCAAGGAAGGCCTCGTAGGCAGCAATTCGGGGCGCGAGCCTCGCCAGCATTGCATCGTCCACGAGGCGCCCCTGATTGGACGCGTCGGCAATGGCGAAGCCGTCGAGCGCGGCGGGTGGAATCTCGAGACCGTCCCGCGCCCGCATTTGATTGGCGACGAGCTTCACCATGGTGCGAAAATTGGTTTCGCGCGGATTGCTCTGGCGGGTCGGTGGCAGCGGCGGCAGCGCGACGCCGCCCGCCTCGAGGAGGTGGTGCGCCAGCGGATAGTCGCGACCAAGCTGCGCAAACGGGAAGATGCGGACGCGGTCGGGTCCGAAGGCGGCGCGCCATTTTTCGACGAGGGCGCGGAGATCCAGACGGGCCCATTTGCCCTCGATGAACGGACCGATCTCCGCCGAGATCGTCCCGGTGCAGATCGAGGATCGGTAGAGCGCCTCGATGTAGTCGGCGGGGCTTCTCACATAGAGGACCACCGTCGTGTCGTAGCGGCGGTAGGCCTCGCTGAACTTGCCCGCGTCGTACTCGGGCAGCGCCATGCCTTCGTGCGAAATGACGACGGTGTGCGCCTTGGAAGACTCGATTTCGCGATAGAGTTCATCGCGCATCGTCGTGCGGCCGGATTTGATCGCGTGCGTGAGTTGGACGTGCCGAAATCCGATGCTCGGGTTGCTCGTCGACAGCCCGGTCGCCGGATAGAGGATGCCCGCGCGCTGCAACGCCTCGCGGTTTTCGAACAGCGTGTTCTGGATGAACGTTGATCCGCACTTATGCATACCGGCGTGCAGGATCAGCTTCACCACTCTGGTCGTCTCCAAAGCAAGACATCTGCGCCTCGACAGGCGCGCGGTGACTGGTGGCCCCGATGAGATTCGAACTCATGGCCTTAGGATTAGGAATCCTACGCTCTATCCTGCTGAGCTACGGGACCACGCGGAGCCACATAGCAGATGCCCGGCGCGTAGAAAACCGTCAGCCGCGCCGGGCGGCATGCCAATCGGCAAACGCGGCGACCTCGTGGATGCGCCGGGTGTCGGTCGGCTCCTCGCCGAACGGCGCGACGTCCCAGGACCAGATGTGCGGCGATGCAGGCAGGGCGCGGCCGTAGAGCAGGTCGAAGCTTTCGATCGTCGCACCCGCCCGGTCGAGCAGGCGATAATTGGTGTCGGTCACGAGGGTGACGGGGACCGGCAGCGCATCGAGCCCGCCCAGGTGCCGGTCGACGGCCGCGCCTTCGTCGCCCTCCTTGGCCGCGTGGGCGATCTGGCTCAGGAGATTGACCGAGATCACCCAGTCGAGGCCGGCAATGGCGTTGAGGAAGGCGAGCGGCGCCACTTCGCCGGGCGGCGCGAGGTCGCGCCAGATCGGCTCGACATTGCCTAGTGACGCGATCCGCCGGCCGGCTGGAAACAGGTGCGCGATGTCGATCAGCAGCACGCGCTGGAAGGTTTTGGCCAGGATTTCGACCGGCACGTCGAACAGCGGCCCGGCGCCGAGCACCGCCACCGTCCGCCGCCCCGGCACCGTCGCCATCCCGTCGGCGATGACGCTTCGCGTTCGCTCGAGATGGGGCGCCCATGCCCGCGCCTGCCGCCGACCGCGCGCCCACAGGCCCACCGCTTCCACCAGATGCCGGCGGAAGGCCGCCGGGGTCCGGCGATAGCTCAGCAGGTAGACAGACGCCTCGGCCAGCATGGGGCGCTGATAGCAGCGCCTGTGTCGGCGGCGCAACAAGGCGTGCCAACCGCCCGATCCTGTGGGATTTTCGCCGCAATCTCCTGCATGCTGTGCGTCGCTTTCGTTGGGGCCGGATTTGCTCGCAAGACATGCGGTTTTGGGCGCGGTGACTGCTGCGGTGGTGATGTCGAGCGCGGCCGCTTCCGCCTGCGAGGGCCTCCGCGACGGCCCCAAGGGCACGGTCACCGAAATCGTCGATGGCGACACGCTGCTGCTCGACACGGGCCTCGTGGTGCGTCTCATCGGCATCCAGGCGCCCAAACTGGCGCTCGGCCGCGACGACCACACCGACTGGCCGAAAGCCAACGAGGCGAAGGCCGCGCTGATCGCGCTCACCCTCAAAAAGCCGGTGCTCCTCCGCTATGGCGGCGAGGAGCTCGACCGCTACGGCCGGACGCTGGCGCAGGTCACGGTCACCGGCGACGCCCCGGTCTGGGTGCAGCAGGCGATGCTGGCAGAGGGTCAGGCGCGGGTCTATTCCTTCCCCGACAATCGCTCCTGCCTTGCAGAATTGATGGCGGCAGAGACGCGGGCACGGGCCGCAGGCCTTGGCATTTGGGGCGATTCTTACTACAGGGTGCGGCGCGCCGACCGGCCGGCCGATCTTGCAAAACTCGCTGGGCACTACGAATTGGTCGAGGGCCGTGTGCTCAACGCCGAAAAGCTTGGCGCGCAGGTGTTTCTGAATTTCGGGCGCTACTACAAAGAGGACTTTACCGCCGTGATCGACGCGCGCGCGCTTCGCCTGTTTGCCGATGCCGGGATCGACCCGGCAAAGCTCGGCGGCGCGCTGCTACGCGTGCGCGGCTGGATCGACGATCGCGACGGGCCGCGCATCGCGATCACCCATCCCGAGCAGCTCGAACTGCTGGCCATCCCATGATCCGCTTCGCGCAAATCGGACTGGCCGCCGCCCTGCTGGCGCTCCTTAGCGCCTGCTCGAGCGTGATGGGGCCGGGCGTCGCGGTGTCGACCACCGGCGACAACATGGCGCCGCTGGTGTCGGACACCGGCGATCCGGAAGACGATATCATCGGCGCGCGCGAGAATCCGCGCATTGTCGCCTCCTATGGCGGCATCTATTCCGACCGGCCGGCCGAGATCATGCTGGCCCAGATCGTGGGCAAGCTGCTCGCTGCCGCCGACCAGCCCAATACGCGCTTCACCGTCACCGTCCTCGACAGCGCCGAGGTCAACGCCTTCGCGCTGCCGGGCGGCTACATCTACGTCACGCGCGGCATCCTGGCCCTCGCCAACGATCAGAGCGAACTCGCCGCCGTGCTGGCGCACGAGATCGCGCATGTCGTGCTCAAGCACGCCCGGGCCCGCACCAACCGCATCCGCACCACCGAGATCGTCGACAAGGTGGTGACCGGCGTGTTCGGCGCCGATCCCTCGACCGACCAGTCGTCCAACAAGGCAAAGCTGTCGCTCGCCGCGTTCAGCCAGGCGCAGGAGCTCGCCGCCGACAAGGAGGGCATCCTGATTGCCGGCAAGGCCGGGTTCGACCCGCATGCGGCGGGCCGCTTCCTCGGCGCCATGGGGCGTTTCGCTCAGTTCAACTCCGGCGGATCCGACCAGGGCGACGATTTCCTGAGCTCGCACCCGTCGACGCCCGATCGCATCCAGAAGGCCACCGAGAATGCCCGTGCCTTCTTCGGGGCGCCCGGCATCGGCACCCGGGCGCGGCCCGAATACATGACGGCGATTGCCGGCATCCTCTACGGCGACAGCCCCAAGCAGGGCGCCATCATCGGCCGCAAATTCGTCCATCCGACGCTGAAGTTCACCTTCTCGGTGCCCGAGAACTATGCGCTGCAGATCTCGGGCGGCGCCGTGGTCGGGGTCGCCGGCGACGGCGAAGCGGTGCGCTTCGACAGCGCCGAAGTGCCCGGCAGCATGGTGCTCGCCGACTACCTCAAGTCTGGCTGGATCGCGGGGCTGAAGCCCGAAACCGTCACCACTGCCAGCCAGGGCGGCCTCGATACGGCATCGGGCATCGCCGCCACCGACCAGTGGAACTTCCGCGTCGAAGTGATCCGTTTCCAGGGCCGCGTCTATCGCTTCATCTTTGCGGCACGCATCGACAGCGAGCTGTTTTCCCGCGCCGCCGCCTCGACCCTCAAGAGCTTCCGCGCCGCGACCAACGCCGACCTCCGCCAGGTTCGGTCATTGTCGATCAAGACCGTCAGCGCCGGCGCCGTCGACACGGCGGACTCGCTGGCCCGCAAAATGGCCGAAGTGCCGAACGCGACCAACCTCTTCTACATCCTCAACAACCTCTACCCCGGCGATCCGGTGACGCCGGGCGCGGCGTACAAGGTCGTGGCGATTCAGTAGACTTTAGAGCCCGGCGCCAGGGTAGCCCCCTCCGTCGGCTTCGCCGCCACCTCCCCCGCTGCGCGGGAGAGGGTATCCAGTGTACCGGCATTGCAGTCGACACCCTCTCCCGCTTTAGCGGGGGAGGTGCCACGCGTAGCGTGACGGAGGGGGCTGCTCTGGCGACGGACGACATCGAGCAAAACGAAAAGCACCGACCAAGCAAAAAGGCCGGCATTGCTGCCGGCCTTTCGCAAACTTTCACCGCCTTTTGGCAGGATATGAACTGGCTTACGCCGCGGCTTCCTCGGCGTCGGGCTCGGTCTTGGGGCCACGACGGGGCGATTTGGCGAGCTGCTTTTCGATCAGCTGGATGGCTTCGGTCAGCGTCAGCTTGTTGACGGCGCCGATCTCGCGGCTCATCCGGTCCATCGCCTGCTCGAACAGCTGGCGCTCCGAATAGGACTGCTCCGGCTGGTCGTCCGAGCGGAACAGGTCGCGGACCACTTCCGAAATGGCGATCAGATCGCCCGAGTTGATCTTGGCTTCGTATTCCTGAGCCCGGCGCGACCACATGGTGCGCTTCACCCTGGCACGGCCGGTGACCGTATCGAGCGCCTTCTTGACGGTATCGTCCTCGGCGAGCTTGCGCATGCCGACCGACTTGATCTTGGCTGTCGGAACGCGAAGCGTCAGCTTGTCCTGCTCGAAAGAAATCACGAAGAGTTCGAGTTTCAGCCCGGCGATTTCCTGCTCGTCGATGGAGGTAATCATGCCCACACCATGGGCGGGGTAGACAATATACTCTCCGGTCTTAAATCCGAGGCGCTGCACTGACTTCTTGATTACCATGAGATACTCCTTTGACGCCGCCGCCGGACTGGTTCTTTGCGGAAGACCGTCCTGGTTACTTGTGACGCAGTAAAGCCTTGCACCGTCCGGCCCCGCTTGACCGTCCGTTGTTCAGATCAAAGATCCTGTCAAAAAAAGCGTGCCTTGCGGCACGTGGCTGGGTTCTGCATCGATAGTTAGAACCATAGCACAATTTTCCGGCAAAATCAAAATTGCCGAATCAATCGGGTTAATGGCCTTGGGCTGCGGGCGTCTCGCGTTGAGGGACATGCCCGATAAATGGGCATCGGTGGGCCAGACAACAACCGCCGCGTCGTTCCGTCGCCGCTCAGTCGTCGGCTAGTCCCCTTGGCCGGGAGCTTCCGAGAAGTACTTCTCGAGCTTCCCTTCAACCCCGTCCATCTCCTTGGCGTCGGCCGGAGCGTCGCGCTTTTCGGTGATGTTGGGCCAGGCAGAAGCGTATTTCGAGTTGAGTTCCAACCACTTGTCGAGGCCGGGCTCGGTGTCGGGCTTGATCGCCTCGGCCGGGCATTCGGGCTCGCAGACGCCGCAGTCGATGCACTCGTCGGGGTGGATGACGAGCATGTTCTCGCCTTCATAGAAGCAGTCGACGGGGCAGACCTCGACGCAGTCCATGTATTTGCAGCGGATGCAGTTGTCCGTGACGATGTAGGTCATTGAGGCAGGCAGGTCCCGGAGAGTGTGGGGACTCGAGCCCGAGCGGAGGCGCCAGGCAAGGTCCCGAGGGTGCTAACGCTTTTTAGAATGGCTCGCAAGCCGCAGGCCGGGCAGCACGTTCCGGAACTGCCCGCCTCTTGGGATTTCCTTTCCGCTTGACCTCAACACCGGTTGAGGTTGTAGCGGAGAAGGGCTCACCATCCGGAGTTCCCATGGTCCCCGCCCGCACCGCCGACCTCGCCGCCATCCACCGCTTCGTCCAGGTGGTCGAGAACACACAATGGCAGCGCAACGCCGACGCCTTCCTTGCCCTCTTCGCGCCCGACGCCGTCTGGACCAATCCGGTCGGTCGTCGTCTGACAGGGCTGGACGAGATATCTGACTTCACCCGTAAGGGTCTCGCAATGTCCCCGATAGATGTGTTCGCGACCTATGAAGCCGAGCACGTCACCTTCCTCGGCAGCGATGTCGCCGTGGTCAACGTCCGCTCCCGCGCGGTGTACGCCGACCGCACCCCGATCCCGGGCGAGCCCGACGGCGCCAAGTTCTATGTGCTGGTGCGCCACAAGAAGGACTGGCTGCTTGCCGCCGGCCACAACACGTTCGTCATGGAGATCGCGATCGAGCAGCAGAAGCGGGAGTTGGAGACTGCGGACGCTTAGTCGTCCTGCAGTCCGTCGATCTCGCGGCGTTCCTTCTTCGTCGGACGTCCGCTGCCCGCGTCTCGTTGGCCGAACATCGGCGGCGCTTCCTCGCGCGGCAGCGGCGGTGGCGACAGGTCCTCGTAGAGGCCCTGCGCTTCGGTCGGGGGACCCCGCCGGGTCCCCGGGTCGAGGATCTTCCACACCATGAGCCGCGAGTGGACCGTCATCGTCAGCACATCGCCTGCGCCGATTTGATGGTCGGTGTGGACCGTGCGCTCCGAGTTGACGCGGACGGCGCCAGCTTCGATCAGTTTCTGCGCCAGGGTGCGCGACTTCACGGCGCGCGAATAGAACAGCCACTTATCGAGGCGCTGTTTCGCCAAGCTCTACTCTTGCTTGGGGCTGCGCAGTGCCGCGAGGGCTGCCCAGGGCGAATCCGGGTCGACCGCGATATTGCGCTTCTCGCGCGGCTGGTGCTCTTTCCAGTCCTCGCGCGGCTTGTCGTTGCGCTTGCCGTTGAACTTCGGCTTGTCGCCGCCGGGCTTTCCCTGGCCACCGCCCTCGAAGCGGCGCGGCGGCCTGGCGCCTTCCGGCTTGGCGCCCTGCGGCCGGTCACCCTGCGGACGATCGCCCTGCGCCTTGTCGCGCTCGGGACGACGGAAATGCTTGGGCCGTTCTGCCGGCGCTTCGGCTGGAGCAGCAGCGCCTTCGGTGCCCGGAGGCGCACCGGCGGTCGGCGGGCGCTGGTAGCGCTGGCGCTTTTCGTGCCGCGGCGTGTCGGGACGGCGGCCGCCGGG
>JBKJTB010000138.1:0-7179 GCA_046594305.1 Devosia sp. | reverse complement strand
CCGCACTTCTAGCACGCCCGGTCACCCTTAGATGAGGGGCGCGGAACGGATTCCGCAACCCCCCGAACGAAAAGACTATTGGAAAACCGCATCCGGGTTGTCGAGACTGTCGCTTCCCTCGAGTGTCACATTGTCGAGCTTGAGCAGCGCGACAACCCGCTCGATGCCGCGGGTCTGGGCGATCAGCCCATCGATCGCAGCCTGGACGACGGCGTTGCCCTCGGTGTTCCCCTCGCCGATCATCTGGTCGTATTTTTCGACGGTTTCCGCCCGCTTGGCGAGAATTTCCATCTTGCCGACCGTGTCGTCGAGCAGCCCCTTGAGCTCGGTGTCCAGCGCCGGATCGCGGACGGCGACGAGGGCGCTGAGCGAGGGCCCTTCGACGACGGAGCCATCGACGCGCGTGTACTTGCCCTCATAGACGTTGCGCACCCCGATCGCATCGTGGAGATGCGAGATGTAGGTGTTGTCCGAGAAGCAATCATGTTCCTCCTCCGGATCGTGGAGGAGCAGGCCGAGCTTCATGCGCTGGCCGGCAACTTCACCATAGCTGAGCGAGCCCATGCCGGTGAGGATGGCCGACACGCCAAGCTCCGTGAGCACCGTGCGCGCGGCGCCGTCGACGGTCCAGTTCGCGACCATCTCTTCGAGGTCGCTGACGAGCAAATCCGTCGCCGACTGCAGATATTGCGCGCGGCGCGCCGCATTGGGTTCGGTCGTGTAGTCGGTGACCGGACGTTCACCGGCGCCGGGGCCGGTGCCATGCAGGTCCTGGCCCCACAGCAGGAACTCGATGGCGTGGTAGCCGGTCGCGACGTTCGCTTCGACGCCGCCGGCTTCCTGCAGCGTGCCGCTCAGGAATTCGGGCGTGAGGTTGGTCGCGTCGACCTCGGCCCCGTCGATGGTGATCCTGGGATTGGCGATGACGTTGGCGGTATAGAGCCCGTTCTCGTCGCTCTCGGTGCCGTAGGAGGCATCGACATAGTCGATCAGGCCCTCATCGAGCGGCCAGGCATTCACGCGGCCCTCCCAATCGTCGACGATCGGATTGCCGAAGCGGAACGCTTCCGTCTCCTGATAGGCTGGACGGGCGGCGCGCCAGGCGTCGCGGGCAGCGGCTAGCGTCTCGTCGGACGGCGCGGCGATGAGCGCTTCGACTGCGGCATCGAGAGTTTTGGCCGTGCTGAGGGCATCCTCGTAACCGGCGAGCGCGATGTTGGCGTAGGTATCGAGGATCTCGGCATCGGTCGGTTCAGCCGCGAACACCGGCAGCGCCAGCGCGCAGGTGCCAAGCAGCAGGCTCAGTCGCAGAAGTCTCATTTGCCCTCGTCTCCATCGTTCGATGGGCGGGCCGTAACAAAGCGGAGTGCAGGTATCAAGAAATATCGGCGCAGGTTGGAACGGGTCTAAACTGGGACCGGTGGTTGGGCTAGCCCCCACCCACCGGCTTCGCCGGTCCCCCCTCCCCGCTCCCTATGTTGCGCGCTACGCGCCGCCGTGGGGAGGGATGGGCTCCACTCAAGCGGGGGTAATCTGGCGTATCCCTCCCATCGGGGAGGGGGGACCACGCGTAGCGTGGTGGGTGGGGCTAGCCACACACTCGATTCCGCCCCCCATCGACTCCTCCCCTCGAAATCTGCCACTGTCACAATTGTCACAATAGGACGGGAGGCACCGGGGCGCCGGGTGCGTGTGACACCGGCCGAATGCCGCTAAGCCGCGAGATCCGAGGGGATTGCGACGGGCTGTCATGCGCCTGTCATGCGCCCCCCATAGGTGAGCCCGCGGCTTTCCGATCTTCCTCCACGATCCAAGAACAGCCAACACTTCAAGGGAGACGCATATGAACTTCAGAACCGCGCTCGTGGCTTCCGTGTCGGTTGCAGCCCTCATGGGCTCGACTGTCACCAGCTTCGCTCAGACCGACCTCACGGCGCTTTACGACGCCGCCAAGGCCGAAGGCCAGCTGACCGTTATCGCCCTGCCCCACACCTGGTGCGGCTACGGCGACGTGATCGAAGCCTTCAAGGCGAAATACCCGGGCATCACCGTCAACGAACTGAACCCCGACGCCGGCTCGGCCGACGAAATCGAAGCCATCCGCGCCAACATGGGCAATACCGGCCCGCAGGCGCCCGACGTGATCGACGTTGGCCTCAGCTTCGGCCCGTCCTCCAAGGACGAAAAGCTGATCCAGCCCTACAAGGTCTCGACCTGGGACTCGATCCCGGCCGACGCCAAGGACGCCGACGGCTACTGGTACGGCGACTATTACGGCGTGCTCTCGTTCGGCATCAACAAGACCGTGCAGTCGGCCGTGCCGACCTCGTGGGCCGACCTGATGAAGCCGGAATTCGCCAACTCGGTCGCCTTCGCCGGCGATCCGCGCACCTCCAACAACGCCATCCTGTCGGTCTACGCGGCAGGTCTTTCGACCGGCGCTGCGCCGGGCGAAGCGGCGGCCAAGGCTGGCCTCGAGTTCTACAAGAAGCTCAACGATGCCGGCAATTTCGTCGCCGTCGACGCCGAGGCTTCGGTGATCGCGCAGGGTACCGCCACCGTCGTCACCAACTGGGACTACAACCTCCTCGCCGTCCGTGACGGCTTCGAGGGCAACCCGGAATTCGACGTCGTCGTGCCGTCCGACTCGGTCGTCGCCGGTGTCTATATCCAGGCGATCAGCGCCTACGCGCCGCACCCCAATGCCGCCAAGCTCTGGATGGAGTATCTCTATTCGGACGAAGGTCAGCTCGGCTGGCTGAAGGGCTATTGCCACCCGATCCGCTTCAACGACATCGCTGCCAAGGGCGGCATCCCGCAGGAGCTGCTCGACGCTCTTCCGGCTGCCGAGAACTATGCCAAGGCCGTGTTCCCGTCGCTGGCCGATCAGGCTGCCGCCAAGGCTTATATCGCCGCCAACTGGGATAGCGTCGTCGGCGCCAACGTCACGAAGTAAGTATGGCAAGCGTCGGTAACATCGCCGACAGCGCGGCCGGTCCGGTTGATCCCGGATCGGCCGCTGCCATGCGGCCCAGCCCGTTCGGCTGGATCGCGCAATTGCGGCTCGCCGATACGCTCGCCGTGCTGCCTTTCATTCTATTCGCGATTCTGTTTCTGGTGCTGCCGCTCGGCTACCTGTTTGTACAGGCGTTCCAGACCCAGGACGGAGCGTTCACGCTCAACAACATCGCAGGCCTTTTCGAACCGAGAATCCGCGACGCCTTCTGGCTGTCGATCCGCATCTCGGCCGCCTCCGGAGCGCTCGGCGCGCTGATTGGCCTGCTGATGGCATTGGCTATCATCCGCGGCGGCCTGCCCGAGTGGATCCGCAATGCGGTGATGACCTTCTCGGGTGTTGCCAGTAATTTCGCCGGCATCCCGCTTGCCTTCGCCTTTCTCGCAACGCTCGGCCGGCTGGGCCTGATCACCGTCCTGCTCAAGGCGCTCGGCATCAACATCTACGTGCGCGGCGGCTGGGACCTGCTGAGCTTCTGGGGCCTCACGCTCACCTACATGTATTTCCAGATCCCGCTGATGATCCTGATCATCGCGCCGGCGATCCACGGCATGAAGAAGGAATGGAACGAGGCCGCCGCGACATTGGGCGCGACCAACGGCCAGTTCTGGCGCTATGTCGGCATCCCCGTGCTGTGGCCAAACCTGCTCGGCACGCTGTCGCTGCTGTTCGCCAATGCGTTCGGTGCAATCGCCACGGCTTACGCGCTGTCGAACACCGCCTTCAACATCGTGCCGATCCTGCTGTTCGCACAGATCCGCGGCGACGTGCTCGGCGACCGCGGACTTGGCGCGGCGCTGGCGGTGGGCATGATCGTCATTTGCGGTTTGGCCAATGTGATCTACCTCGTGGTGCGCACGCGCGCCGAGCGGTGGCTCAAATGAAGCGCAACAAGACCTGGGCCTGGATCGTGTTCGCCGTCGGCGCGAGCTATTTCATTTTGCCACTGCTGGCGACGATCAAGTTTTCGCTCGAGATTCGCAAAGCCGGCTGGACGCTCGACGCCTACACCAATGTGTTCGCCGACCCGCGCTTCCAGCAGACTTTCGGCTACTCGCTGATCGTGGGACTTTGCACCGTGCTCGTCGGGCTGATCATCGTGGTGCCCGCTGCCTACTACGTGCGCCTGCGCGCGCCGCAACTGCGGCCGATCATCGAATTCGTGACGCTGCTGCCGCTGATCGTGCCGGCGATCGTGCTCGTGTTCGGCTATATCCGGCTCTACAATTCGAGCTCGTGGCTGCCGCTCACCAACTCCAATCTGGGCACGGCAACGCTGCTCACCTTCGCCTATGTGGCGCTCGGCCTGCCCTATATGTACCGCGCAGTGGATACGGGGCTGCGCACCATCGACGTGCAGACGCTGACCGAGGCGGCGACCATCATGGGCGCCAATCAGCTCCAGGTGATCACACAGGTGATCTTTCCAAACATCATCGTTGCGGTGCTGTCGGGGGCGTTCCTGACGCTCGCCATCGTCATCGGCGAGTTTACCATTGCGAGCCTCCTCAACCAGCAGGTGTTCGGCGTTTACATGCAGAACGTTGGCGCCAACCGCGCCTATGAGCCCGCGGCGCTGTCGATCATCTCCTTCATCCTTACCTGGGGCGCGATGGGCATGATCGCCTTCCTCGGCCGCTTCGCCCCCAAGACAGCCCCACGGACCTGACCATGGCCGAGCCGTTCCTCAAGATCGACAAGATCACCAAGACCTTCAAGGACACCCAAGTGGTCAAGGGCGTCGATCTCGCCTTCGACAAGGGCGAGTTCGTGTCGCTGCTGGGACCATCGGGGTGCGGCAAGACGACGATCCTCCGCATGATCGCCGGCTTCGAAGCCCCGACCACCGGCACCATCCTCGTCGACGGCAAGGACATCACCGGCCTGCCGCCCAACCAGCGCCAGATCGGAATGGTGTTCCAGGCCTACGCGCTGTTCCCCAACATGAATGTCGCCGACAATATCGGCTTCGGGCTCAAGATCGCCGCGGCGCCGCGGGCCGAGCGCGAAGCGCGCGTCGAAGAAATGCTGAAGCTGATCGGCCTCCCCGGCTACGGCAAGCGCTTCCCGTTCGAGCTCAGCGGCGGCCAGCAGCAGCGCGTGGCGCTGGCGCGGGCGCTCGCTCCGCGGCCGCGCATGCTGCTGCTCGACGAACCGCTGTCGGCGCTTGACGCCAAGGTCCGCGTCTCGCTGCGCGAGGAAATCCGTTCCATCCAGAAGAAGCTCGGCATCACCACGATCTTCGTGACGCATGACCAGGAAGAGGCGCTGTCGATCTCCGACCGCATCGTGGTGATGAATGCCGGCAAGGTCGAGCAGTTCGGCACGCCGTTCGAGATCTACAACAAACCCAAAACGCGCTTTGCCGCGACGTTCGTCGGCACGCTCAATACGCTGCACGCCAAAGTCGTGGACGCGGCGAACCGGTCGGTGAACATCGACGGCCAGACGGCGACGGTGCCCGCCCTGCCGACCACCATGCGCAACGGCGACACAGTGTCCCTGACCATGCGGCCCGAGGCCGTGTCGCTCGCCAATGGCGTCGTGCGCGATATCGTGCTCGACGGCACGGTGAGCGAGGTGTCGTTCCTTGGCTCGGTGATCCGGCTCAAGGTGAAGCTCGGCGAGAACATCGTGGCGCTCGACACCTTCAACGACCAGCACATGCCACCGCCGAAATACGACGAGCGCGTCAAGGTGACGATCGCGGCGAGCGACATTCTGGTGCTCGGGGACTGAGGTTGAACATCCTCTTCATCACCGCCGACCAATGGCGGGGAGAATGCCTGGGCGTCGCCGGCCATCCGCTGGTCAAGACGCCCAACGTCGATGCCCTCGCGGCAGAGGGGGTGACCTTCCTCAACCACTACGCCAACGCCGCACCCTGCTCGCCGGCGCGCGCCTGCCTCTATACCGGCCTCTACCAGATGACCAATCGCGTGGTGCGCAACGGCACGCCGCACGCGCACCGCTTCGACAATGTCGCACTGGCGGCGCGGCGCGCCGGCTACACGCCGACGCAGTTCGGCTACTCCGATCAGTCGGCCGACCCGACGATTGTGCCGGCGGGCGACCCGCGGCTGCTAGCCTATGAGGGCGTGCTGCCGGGCTTCGACGTGCGGGTGAAATTGCCTGAGGACGAAAAGCCGTGGCTGAGCTGGCTGCGCATGCAAGGCATCGACTTCGCCGATCGCGATGCGGCGCATCTGCCGGTGGGATCGAGCGAACGGATTTCCAACGCCCCACCCCGCTATTCCGCCGACCAGACGCAGACCGCGTTCCTCGCCGACGAGTTCATCCGCTGGCTGGGCGAGCAGGACGGCAAGTGGTTCGCGCATCTGAGTTTCTTGAGACCCCACCCGCCCTTCATCGTACCCGCGCCGTACAACACGATGTATTCGCCGGACGACGTCGGTGATTTCCGCCGTGCCACGACGCCCGAGGGGGACGCGGCGGTGCATCCCCTGGTGGCGCTGGCGCACGCGGCGACGGGGGTCGAGCATTTCGTCATGGGCGCGAGCGGACCGGTGGCGGGGCTGAGCGAGGACGAGTTCCGACAGCTCAAGGCCACCTATTTCGGCATGATCAGCGAAGTCGACGCCCAGCTCGGCCGCGTCTTCGATGCGATCAAGGCCGCCGGCAAGTGGAACGACACTCTGGTGATCTTCACCTCGGACCATGCCGAACTGATGGGCGACCACTATCTGCTCGGCAAGGGTGGCTATCACGACCAGAGCCAGCACACGCCGCTGGTGATCTACGACCCGCGGAGCGGGACGCGCGGCAAGACGGTGTCGGCATTCACCGAGGCGGTGGACATCTATCCGACGCTGCTGGAAGTGATGGACGTCGAGCCGGGGCACGTCAGCGATGGCTCGTCGTTGCTGCCCTGGCTCGCGGACACGCCGGCCTCGTGGCGTGACGCCGCACACTGGGAGTTCGACTTCCGCGATGTCGCCTACCAGAGCGCCGAGCAGGCCCTCGGCCTCGACTCGCTCAGCCTCAACATGGCGGCGATCCGCACCGACAAATGGAAGTACGTCCACTTCGCTGCCCTGCCGCCGCTGCTGTTCGACCTTGCGGCCGATGCCGACAATCTGGTGAACCTTGCGGGCGACCCTGCCTATGCCGCGGTGCAACTGGAGATGGCCGAGAAGCTGCTG
>JBKJTB010000352.1:0-16509 GCA_046594305.1 Devosia sp. | reverse complement strand
AGGGCCAGGTCGAGAACCAGGTCGGGCTGGTGCGCGAGCGCTTCTTCACCCCGAGGCTCCGGGTCAAGAGCTACGACGAGTTGAACGCGCTGCTGCTCGACAAGTGCGTTGCCTATGCCCGGGCGCATCCTCACCCCGAGGTGCGCGACCGGACGATCTGGGAGGTGTTCGAGACAGAGCGGCCGAGCCTGGTGCCTTATGCGGGCCGCTTCGACGTGCTGGGTTGCCCCGGCCCACTACGGAACGATGAACTCACCTGAGGAAGGTTTGCCAGAAAATTACCCAGTGAGCGACCGCGTGGCTCGCTACGCTCCCTGTGGCCCGATCTCCGCATTTCGGGACGGGCTACGACATATACGGCAACCTCTCCGCCCTGGGGTGCTGTCCGTGAATCTTCGTTCTCGGATTAGACGTGGGCTTGTTTATCTAGCCGCTCGATCACTTCCCTGACCGCCACCCTCAGTCCCTGCAAAGCTCGCTGCATGTCCTTCACGCGGCCGTGGGATCGCAACTCCTCCGGCATATCGGCGAGCAGTCGCGCTTCCGAATTTTCCATGTCGTTAGTCAGCCGTTGCATGTGCGCCGGCTAGTGGCTTTGCCGGTAGCGTCAAGATGACCGGAAACCACGAAGCCTCGAAGCAGCGCGACATCTTGATGCCACACTGCGATCTTGTCCGCAGTTGCCTTGACGGGCGCTCGAGCGGCGCGCTCCAGATCGATGTGGCTCGTGTCTCGATGAGGCCGAGCTTCCTGTTGATCGGTGTCGTTGATCATGTGCGTTCCGTTCCATTCCGCGCGACGCTTTATACCCAGCTTCGAAGGCGCCACAAATCCCTGATCTTGGCGCGGTCGTTGCTGACCACAGCCGTGCCCGAGATCGAGACGAACTTCATGGCGCCTGTGTCGGCATAGGCGAGATCGACGATCGGAAACTGCCTTATCTGCTCGATCTTGTGGCCCTCGGCTGAGACAAGGAAATAGATTGCGTGGGCGTCACGTTCGACGCGCGAACTCAGCGGACGGGACTGCTGGCGGGTGCCGTCCCAGGTGACGAACATGCAGATATCGGTTTTCTTGGCCAGCTCCCAGACGCGGTCGATGACTTCTGCCGGCGTCATGTCCGTTTCCTGCTGCTTCTCGCGAGCCATGTTGGCGTCTCCAAATTGTGTAGGCAGGCGCAACGTCGCGCATGGGGAGAAGTTGCGCGCAGCAGGGAATGGCTGACTTGGGCGGGGCGGGCGTCAGCTGGAGGGTGTTCATAAGCAATCGACCCGTTGGGACTTAGATGCCGCCAGGCTGACAGCAGGCCCAGTAGTTCAAACCAGCCCCTGAGCCCGCCAACCTGCTATGGCTTGCGCCGCAGCCGACCTTAGGAGGTTGGGTCTCGCTTGGATCCAAGCCGAATGACGACCGCCCACGAAGCTTTGAGAGCTGGCACGCGGATCCATCACGCGCAGGTGGATGATGTTTTCGGCCGCTTCGATCTCAGTGATGCGGGTTCCTATCTGTCCTTCCTTGAGGCGCATGCGCGCGCAGTCGTTCCGATCGAGTGGGCGCTGGCCGATCCGGCGTCTTTGCCCCAGTGGCGCTCTCGCATCCCGCTGCTTGAGGACGATTTGCGCGCGCTGGGCGGCGGACTACCACCGGTCGTTGCGCTCGAGGGGCTGCAAGGCTCGGGCGAGCGCGCCGGCATGCTCTACGTCATCGAAGGCTCGCGGCTCGGCGGCGGCATGCTTGCGCGCCGTGTCGCCCCGACCCTGCCCACCGCCTACCTGTCGGCAGTCCATCTCAAGGGGGAATGGCTGGCCCTCCTGACGGCGTTCGATGCGCGCGCCGCGATCGAGCCACCCGAGTGGATGACGGAAGCGGTCGACGGCGCCAAACGCGCCTTCACGCTATTCCGCGATGCGGGCGACGTTGCGCCGATCCGGCATTAGGCGAGCGTCTCGGCCATCGGTGCGTCGACGATGACCCTCAGTCCCGGCTCGTTCTTGGCGAACTCAATGGTTCCGGCAAGACGCTCGACCATGGCATTCATCATCCGTGATCCAAAACCCTTGCCCGGCTGATGGCTCCCGAGGCCGCGATCGGCGACGGTCAGCCGAAAGCGATGGCGATGCTGTTCGAGCCTGACCATGATTGGTCCAGGCGCGCCGTCGTAGGCATATTTGTTGGCGTTGATGATGAGCTCGGTCAAAATCAGCCCCATGTTCACGGCGCGGTCGGTCGAGATCAGCAGCGGCGCCAATTCAAACGTCAGGTGGTCCTTCCAGTCCGGGCCCATCGCGCCCAGCATATCTACGCAGATGTCTTCGAGGTACCGGCCGAGGTCCACCGACTCGACGCTGTCGTCGCGATAGAGCCGTTTGTGGACCAGAGCGACGGCCGACAGCCGCCGTTGCGCCTCGTTGAGGTGACCGATCACCGTTTCATCGTCGAGCGAGCGCATCTGCATGTTGAGGAACGCCGAGACCAGTTGCAGGCTGTTCTGCACGCGATGGTTCACTTCCTTGACGAGATAATCCTTCTGGCGAAGCAGGCCCTCCTTGTCGGCCAGCGTGGCGGCGAGTTCGCGGTTTACCTCCCGGAGGCGGCGGTTCTGGCGGGACTCGAACACGGCACTGCGCAACCGGACGGCAGACTCCACTTCACCCAGCGTCCAGCGTCGCGCCCGGCCGAGGACGGTCTCGGCCCAGGCCTCGAACGACGCGCGCGGATTGAGAACGGCGCGCGGGTCGTGGGCACTGTCCTTGTGCGGATTGCCCGCCCAGTTGATGACCTCAAGTTCCTGCGCCCGGAACCAGAGGAAGAGACCCGGCTCTTCGAACGGCAGCGTCACCGCGAGCACGCCGCTGGCGATCGCCCGATACTCCAGCGCGGGCGCAAAACTGTCGCCGAGTTGATGCGTGCTGAACGGCTCCGGCGTCGCCTTGGCCAGCACCCAGGCCGCGAGGGCCCGGATCTCGGCGGGACTGGGGCATACCCCTACGACATCGATCTGATCGCCGTGCACGAATGCAAATCCGTCCGCGTCCAGCATGCGCTGCATGTCCTGGCGGGTATCGGCGAATGCGCCGCTGTCGGAGGCATCGCGGCCAAGCTGGGCCACGATTGCGTCTTCGGCGCTGCGCAGCCGGATGCGCTCGCGATAGTTGGCCGCTTCTTCCTTGAATCTGATCTGCCGGGCCAGACTTCCCGCCAGCGACCGGCACGCGGCGCGCAGTTCGTAGCCGAGTTGGCGCGGCGTTTCATTGTGGCAGGCAACGAGGCCCCACAGCAGGCCGTCTTTGACGATCGAGACCGACGCAGATGCTCCCACCCCCATATTGCGCAGATACTGCAGGTGAATGGGCGACACGCTGCGCAGCGCAATGTCGCTCATGTCGATATTTCCGAGACCGGAATTGGCGGGTCGCAGCGGCGCGGGCGTGTAGGCCGCGTCGGGGATGACGCGCACCCGATTGCGGACGTAAAGCTCCCGCGCCTGCTTGGGAATGTCGGAGGCGGGGAAATGATGGTTCAGGAAGGAATGGAGGGCGGGATCCTGCGCTTCTGCGACGACCGTTCCGGCATCGTCGTCGACAAAGCGATAGATCATCACCCGGTCGAAACCCGTCAGCCGGCGAAAGGCGATCGCCGCCTGATCGCACAGCACCTGCAGGTCCGAGGACCGGCCGAATGCCGATGCCATGTTATCGAGCATGGTCAGCATGGCGCCGCCGGACGCGGATCGTTCTGGGGCCGGCTCGAGTTCGAACAGGATGACATCGCCAGTCCGGTGCATCGACACGTCGAAAATCTCCGACGTGCCTTGTACCTGCCCGAGAACGGCGAGGTCGGCGAGCAGATCGTCGAGAAGCGATTGACCGATCACGCTCTGCGGCAACAGTTCCCCGATGGGCTCGCCGATCCAGTTCGTGGCGAACCGGCCTTCAATGTCGCCCGCTCCCGCGAGCGTCATCATCGTGAGCGCGTCGACCACCAGGAGCAAGCCATGCGGCTGGATCGAGCCCGGAATATGGATGGGTTCGACGTCGCACAGCGTCAGGTCGAGCAGATCGCCTTCTGTGGGCGGGTCGACAATGGCCTTGTTCATTCGGCATCCCCAATGGTCGCGCATGCGACACTCTCTGCCAAACGAACGGGCGGTCGCTTTTCGATGACACTGTTGGAGAGCCGTTCGACGACATTCGTCGTTATAGGCGAGTGCGGAACCGAGGCGTAGGCCCTATTCAGCAGAATAGCGAATCTTCGTGACGACGAGCGGGGCAAGATGGACCCGGAACGATTGAGGTCTTGCCAAGACTGCAGACATTCCGCTTTGGGCCAAAAACACCGCTCTGCATGCGAAGTCGATTGTGCGATGGGCAACTCCGCCCCCTTGTCATCAGCGCCGCCGACATGCTCTGCGAGATTGAGGAGGTGGCGCCCTCTCGGGCGCCACCGGAACACGGTCATGGAGGTACTCACGGCTTGAGCGCCGCGACGTGGTAGCGACGGATACCATCCTCGCCCTTCTCGCTGACCACCTCGATGCCCAGGCGCTTCTTGACCGCACCGGCGAGGAAGCCGCGAGCACTGTGCGGTTGCCAGTCGGTGGCGGCGACGATCTCGTTGATGGAGGCGCCGTTCTGGCGGCGGAGCAGAGCGAGGACCTGGTCCTGCTTGGTGCTCTTGTTGGGGGGTTGTTTTTTGCAGTCTTGCGGCTCTTGGCGGCGTTGCCGCGCACGATGCGCGGGGCGGTGGTTCTGGTGAGCTTCTTGGCCATGATGGGCTCCTTGTCGATCGGCCAGAGCGGGACTGCCCGGCTTAACTGACAAGGGCCCGGAGTGGCCGGGCGGTGACCGCAACACATGCTTGCTGTCTGAGGACAGTCCAGCAGCTTGTGGAGACGGCCAGCGTCTAAGCTAACGATTGGCGTATATGGAACTACTGCTCGCGAGCAGGCTGAGCTCCCGGCCGAAGCGCCGCAGCCGGCGCAGATCGCCGGTATCGAGCAGGCTCCCGTTGACCTCGATCAGCCACATGATGGACCGGAACTTCGTCGCTAGGTCTGCAGGGTCCGGTGTAGGGGAGGCCACCAGCCGCTGGGTCAGGTTGGCAATCTCGTCCATGGTTGTTGACCACCGTTGCCAAGCGTCTGCGTTAGTCTCGATATTGCGCTTTTGCCACGCCGCCCGTCGGCGAAGGCGGGACAGGTTCTGGTTGAGCTCACCAATATGGATCTCGCTGTCCCGCACCATCTCATGCCTTCGCTGCATGAGCCGACAACGGACTGAGTTGCGAGGGAAGTCTAGCGCAGGCCGGGTTCCTCGATCCGCGAGGTCCGCCAATCCCGATAGGAAAAGCCCTGAGGCTGAACCTTCCATTCGATCGGGCCGCTCGCACTACGCCCTGAAACGATCGACGCCGCAGCGCTCGGGCTGGTGAACATCACATCCGCGGGGAAGACCCAGACATCGGAAGTGGAGCCAGCCGCCAATTGGCCACTTCCGACCAACTTGTCTCTGAGGGCCGCATAGCCGGCTGGAAAGGTGCCGCTCGCCGCTCGGCGGGCGGTCGAGCCGGAGAACACCACAAAACCCTCATCGGTCTCTTGGCCCGACGCTGAGGCGCCGCCCGTGGCGAAAGTGAAGACAGGCCCCCCAACCTCGCCTGAGGGACCACGGCCGCCCTGTTGGGCCGCCTGTGGCCGACGCCGACGCCGAAACAGGTCGCAGCCCAGGACGGGAAGCACCAGGGCCGCGTTCTCGACGAAAGTATCCATATCGGCGCGGTCCGCCTCGGGCAGACGCTGGAAGTCTGGATGGGTGTCGTTGGTGAGCGCGACCGAGCCCGCTTCCTGCGTGACCTTGATCAGCCGGCTCTCGAGATACCGAACATGCCCCTTGGTGAGCATCTCGTCGGAACTGACCAGGAACACGACCCGGTCGAAGAAGTCCTTGCTCTCCGACCGCAGATGGATGCGCATCCGGGCCGCGATATCATCGGCTTCCCCGATATAGGCCAGCACCCCGTCGATCTGATCCGGATCTGGCCCGAGCAGGATGTAGACGCCTGTGCGGGACGCCTCCGGTCGCCGCAGCAGCTCGGGCAGCCGCCCTCTTGGCGCGGCAAGCGCCTTGCCGTTCCAGTTGCCCACGTCGGCGACCACAATCCCGTGCGGTAGTCCGTCGGCGAGGAATAGCCGCACGGTTCGCCCCGCACGTCGCGCTTCGCCGATATCTGCCCTGTTGTCGCTCATACCCGCCATCAAGCCTGAGCCGGGTAAACAAATCCCTATTTGGGATAATCCGGAAACAGGATCAACTTCTCCCGCTCATCGTCCCCTCCAGCGGCCGACATGGGCAAGTCGATCCACTCTCCCCAACATCAGAAACTACGCGAGCTGCTTGTTGTGGCCCGCAAGAAGGCCAAGCTGACCCAGGCGGAAGTCGCGGCGCAGCTTGGCCGGCCGCAGTCGTTTGTGGCCAAATACGAGGGTGGGGAGCGCCGGTTGGACGTTATCGAGTTCATGCTGGTGGCGAGCATTCTCGGCGCGGACCCCGCGAAGCTGATGCGCAAGCTTCAGGTGTGAGTCGATCGACCGCGTTCGGCCACCGAGGCGAAAGCGATCCAAGTCGCAAAACCACGCTGCTATTTGTAGCGCTTAATCAATGGGTTAGTGTGGCCGGCAACGCAGTCGTCTGTCCGCGTGTCTGTCCGCACCAGATTGGCGCCTGATAGGCCCAGGAACAGCCACTCGCGTCCTGTCTCCCTCTCCGCCACCTTCCGCCATCGCATGCATGCCCAAAATGCTGCTAACCCCGCGTAGCAGCGCGGGTTTTGCGCAGGGCTTGCAGGCACTTGGCGGATGGCCGAGGAGCCTCTTTCCGCCGGTAGCAGCACAAGTGCCCGAAGTCCGGGCGACACACGGTTCCACGTACCGTCTGTCCGATCGTCTGTCCTCTCTTCTCTGATTGGGTTATGGGGGTCAAGCCACTCCTGTCTCTCCTCGTTTCCAGGTCGTTCGTGGGGTCACGCGCTTCTCTTCGCGGTCGGCGCATTGGCTGCCGCATGATGAGGTTAGGGAGAGCGAGACGTCTCAATCTGCGACACGACCTTGCGGGCAGTGTGCCTGCAGGTTCTGGACAGACGGCGAGATCATCTTGCCCATCGTCCCCACGGACGATCCGGTATCACCCGTTACGGGCGATAGTGGTATTTGCTGTTCCTCCAGTTCATGCGGCCGCTCTCGCAGCCGGCTGTTTGCGCAGGAGAACTCGGTGGCGTCAACCCACATGCGATGCAGGACGACGGCGAGCTTGCGGGCCACGGCGACGCGGGCCGCGCCATGCCACGTCGCTTGGCGATGTTCATGCCCCACGCTTTGAGGCTCGACCACTTCCCCGAGCGGAGGAGCAGGGCATTGGCAGCCGCGTAGAGGGCGGTGCGCGCGAGCTCGTCGCCACATCGGCTGACCCGACCCTGGATGTCGGTCTCGCCGGACTGGTAGCGCGTCGGCGTCAGGCCGAGATCTGCGCCAACATCTCTGGACCGCTTGAACCGATCCGGTCGATCGATCGTAGCGCGGAAGGCGACCGCGGTGATCGGACCCAACCAGGCACGCTCATCAGGCGTCGACAGACCTCGTCGCGACGGGCGAGATCAAGAACCTTCTTGGTCAGGCGCTCGAGCTCGGCCAGCATGGTGCTGGCGATCTTCAGCAAAGGCTCGACCAGCGAGAGCACTTCCTTGTCGTCACCCGCCAGCTCGCGCACGCGACCGGCGAATGCAGTATGGCGCGGTCTCCCGAAGAATCGACCTGACGACGTTCTCGATCGAGTGCATGTGGTTGAGCACCGCGCGGCGCCCAACCAGCAGCGAGCGCCAGAGGTGGGACCGCCGAATCTTGACGTGCACCTGCCGATACCAGCCAGTCCGCATGATCTGCGCCAGCGCACGAGCATCGTTGCGGTCGGTCTTGTTGGGCATCGTCTTCATCGTCGCATTGGCGTGCCGTGTCTCGATGCAGATCGCCGGCAGTCCTTGTTCGGTCAGCCCATCATGGAGCCAGGCCGCGAGCGAGCAGGCTTCAAGGCCAACACGCTCGAGCGGGTAGCCGATGTGTTGCAACGCCTCCGACAGCGTGTCCGGATCGCTGGTGGCCCGGGTCTCCTTCACAACCCCGCCCGTCTCGTCGATCACGCAGATCGCAGTCTCTTCCAAAGATACGTCCAGTCCGGCAAAATAGCGCATGGCTGCTCCTTCTCGATGCGTGTGGTGCTCCCAAGGCGACCACGTTCTAGCATTCCTGACAGGAGCAGCCGCCTGGATCCCCAATCACCCCATCTGATAATGGGGGCGATTGGACTGTTCCCGCCGAGGAGGCATTGGTCCGGTCACTCGAATGAGGGGACCGATCTCGCCTATGCCCAAGCGCGCATTGACCGCCACGCAAGTCGCCGCCCTGTCGGACCATACCGTCCATTGGGTCGCCCCGTCCCTGTACCTTCAAATCGACCGCAGGGAACGCGAAGCTGGCTGTTCCGGTATTCTCGCGACGGTGAGAACCAGTGGATGGGGCTCGCCGCCCTGGCCGATAAGCCTCTCACCGAGGCTCGCGACGAAGCCGCCATGCTCCGGGTGCTGGTAAAGCGCGGCGGCGACCCGATGGCAGACAGGCGCTAGGCTGAGGCGGTCGCCAAGCCAAAGGAGAAGGTCAAGGTCCCGACCTTTGTTGATTGCGCCGCGAAGTACATCGAATCCCACCGCGCTGGTTGGAAGAACGAGAAACACATCGCCCAGTGGGAGAGCACCCTGGGAAGCTTCTACTCTACCATTGAGCTACACCAGCGACGGGTTCGATGTGTGCTTGAAAAGGCTTTTGCCGTCAAGGCGAGGGGACGGGCGCGTGGCAGATCCCCTTACCCGGGCAATCCCGCACGGATCGCTGCAAGGTGGTCTGCGTACTCCGCATTGCTGCCGTCTAGACTCACGGCCTTTTCGGCCAGCGGAAGTGCCTCCGCGCTCTTTCCCGCCAGGTGGAGGACCCACGCAAGCGTATCCAGTTTGTGGGCCTTCTCGGGATCGGCCGACACCGCGGCCTGGGCCAAGGCTTCCGCTTCTTCCAGATTGCGGTTCCCCCTGGCGAAAATCCATGCCAGGTCGTTTTGCGCGTCGCTCTGTATAGCGGCATCACCCTCCGCTATCGCCAGGCGAAGATAGGTCTCCGCAGCGCCTACATCGGCCGTTGTCCCTAGTCCGTTGGCGTAGCTCAAGGCGAGATTGAGGTACGACGCCGCATAGTGCTGGTCCGCCGACTGCTTGAAATATTTGAAGGCCTCTTCAGGGCTCTTTTCCAGTCCTCCACGACCGTCAGTGAACATGACACCTAAATTGCGCTGCGCGAACGCCTCACCACCCTCGGCACCGATGCGATACAGGCGCACTGCCTCGACATCATCCTGAGCAACCCCGAGCCCCCTTTCGGTCAGAAACCCGAGCGCACCCGCACCAAGTGCCGAACCCGCATCGGCAGCTAGCTTGTAGAGCGAAGCTGCCCTGGCATAGTCCTGCGCGACGCCGCGCCCTTCTTCATAGAGGCTGGCTAGATTGGTCATAGCTAGCGGGAGACCCGCATCGGCGGCACGCTGATAAAAATCGGCCGCCTTGGCCAAGTCCACTTCAACGCCGTACCCGCCTTCATAGAGCGTTCCCATGGCGGAAAGCGCTAGCAGGGAGCCGCCATCAATAGCCCTCTCGTAAGCGGCGATTGCCTCATCCGCGCGCCCAGCAGCATCAAGTGCCCGAGCCAGCTGAAAGCGGAGCTTGGCGTCGTCGGGAGCGAACTCCAAAGCCTTCTCGCACGCCGCAACAGCCGCGGTCGCATCGATCTGTTCGAAAGCCACACCGTTGCCCGCTGGCACCGCCGGGTCATATGGACTAGCGGCCAAGCGATCGCAGTCAGCTCCTGGACTAGAATCGCCTCCTTGTGCCCACGACGGAGATGTCGTGAGGCAAAGCAGACCGCCAGCAACCAGGCCCAAGATTGCGTGCCACATCCCTTGGAGGTTGAGACGTAGGACGACCAACATTTGCGGCATGAGAAGTAATCTCCGGGATGGCAGCGTTGAGCCGATGCCGCACCCTATTTCAATATTCCCTACCAATTGCCGTGCGTTTTCCTGGAGTGATCCCATCGGCGAAGAGGTTGAGCGGACACTGTGGCTGGGTGAGGGTAGTGACTTTTTCACCGGATCCGAAATTCTGTCGAATCTTGGGATAAGCTCCTGCGGGATAGATGGTGGCCGTTCTCGAGCTTGGTGATCTGGCCCCTCGGCAGTGGTCGGCCTTCGGCGAACGAGAAGCCCGTTACCCGGCGGGAGGCCGCGGTCAGCGACAACCGGCCGGTTCGGCAGTGAGCGACTCTTTCCACAGTGGATCGAAGTGAAACGTTGTGCCCACTGAAACGAAATGTGTCGACGTAAGCGGGATTCGGCATCGCCGGACGTTCAACAGACGTCGAAAGTGTAAATGGCAACCGCGATCTCACGGCTTGATGGTGACGGCGAAAGCGGCATACTATTGGTTCGGATGGAACGATACTTTCTTTTTACTCGCCGTCCTTAATACTGTCGTCTTGGGGTCCTGCGTTGACCAGCGTCGATTTAGATCGCCTCCAGTCTGCTCTTGATACTGCCGTGCTCGATTGGAGCAAGTGGCAGGAGGTCTGCGATCGTCTCGCAGCACTGCTTGGCGGTGTGGGGACCGTCATCGTCCCGGAAGCGATTGAACTGCAGCTGCCGGGCCTAGTGGCGTCCAATACCTTGGGAGGCCTTATCGATACAGTCTTTCGAGACGGGTGGATCAACCGGAATTACCGCCGCAGGGCCATTCCGATCATCAAGCAGCGCGGCTATGCGACGGATTTCGACATCGCCGACGATCTGGTGATGCGGCGGGATCCCTTCTACACGGAGTTGCTGGCTCCCCAGCGTCTGGGCGTTTTCGTGGGGCTCAACATCCCCGGCCCGCGCGGCAGCTTCTTCGCCGCTGTCGAGCGCAGCATCAAGGCGCCACTGCCCGACGCCAGCCTCCTCGAGCTTGCAGCAAACATCCAGCCGATGCTCGCCTCAAGCGCCCGGGCAACCATGACGCTTGCCGGGCAGCGCATTAACGACTGGAAGGCCCTGGCCGCGGAATCGAATGCGGCTGTGTTCCTCATCGACCGATCAGGGCTCGTCATTGACCGCAATGAGCGAAGTGAGGCGCTGGTCGAGAAGGTCTTTGATCTGGGCCATCGGCGCTTGAAGCTTCTCAATCCGGCGGCCGAACAAAGGCTGAATCAACTGGTTGAAGCTACCCGCCATCACGATGAGCGCGTGCCCCTGCCGCCGCCGCTCTTTGTCGATGGCGAGGGGATTGGCCGCTTGATGATCGATGGCGTGCGGCTGCCCCGCTCGCTGAGGTTCTTCCATGTCGAAGCCGCCGGCATGATTGTGGTCCGCACCGTCGAAACCGAGACCAAGACGCTGCCCCGCTCGCTGCGGCAGCACGCCCATTTGACCGAAGCCGAACTGCGCGTGGCGATGGCGCTGTTCGAAGGGGTTAGCCTGCAGGATTTTGCCAACACGGCCGGCCTCACCGTCGGCACAGTGCGCCAGCAAATGAAAGCGGCGTTTCGCAAGACCGGCACCAATCGCCAAGGCGAACTTCTGACGATGATGCGTCGTCTGTCAGGCGATTAAGTTCGCAGCATTCCCAGAAGTATTAACCAGCCGCCGCACTTGGTATTCGGCTTATGACTTTTGGAGTTCGACACCTGCACCACGGACGCCGACTCGGCGGTAAGCTCTGGGCGATCTCGTACAGGAGGCCGTATTGGTTCTTGCGCGTGGGTGCTATTCTGCCTCTTAGCAACAGGGAGCTTGCGCATGGCTAAGTTTGTTTCCGTCACCGGCAAGGGCGACAAAGGGACGATGCTGATAAATTTCGACCACATCGCAAGGATCACCGTTCAGGACATTAAAGGAAAGAGCGGGTCGGAACTAACCTTTGCGGATGGTGACATCCTGACCGTGAAGGAAGACCTTGAAACCCTTGGCAAGATGGTCGGAGCGATCGCTGCCAAGGGGTAGAGCGCGAGTCCGGCTATGCAATGGTGTTCCAATCGAGCGTTTGAAAGTCACTTGGCCGAAGTGCCGGTGGCCGTTCAGCCGGAGGCTTCAATGCGTTGGGTCCTCCGCCGGCAGGAGACAATGAGGGCCGGCCCACCCTCGACTAGGCTCCAGCTATGAGGTTTTCGCCTGAGCCTAGCCTCACAGGCCCCGGCGGTGGGCCCATGCACGTGAAAGATGGGGATCTATTCGGGACGGCGATCTCTAAAAAGCGGAATCCTCATGTGTTGGGTGAGGCGGAGAGGCCCGGAACCCTAAGCAACCCCAGATGCTCAGAGTGAGCATGCCGTAATCCCCGGAGAGGCCCGGAACTCCGCGAAACCGAGAAGCTCAGCGCTTTACGAGATCTATGGTGCGTACAGCGCCCGCGACTAGGTTAAGTTCGGTGACCCTACCGCTCAATTCGCAGTTTGGGAGGCGCTCAATGGGCCGCGTGAGCCCTTCGACCCGGGGCGAAGCCGCCTAACAATCGTCGTGCATCTTCCTCCACGATGTGCTGAGCAGGGGGTGACTGTCGACGACCACACCTCGATTGGGCCTAGCGGAATCGATATTGGCGTGACGCCCGGTGCGAGAGGCTGCTTTGGAGTGCCCATTGTCGTTCGAGAACTGGTGGGCCTCAAACAGATCGTCAACAATTCCTGGCCGGGACGCCGTTGTCGGGCCCTGGTCGGAATTTCGGCGAATAGCGAGGACAATCGTTCGACGACCTTCGCATGCGGACTTTGGCGAACTGCAAAATGGGCGGTCGACCCAGGAAAGAAGGGTGGCGGCACCACCACAGGCGAGGGTGGTCTGGCCGCTGCCCGAAAGGTCCTCTTTGCGCCACTGACAGACGTCGAGCGAGCTTGCGGCGCGCGCTAATGGGACGGATCCTGCAAGCCGAAAGACCGTCCCGCCGACCTACAGCCCTCGCTATCGTTCAGGGAAATCGAGTTGGCGCAGGAGCGGCACAATTGCGACCGCGAAGGCATCGCGCTTGCCCGCAGCACCTTCCTCAATAAGTTTGATCGATAGCGCGGGGTTGAGTTCAAGGACTCGTCGAGCAGCGGCGCGGGCATCGTCCAGTCGCCCAAGCGCAATATAGCAGCAGGTCAGACAGACAAAGGTGTAAATCAGGTCATTGAACGTTGAGAGCGATTTGAGGCACCATTCGATAGCGGTCTCGTAGTGGCCGAGCAGGAAGTTCGAAGCGCCGATCCCGAACAGGTTCTGGTAGGCCTCCTGGGAGCCCGAACTGAGCGCGTAGGCCCGCGTGTGATAGGCGATCGATTCTTCGAGGAATCCGTACATCCCGACACCGTCGGCCGCATGCGTGAGGATGGCGACATTGTTTGGATTCTCTCGAACGGCATCACGCAACGCATCGAGCGCCGACGCGTCATTGGCAACTCGAGACAGAACATAAGCACATATCGCGCGGACGAACGGATCGTCACCACCGAGTGCAAGCGCAGAGCGGGCGAGCTCGAGAGCAGTCTCGACATCGCGATTGCCCAGCGGGGGCTCTCGCATGGAGACGCGCATCTCGTAGAGCAAGGCCGCATGAGCGCGCGGCAAAGCAAAAGTCGGATCGAGCGCAGCAGCCGCATTGAGCAAGCGCAGGGCTTCCACATGTCCGTCGGGGCTCGGAGCATAGATCAGCGGCAGCGCCCTCAGATGAAGATCGTAGGCATCGATGCTCGCGGCAGGCCGGCGGCGCGCGCGAGCGATCTCGGCTCTACGTATTGTGGGCTCAATGACGCCGACGACGCCCTGCGTGATGCGGTCCTGGAAGTCGAAGACGTCGGCGAGGGCGCCATCATAGCTGTCAGCCCAGAGCGGTGCGACGCTCGTTGCATCGAGAAGCTGTGCGGTGACCCTCAGTCGGTCGCCCATTCGCCTGATGCTGCCCTCGAGGGCGTAACGAACCCCAAACTCGCGGGCGGCGGTGCGGGCGTCGGCGCCCTTGTTGCGAAGTGCGAAGGTTGATCCCCGAGACAACACAGCAAACGTCTTGAAGCGGGACAGGGCGGTGATGATGTCGTCGACGACACCGTCGGCAAAGTAGCCATCCGCGGCGGCGTCGCCATAGTTGGCAAACGGCAGAACCGCGATCAGCGGGGGGCCGCTCTGTTCGGCGATGGGGCGTTCCGACTGCGTAATGAGGCGGTAGCCGATGCGCGGCACCGTCACGATCATCGCGTCGGACCCCTCGCCCAGCTGGCGGCGAAGCGCCGACACCTGAACGGTGAGGCTGCCCTCCTCGATCACGGTTCCGGGCCAGACGCGCTCCATCAGCGTATCCTTGCTCACCGGTTCGCCGCCTGCATCCAGCAACGTCTCAAGCAGGGCGTAGCCGCGATGGCCCACGGCGACGACATGACCGTCGCGTGTCAGCTGCCGGCGCTCGCGGTCGAGGGAGAAGGGCCCGAAGGTGCTCTTGCTACTCATGCAAGCGACAATAGTCGGGATTTGGAAGATTTCACCTTCCAAAAAGGACCCAACGTCGCAGCGCAAGCCAAGGTCACATCCATTGATGCAACGCCTTCAACCACTGGGAGTGACAAATGAACCTTCGCAAACTGACCGCAACGGCAGCCGTTCTGATTCTGACCGCCAGCCCGGCCTGGGCCGACACCTTCCTCGTCCACATCACCACCGGACCGGACAACGCCACCAAGGCCGCCTTGGGCTTCCTGGTCGCGATGACAGCCCAGAAGGAAGGCCACACCGTGAACGTCTTCCTCGCCGGCGACGGCGCGTCCCTGATCACCGACACGGCGCTGTCGAGCGTCGAAGGCGTCGGCACGGGCAAGCTCAGGGAGAGTTTCGACGCGCTGATCGCTGGGGGCGCTCACATCTTTATCTCGGGTGGCTCGGCCAAGGCACGCAACATCACCGACGCTGACCTTGCCGGAAAGCCGGCAGAATTCGCTATGCCCGCCAAGCTCGTCGAACTCGCCGCGGCTGCCGACGTGGTGCTTGTCTACTGAGCCGAATCTCCGGCATCCAACCAACGAGGAAACTCCAATGGCTGTGTTCATGGTAGAACGCGATCTTAAGGGCATCACGATGCCCGCTCTGGCTGCCGCCCAACAGGCGGCTATCGCCGAGGGCAAGCAGATGACAGCGGCGGGCACGCCCATTCGCTACATTCGCTCGACTTTCGCGCCCGACGACGGTCGCTGCTTCTGCCTCTTCGAGGGCCAGTCAGCGGCGGATGTCAAAACGCTCAACGATGCGGCGAAGATTCCCTACTCTGCCGTCGTCGAAGCGTTTGATCTCACCCCATGATCGACGTCGCGAAGGCTCAACGAGATGACGCTACGGTCCAAGGCACGACCAAGACGGCCGGGCTCCCATCCATATGAAATCACCTGCACGGCGTGTGACGCTCGACTGCTCGCCGTAGCTCACGAGTGGATCATTCTTGTAGGCCCCCGACCGCTCGAAGTGATTTCTAACCCCAACGGTGACACGCACATTGCGTGCCACCGTTGCGGCAATATGGTCCTAATCGATCTTGGCTTGCTTCTGCTGCGTTAGCGGCTGAGATTGCCATGATACTTAGAGCGACATGTCCGCTAGGTGCCACAAGCGGGCCTGAGGCTATCTCTTGCGCGACGCTGTTACGATACCAATGCAGCCACGTGATATCGGCGCTCACCGGACTCAGCGTCCTTCTCCGACACGACATCGATCTTCAGCCGCTTCTTGAGCGCTCCGGACATGAACCCGCGTACGCTATGCGGCTGCCAATCAGTCGCCTTGATGATCTCGGCAATCGAGGCGCCGGTCGGTCGCCGAAGAAGGGCGAGAACCGCGTCCTGCTTTCGGACCTTCGCGGGCTTCGGTTCAGGCTTCTTAGGAGCGGTCGATTTGCGGGAGCGCGCGGTGGTGGAGTTGGTCGGCTTCTTGGCCACGGTGGACATCCTTGTCGATGGGCCGGAGCGAGGTGCTCGGCTTCAATGACAAGCGCCCGGAGTTGGTCCGGGCGAGGCGACGCAACACATGCTTGCCAGCGCCGGATTGTCCAACGCTTCCGACGAGCAGGCTCGCACCGCGGTTAAAGCATGCTGTCGATCCAACGCCGCGATCGGCGAATAGTCCGTGATCCGATTTCGGGATTTTTGGCGTCCGGCTTGTCCCGCGATAGGTGGTGGCCGCGGCAGGGCCGCGATTGCCCCCACTATCGCGGGACGCGCGGATTGGGTCGTATAGTCCTAATAAATCTCATAGCTGCTCGGGCTGTGCGCTGGGGCCGACCCTCATAGCACTCATAGCCGGGAGACCCACCCGCCTCATCGTTCTCGGTGGGGTGGGGATGTGGATGCAAGACACCTTGGCTTCGAACCGGGACGGTGTGGCA
>JBKJTB010000340.1:0-7853 GCA_046594305.1 Devosia sp. | reverse complement strand
GATTCCACGTGGCGCGATCACGCCCCAAGGACTCACCGCTCACCCGCGTCTCATCCCTGTGTCTGAACGACACGCTTGAGACTTAGGTCACCCGCCAAGGGGGCCGGCGGGGAGAGGGGCTCGGGATCATCTCGATCGCTTCCTGCCGGCCCCCGATCAACCCAAGCGAACGTGTGGCTCAAACAAAAGTTGCACTCGGAAACGCGTTTAGAACTATATTTTTACATCTGCGCATTGCGCGAAACTGCATGGCTTTTTCTTCCGTAGCTCTGGGCGTCACAACCGGAACATACCGGTCCCCAAAGGAAGGAAGTCATCCATGAAACTCTCCGCTCTGGCGCTCGGCGCCATGCTCTCCGTTTCGGCCCTCGTCGGCGTTGCTCATGCTGAAAACCCGATGGTCGGCGGCGCTGCCATGTTCGAAGACAAGAACATCATCGAGAACGCCGTGAATTCGGCCGACCACACCACGCTCGTCGCCGCCGTGCAGGCCGCTGGCCTCGTCGAGACGCTGTCGGGCCCCGGCCCGTTCACCGTTCTCGCCCCGACCAACGAAGCCTTCGCCGCGCTCCCGGCCGGCACTGTCGAGAACCTGCTGAAGCCCGAAAACAAGGACATGCTGGTCAAGATCCTGACCTGCCACGTCATTGCGGCCAAGGCCCTGTCGACCGACATCACCAAGATGGCGATGGACGACGGCGGCACCCATGAAGTGACCACGGTTGGCGGCTGCAAGATCTGGCTGTCGGTTGCCGATGGCAAGGTCCTGATCAAGGACGAAGCCGGCGGCACCGCGACGGTGACGATCGCCGACGTTCTGCAGTCGAACGGCGTGATCCACGTCATCGACCACGTCCTGCTCCCCAAGATGTAAGACCCGCGTGAGTTCGGATCTCCCTCCGAACACATGCAATTGAGGCGCGCGTGTCCTATCTCATGGTAGGACACGCGCACTCGTTTTAGGAGGATCAAATGGCAATTCTGAATCGGCGTTCGATACTGCTCGGCGGCACGGCTCTCGCGGGCCTCGCGGCGCTCGGCGTTGCGATGGCTGCCGAAGGCGAGCCGGTGGCCGGCGACTTCGAGGTCACCCACACGCCGGAAGAATGGCTCGCGCTCCTCGGCCCCGACGCCTATCACGTGATGCGCGAGCAGGGCACCGAAGCCCCCTGGACCTCGGCGCTGCTCGAGGAGCACCGCGACGGCAGCTTCATTTGCGCCGGCTGTGAACTGCCGCTGTTCGACTCGGCGACCAAATACGACAGCGGCACCGGCTGGCCCAGCTTCTACCAGCCGCTCGACAACGCCGTCGCCACGACCACCGACACGCTGCTCGGCTACGAGCGCACGGAAGTCCATTGCCGCCGCTGCGGCGGTCACCTCGGCCACGTCTTCAACGACGGTCCGCAGCCGACCGGTCTCCGCTACTGCATGGACGGCGTATCGCTCAAATTCGCGGCCCGCGCGGCCTAGTCAGCGGTTGGACGAGCGAGCCTTCTTGGGATCGCTCGGACAGAGCGCCAACGACTGCGGTTGGCCGAGCCGAGCCCTCTTGGGATCGCTCGGTCCAGAGCGCAAAAGAACCGCGCAACCGAAGCGGCCCATCTGAGTTAACCCCGCCAGCACGCGTCAGCGGAGTTTCGCCATGCTCAAATGGGTCCTCATTTTCTTCCTCATTTCCCTCGTCTCCGGCTATTTTGGCTTCTATCGCGCCTCGGCGGCCACCGGCACCATCGCCAAGGTGCTGTTCGGGCTGTTCCTGGTCGGCGCCGTGATCGTGGTGATTATCGCCCTCATGACGGCGTCGTTTGTGTTCTAGCGGGCGGCTTGCGCCGCCTCGCGAACTGCGCGATTTTATAGGGCATGAAGCTCACGCTGATTCAGCCCACCGACGTGCCCGGTCCGCTGCGCGACCGCTTCGGCGCTTATCACCTGATGTTCGAGCCGATGTTCGCGGGCGAAAATCTCGCTTTCGAGACCATCCGGCTCAGCGAGGGCCAGCCTCTCCCCGATCCAGCGACGCTGGAGGGAACGCTGGTGATGGGCTCGGCGGCAGGTGTCTATGACACGCACTATCCCTGGATGGAGCCGTTGCGCCAGTTCATCCGCGCCGCCTACGCCACCAGGACGCCGATGCTGGGCATCTGTTTCGGCCACCAGATCATGGCCGACGCGCTGGGCGGCGACGTCCGCAAATCCGACAGGGGCTGGGGCCTCGGCCGCCACGTCTACGATGTGACATCGCGCCCGGCGATGATCGGCGGCAATCTGCCCGAATTCGCCATCGCCTGTTCGCACCAGGACCAGGTGCTGGTGCCGCCGGCCGACGCCGAAACGTTCCTCGCCTCCGACTTCACCCCGCACGCCGGCCTTGTCTATCGCAACGGCGCCGCAATGAGCCTCCAGCCGCATCCCGAGTTCGACGACGACTACACCATCGCACTCACGGAACTGCGCCGCGGCAAGGCCCCGGATACGGTCATCGAAACCGCTCTGGCCTCGGTGTCGCGCAAGAGCGACAGCCGCGAGATGGCGGGATATCTCGGCGCGTTTCTGCGGCGCTAGGTCCGCGTCAGCAACTCGATTTCGGCGCGCAGCACGTCGAGGCCGGAGCGCTTTTCCGATGAGGTGACGATCACGTCGGGATGCGCGGCCGGGCGTTTGGCGATCGCCGCCTTGGTCGCAGCGATGTTCGCTTCTAGTTCGGCCGCCGAGGGCTTGTCGGCCTTGGTGAGGACGACCTGGTAGCTCACGGCGGATTTGTCGAGCTCGTTCATGACGCTGAGGTCATGCGCCTTGGGGCCGTGGCGGCCGTCGACGAGGACGTAGACGCGGCGGAGGTTGGGGCGGCCGGTGAGGTATTTGTGGATCAGCCTCGTCCACGCCTCGACCTTGGGCTTTGGCGCCTGCGCAAAGCCGTAGCCGGGCATGTCGACGATGCGCAGCGGCGTGCTCTCCGCCTCGAAGATGTTGAGTTCCTGGGTGCGGCCCGGAGTGTTGGAGGTCCGCGCCAGATCCTTGGTGCCGGTCAGCGCATTGATCAGCGAAGACTTGCCGACATTGGAGCGGCCCGCGAAGGCGATTTCGGCCCGGTCGGTGGGTGGCAGATCGTCGATGCGCACGCAGCCCTTCACGAAGATGAAGGGGCGCGCGAACAGCAGCCTGCCGGCCTCGATGTTGATCTCGTCGGTCATGGCGAGTGCATACGGGGCGCAGTGGCAATTGGAAAGGGTACTCCGCCCTGCCACGTGAGCCACCCCACCCACCGGGTCATTCCCGCGAACGCGGGAATCTCAGTTGGCTGAACGATGTGGTTGGCCAGTATGCGACGGGCCGGGCGACGCCCGGCTCTTCCACGCAGGGCTCTAACGCCCACACGGCAAACGGAGATTCCCGCGTTCGCGGGAATCTCCGGGGGTGGGAAAGCATCGCGAAAGGCTAAATGGGATACCCAAATGCCCGTTTCTCGATATCGCGCTCGATCAGCGCCTTGGAGAAGTCGGACCAGTTCTTCACCCGGAACGCCGCGGCGGTCTCGCGGTCCTGCTTGACCAGCCCGGGATGGGGCAGGGTGGCGGGGACGCGGACGGTGAGCCCGACCTGTGCGGCGGCGGAGGCGAAGCGGCGGAGCGTCGATTCCGGCGGCAGCGTCAGATGCGCCTCATAGCGCAGGATCGGCACCGGGAAGCTGCGGCGCAGCAGCCATTCCTGCCAGTGGCCGTACCAGTCCTCCTGCTCCGCCAGCCAGCTGGCGAAATGCTCGGGATCGAGCCTCACTTTCACACCCGTGAGATCGCGGTCGCGGAAAGCGTTGAGGGCGGTCGCCTTGGCCAGCGAGACATAGGCGTCGATTTGCCGGCGCACGACGATGATGGCGCGCATGCCGGGCCGTCCGAGCAGATCGCGCTCGACGACATCGCGGGGCATCGCCGAGGTCGCCCTGAGCACGAGCAGCGATTTGTGCTCTTCGCGCGCTTCGGCATCTGCCCCGTTCACCTGCGCGGTGGCGTTGGCGATGCCATCGGCAAACAAATCGGGGTGGGGCGCGACAGCCTCGACATTGCGCAGCAATGCGAAGAGGTGGCCGGCCCCGGACCGAGGCCCGGTGATGATCGTGATAGCGTCCATCAGCGCGTGCTCAGGAGCAGTGGAACCCGGTTCTCCTCCCCGGAAGTGAGCCGGGGATCGAGCGCGCCACCACTCATCCTAGGTGGTCGGCTTTGGCGCCTTCCTCAGCCCCAGCGAGGTGAGGATATTGCCGAAGAGGTCCACGTCGGCGCCATGGCGCTTCATGATAAAATACTGCTGCGAGATCGACAGGAAGTTGTTCCAGCTCCAGTAGATCACGAGACCGGCCGGGAACGTGCCGAGCATGAAGGTGAAGATCACCGGCATCCAGTTGAAGATCATCTGCTGCGTCGGGTCCGGCGGCGGCGGGTTGAGCCGCATCTGCACCCACATCGTGACGCCCATGATCAGCGGCCAGATGCCGAGGTGCAGCAGGCCGCCGACGATCGGCAGGGCCGTCGGGGTCCACGGGATCAGGCCGAACAGCGTGAAGACGTTGGTGGGGTCCTGCGCCGCAAGATCCTGGATCCAGCCGAAGAACGGCGCATGCCGCATCTCGAGGCTGATGAAGATAACCGTGTAGAGCGAGAAGAACACCGGGATCTGGATGAGCACCGGCCAGCAGCCCGACAGCGGATTGATCTTCTCGCGCTTGTAGAGCTCCATCATCGCCTGTTGCTGGGCGGGCCGGTCTTCCTTGAAGCGCTCCTGGAGCGCCTTCATCTCCGGCTGCACGCGCCGCATCGCCGCCATCGAGGCATAGGAGCGGCTGGCGAGCGGGAAGAACAGCGCCTTGACGATGACCGTCACCGCGAGCATCGCGAGGCCGAAATTGCCGAGGATGCCGTAGAGGAAGCGCAGCAAATAGAACATCGGTTTGGTGATGAAGTGCAGCCAGCCCCAGTCGATCAGCAGCTCCAGCCGGTCGACCTTGAGGGCCGATTCGTAGGAGGCGATGACGGCTTCTTCCTTGGCGCCCGCGAAGATGTAGCTGTGATCCTCGCCGGTCGCGCCATTGGCCACCACCACCGCGTTCGATTCGACGAAGCTCGTCTGATACTCGTCGCGGTTGTTGGACTTGAGGTAGGTGAACTGCGCGTTGATGGTCTCGGCCGGATCGGCGATGACGGCCGTCGCCCAGTATTTATCGCCGAAGCCGAGCCAGCCCTTGGTGTTGTCGAGCCGGATCTGCTTGTCGTTCTGCATGTCGGTGTATTTCTTCGACACCAGATTGTTCGAGCCGAGGACGCCGAGCGGGCCTTCGTGCTGCACGAAGAAGTTGGAGACGTGCGGCGTGCCTTCGCGCACGATGCGCGAATAGGGGAACAGCGCGACCTCGCTGCCCGACTGGTTCTCGATGCTCTGCGTCACCGTGAAGAGGTAGTTCGCATCGACCACGAAGGTGCGGCGGAAGACGAGGCCGGCCCCATTGTCCCAGCGCAGCACGACGGGCGTCGTGGGTGTCAGCGTGCCGGTGCCGTCGAGGGTCCAGACCGTTGTGGCGTCCGGCACGGCGGTCGTGCCGTTGGCGGCAGCCCAGCCCTGTTCGACATAATAGGCATTGGGCGCGCCCGAGGGGGTCAGCAGCGTGATAATCGGGGAGTCTTTGGCGATGGTCTCGGTGTACTTCTTGAGTTGCAAATCATCGAGCCGGCCGCCGCGCAAATTGATCGAGCCGATGAGCGCCGGCGTATCGATCGAGACGCGCGAGGTCGCTGCGATGGCGCTGGCGCGGTCGGCAAAACTTGTCGGGACACCGGCGGGAGCGGCTTCGGTCGGTGTGGTGGCCGTGCCCGGCGCCGCGGGCGTCGTCGTGGTGGTCGTGGTCGCGAGCCCCGGATTGGCGGCTGCCGCCTGTTCTGCCGCGATCTGGGCCTGGCGCTGCGCCCGCTCCATCTGCGGACCGGCGATGAAGAACTGCCAGCCGAAAATCACCACCACGCTCAGCACGACGGCGATGATCATGTTGCGGTTGGTTTCGTTCATCGTCTCAAATCCCCGGCGTCACGCGGTTTGGCGTGCACTTTGGCTATGGCGGAAGAAAGGTCGGATACGACCTTCGAAAATGGCAAACTCAGGGCTTCCCTGCGACCGACGAGCACGTAGTCATGTTGGGCCTGCAGTTCGGGCGCGCAAGCCCTCACGGCTGCGCGCAAACGCCGCTTGATGCGGTTGCGTTGGGGAGAATTGCCGGTCTTTTTGGTGACCGTCAGCCCGACGCCCGGTTCCGCGGCGTCGGACGCGATCGCCTGGAGCGAGAAGGCGGTGCGGCCAGCCCGTTGCCCGCGCGCGGCGTTGAGAAACTGCGCCCGCTTGGTGAGGCGCCTCAAACCTGTGCTGCGCGGCCCGGCCGTCATGCGGCCAGCCCCTTAGGCGGAGAGCTTCTTGCGGCCGAGTGCGCGGCGCAGGTTCAAAATCTTGCGGCCGCTCTTGGTCGCCATACGGGCGCGAAAACCGTGGCGGCGGGTACGAACGAGAACGCTCGGCTGATATGTACGCTTCATAGTTTTACACCACGCCGGCGCGCGGTCCTCTTGGTCTTCTGTACACGCTGGATCGCTGCCGAACCGCTAAGCCCGGCAAATGCCGATCTGTCGCGCGGCTGAATTGGATCGGGGCTATACTGAAAGGCCCCGGGCAAGTCAACGATTTCGCCCGTTTCCACCCCGGCTGGTTGTCGCAGCGTTCGGGGCGCCCGATTCCATCATCAACAGGCCATTTGAGCGACCGCTCTGGCGTTTTCATGGCGTTTGTCTAGAACCGGGGCAACTTGGGATCGCGAGCGGCGGTAAAGGTCCGGATTGGCTGACGTTTTGACCCCCGATCTGTGCGTCATCGGCGCGGGAGCGTCGGGGCTGGCCGTGGCTGCGGCCGCCCGGCGGCTCGGCGCGAGCGTCTTGATCGTCGAACGCGGCGATACCGGCGGCATGAGCCTCAAATCCGGCGCCCTGGCCCTGCGCGCCCTCACGGCCGCCGCCGACAAGGCCGCGGCCGCCCGCTCGGGTGGGCCGTTCGGGGTGTCCGGCGAGCCGGCCAAGGTCAATTTCCGCAAGGTCCACGACCACATCGCCGAAATCGTCGGCCGTGGCATCACCGAGGTCGCGCCGGCAAAACTCGCGGCCGAGGGCATCGATCTGGTCAAAGGCATCGGCAGCTTCGCCGATCCCAAGACCCTCAAGGTCGGCGACACTTCGATCAAGGCCCGCCGTTTCGTCATCGCCACCGGCGCCCGGCCGGTGCAGCCGGATATTCCGGGGCTGCTCGCCGTTCCCTATTTCACCACCGAGACGATCTTCGACAACACCCGCAAACTGACCCATCTCGTGGTCATCGGCGCGGGCCCGATGGGGCTCGAACTGGCGCTGGCCTACCGGCGGCTCGGCTGCGACGTGACCATCGTCGAGCGGGGCCGGGCCCTGTCGCAGGCCGACCCGGAACTGGCCGAAATCGCCCTGCGCCGGCTGCGCGAGGAGGGAATCACCCTGCTCGAAGAATCGGCGATCGTCGCCATCCAGGCCCGCGGCCAGGGCATTGGCGTCGTCATCCGCAACCGCGACGACCCCGGCACGCTCGACGCCTCGCACATCCTTGTGTCCACCGCCCGCGCCGCCACGCTGGGCGACCTCAATCTCGACGCCGCCCGCATCCGCCGAAGCAAATCGGACGCCGGAGCCCTGTCGCTGAGCGCGTCGCTGCGCACCACCAACCCGAAAGTCTGGGCCCTCGGCGAGGCGGCGGGCCACGCGCCGACGCCGCATCTCTGCCAGATCGAGGCCCACCTCGTG
>JBKJTB010000156.1:0-8465 GCA_046594305.1 Devosia sp. | reverse complement strand
CGACCTGCTAATCGCCTTCGCCGTCGCCAATCTCGCAGCGACCGTATTGACGGGCAACATTTCAGACGCGGCGACGTCAGTGCAGTTTGCGCTGATGAACTCGCCGTTCTTGTTCTTTGCCTTCGTGATGCTCACCGAACCGCTGACGGCGCCGCAGACGAAGTTATGGCGGCTTGCCTATGGCGGGTGGGTCGGCGTCCTTGCCTCACCTAACATCGCCATCGCCGGTTATTACTTTACGCCGGAGATTGCGCTATTGGCCGGCAACCTCCTGACGCTTGCGGTGAGCCCGACGGGTCGGGTCGTGCTTACCCTCGAGCGCATCGAACGTGCCGCGGTCGGCGTATACGACTACGTGTTCCGCCCCGACCGTGCCCTTAGCTTCGCCGCCGGGCAATACCTCGAGTGGACGCTGCCGCTCGACAAATCGGACAGCCGGGGCAACCGGCGCTACTTCACCATCGCCTCGGCGCCTGCCGACGAGACCGTTCGGCTGGGCGTGAAATTCTCCGCCAACGGTAGCGCGTTCAAGCGCGGCCTCGCCCAACTGCAGCCTGGCGACCAGATCGTCGCCTCCCAGCTCGCCGGCAGCTTCACCTTGCCGCGCGACACCAAGCGAAAACTCGCCTTCATTGCCGGCGGCATCGGTATCACGCCCTTCCGCAGCATGCTCGCCGGACTGCTTGAGCGCGGCGAGACGAGGCCCATCACAGTGCTCTACGGAAACAACCGGCTCGACGAAGTCGCCTACGCCGACCTGCTTAAGCGCGCCCGCGACGAGTTGGGCATTAAGACCTACTACGCGGTTCGCGATCCCGATGGTGTCCCACTGCAGGTGACCGTCGGCATGATCGACGAGGCCATGATCCGGGAGCGTATCCCGGACTATGGCGAGCGCACCTTCTACGTCTCGGGGCCCCAAATCATGGTCAGCGCCACCCGACACACGCTTCGCCGAATGCGCGTGCCGGCGCGGCGCATCAAGACGGACTTCTTTCCCGGGTTGGCCTGAGGACCCGGGGTGGAAGCCCATGTCCGCTTTGGGCCAGTAACCGGCCCTTTTTGAGGTAGGGTTGGCTGCTCGCGGGAGCGAAGCGGTGCGCGGGATGGCTGGAGTACCGCCATGGAAACTGCTACGCAAATTCCTGGTCCTTGGAGCAAGCGGCTCATAGTCGGACAGAAGCGCCCTCTCCTGCCGAGGCAGGTATGGTCAATCCGAGTTCGGCTTGAGATGGTTGCCTCGCCACGAGACCTTGCGCTGTTCAACCTCGCGATCGACAGCGACGACGTGCGTCGGATCTAGTGCGGCCCAAGGTTGAGGACATCTGCTCCGGCAGCACCGTTCGCGATCGAGCGACCATCACTCAACGCAAGACAGGTCGTCCCATGCAGTTTGAGATCACGGAGGTCACTCGACAATCTGTCGAGCGTCTCCTCGCAGTCCAGTCCTTTCGGGAGAAGCGGCTACTTGTTCCGAAGCCGGTCGCGTGGACGGCCGCATATCTCCGCCCGCCAGTATGCGCGCATCGTCCACCGCTAGGTTAGGAACATTGGGGTCGACGACCGGGGCTTCGGTACTCACTCGCTGCGCAGAACCAAAGTTGCGCCGATTTATCGGAAGACAGGCAATCTTCGGGCAATGCGGTTGCTACTAGGCCACTCGAAGATCGAGACCACGGTTCGCTATCTTGGCGTGGAGGTCGACGACGCACTTCGACTAGCGGAGCAGATCGAACTCTAGGCGATGGGGGCGGGCCCACAGGTCGGTCCCGCGCCACAAGCGGACATCATTGAGCTCCCGCAATGGAGCGGCAGGTCGCCTGAACGAAAACTGACCCACTGTTCCCAGCGGGGATGTTGATTGTGCCCTTCTGATGGTCGACTTCCAGGTGCGCGTCACCGAGCTTCGCGGACAGGATTTGGACTCCGGTAGGGAGACGCAGGCGCAGCTTTATCAAAGCTCTGAATTCCTTTGGTAGCTCGATTGTTACGTCCAACATCTGATTGCCGATGCGAGACTCAATGCGGAATCCGATCTTCCCCCAGCGCGTGGGAATGGACTGCGCCGAGACCGTCTTGCCGTGCTCCAGCCATTCTTGCGGCGCCGCCTTGCAGAGCCACAAGGTCTCGCTCTGCGGATCCTCGAATGCCAGCATCCAGCGCAGCAGCATGGGCACGACCAATTGGGCCGGAACGCAATAAGGGGCGGCGTTGGTGCCGGGGTTGAGGCTCCGGGTTTCGGGGGCGGTCCAGGTGCCGCGTGTGTATTGGTGCGCCATGAGGCTGTAGAGCGTCAGCAGGAATTCGGGAACGAAGTCGTGCTGGAGGAGCCCGTAGGCGTGGCCGTAGGAGAGGAAGCCTGCGGGCTCGTGGGAGTTGTAGCCATAAGCCGTCGGCATGCCGAGGATCGTATCGCGGCGACCGGCGCGGTAGTCGACCACCTGCTCCACCTGTTCCCGTGTCAGCACGCCTGAGAACAGCATCTCCATGTAAGATCGATATCCTCGGTGCAGCGGGTCGAGCTTGTCGCGCGCGACTGCGATATGCGGAGGCTCGGGGACGCCGGCGATGGCGGGCAGACAGACCGGCGTGGTGTCGGTGAGCAGCGAGCGCGAGATGGCGCGCTGGATGTCGGCCTCGAGCGCGTCGGCTTCGGCGATCAGCGTGGCGCCGCGTTCGGCGAAGCCGAGGCGGCGCCAGACTCGGCCGAGATCGCGGAAGCCGCGGGCTGCTTCGGTGCTGTTGCCGAAATAGGGCTGCATGTAGCGCGGCGGGTCCGGATCGAGACACGAATCCGCTTCGCTCCAGGCATGCGGCAAGCCGAAGGCGGCGCTGTCGCGCGGCAGCTTGCAGGCCTCACGGCGCAACCCCAGCAGAGTATCGGCGAGCGCGTCGATGCGGGGGCGGTGCTTGAGGACCACCGTAGCGTCGCCGCCCTGCTCCACGAACTGGGCGATCACGGTGAGCATGCGGCCGAACTGGCCGGTTTCGGGACCGCGATAGAGGATGGCGCCGTCGTCGCGCACGAAGCGGCCGAAATAGTTGTCGATGTAGGCGCCCGCGAGATCGTGCAGCCCCCAGTCGCTGAGTGCCAGCACGTCGGTATTGAAGGTGTCGGGAAAGCCGTCGTGCTCGGAGCCGCCATAGTTGCGGTCGACGACGCCGTATTTTGGATCGTCGCCGCAGCGCGTCATCATCGCCCGCACCAGCGAGTGCTTGGCCATGTCGGCGAGGATGGGATCGGGCACACTGACCTGCATCGATCCGGCGAGTTCGGCGGACCAGCCGGCCTCCATATCGAGGAGATCGGCGTAGAAACGCGACGGGCCTTCCTCGGCTCGCGGCGGGAACGGCACGTAGCTGTCGATGTAGCGCACCCAGCGCAGCACGCCGACCTCGATGCGAGCCACGCGGTACCAGACCGGCTGCATCCAGCGATTGTCGTTGATCATCCGGCGCGGCGCGAAGGCGAGCATCTCGGTCCAGTCGTCGCCTTCGGGATAGACGAAACGCAGGACTGGCAACCAGCCGCCGACGAGTCCATCGCCGACGGCCCTGTCGGCGCGGACCTGATGGATGGCGGGAACATAGATGGCCGGATCGAAAGTTGGCGTACGGCCGCCGTAAGCAAAGGCGACCTTGTCGAAATTCTCGCGCGTACCGACGAAGCTGTAGGTGAACATGCGGTCGATCGGCGGCAGGCAGGCCGCGACCTCTGCGTAGGTCGGGTCATGCGGCAGCGCCAGCAGCTCGGCGCCCAGCATGTCGTGGTCGGAATTGAGCACGGCTTCGAGATCATGGCCGCGATACAGGTCACGGGCGAAGGCGGAGCCTGGAGCACAGGATTTGGGATAAGCGATACGGCGCCCATCGCTGAAGGCGACCACTATCTCACCGGTGAGGCTGGAGAAATCTTCGTGCACCACTGCATCGTCGAGCCGCGCCATTAGCGCCCAGCGTCCGATGACCGCGCCCACCGCGGCATCGTGAGGAAAGTCGGGGTGGTCGGTCATCGCGCACGCTCATACATGGTGTCAAAATCGGATCGCCTGAGATCGCCCCCTGCCCCGCCGCGCACGCCGGCCACCACCGCGCCGCAGGCATTGGCAAAGCGCAGGCGATCCGGATTCGAACGTCCTTCTAGCATTGCGGCGATGTAGCCGGCGTCGAAGGCATCGCCCGCTCCGGTGGTGTCGAGCGGTGTGATGGCGAAGCCGCGATCGATATGGCGCTCGGTCGGCGAATAGTAGCGTGCTCCATGCGAGCCATCCTTCAGCACCACGGCGCCGGTCCCGAACCCCAGCAGCCTGACTGCCGCCGCGTCCGGCTCGTCGAGACCGGTAAGATGGGCGAGTTCGGTCATGTTGGGGAAGAACAGGTCGGTCACGGCAAGTGCGGACACCAGATGCTCGTCCATCCATTTGCCCGCCGGGTCCCAGCCCGTATCGAGCGAGGTGGTGGCGCCGTGTGCGCGCGCTGCAGTAAACAAGTCGGCGAGCCCCGGCTGGAGCTTCTTTTGCATGAAGTAGGAGGAGACGTGGAGGTGCCGGATCTGCGCCTGAAGTTCGGGCGGAATGTCTTCGGCTGCGAGATCGGCGATGGTGCCGGCGGATGTGAGCAACATGCGGTCGGCGGGATAGGCGACCGCGATGGTGATGCCGGTGGCGAGAGTGGGGTTGACCAGCAGATGTGGGGCAACCCCCTCACGCTCGAGGATGGTGCGGCAGAAGGCGGCAGGCTCATCGTCTCCGACGCGTGCGACCAGGGCACTCCGCAGCCCGAGCCGGCTGAGCGTAACGCTGGTGAGCGCTCCAGACCCGCCGAGCGTGCGCTCCATGTGCCCGAAGAACTGCTCGGTGCCCAATCGCGGCTCCGGACTTTCGAGGCCGGTGAGCACCAGATCGGGGTTGAGATCGCCCACGGTGAGAACATCGTACCGCACCATGTCAGGCCGCCGCCAGCGCGTAGGGCAGCAACGCAGTGCGCACGTTTGCCCGGCAGAGCGCAGCCGCATCGTTTGCGACCGCTCCGCTTCTCACCGCCTCGTAGTGGTGCGGGAAGAACTGGCTGACGAGGGACAGGGGCAACTCCGCTCGATCGACGTTCGCAAACAGCGCGGCGACGGCCTTGGTCACCGCGGGCGCCGTCCAATAGTAGCGGATGCGGTCGGACAAACTGAAGCGACGGAGGTAGCGCTGCTGCGCGGGCGTGCCGGAATAGTGCCCATGCCATTGCGAGGGGCGGGCGAGCATTTCGGTCTCCAGCACTGCGGAGAGCCTGGAGCGCGCGTCCGCGTCGACGAGTTCGGCCTCGGCCCCTTCGAGCGCGAACAGCGCCTCGCGCAGAGCGAAGGTCGCCGCAGGTCCCACCTTGAGAATGGCAAAATGCGAGCGGACCAACCCGGCATAGGCAGGCGGGCGCTGGTAGTCCGTCGAGTGCGCCTCGTAGACGAGGCCGGGCAAGGTGGAGACCGCATCAGCAAGAGATGCCGCCGCCGCTTCGTCGAAATGCACGACGTCCTCATTGCCGAACTCGAGGCCCGGTTGGACGACGATCGCCACGACCGTCTCGAACGCGGCTTCGGCACCGATCGCCACAAAGGCGCGTCGATGCATCTCAACGGTCTCCGCAACAGCCGAGGGTGCCGTGGGCTCGATGGCGTGTCCCGCCCCCATGCCGCCGGGCGGCGGGACTTCCGTGCCGATGACATAGCAGAGTTGGTGCCTTGCCTGGTTTGCGCTTTCGGCGGCCCGCGCCAGTCGGGCCGCACGCGCGGCAATCACCTCCTCGGGGAGGATTTCCGGATCGTCGGCGCAGCACATCGAGCAGTCGAGATGGATCTTAGTGAAGCCGGCCGCGACATACTCGGCGACCATCGCCTCGGCCTTGGCCATCGCGCTTTCGGCCGCTTCGTTTCGCCAGGGCTGCGGGCCGAGGTGATCGCCACCGAGAACGGTATCATCCGGGCCACCGCCCGCATTGCGGACCAGCGCGACGAAATCGGCCGGGCGCATGCCGGTGTAGCCGCCGACCTGGTTGACCTGGTTGCAGGTCGCCTCGATGAGCGCAAGTTGACCCTGCTCGCGAGCCAGCTCCAGCGCCGCCGCGATGGCGAGCGGATGCGCGGTGCAGACCGAAGTGATGCCGCCCCGGCCGGTGCGCCGGTTCCCGGCGAGGAGATCAACGAGGCGCACGGTTGGGCTGGTCATGCTCAGGCCGGAAGCGCCGCGATGAAGCGCTCGGCCTGAGCGATGGCGTCGTCGATCGCCTGCGGTGCAGCGTCCATCGTACCGTCGACGAAAACCACGCCGGGCACCACGTAGGACGCATCGGCGGTGGCGCGATACTTCGCCCAGCCGCCTTCGAAGACGCCTGAACTGCCCCGCCCCGGATCACCCCACGCATTGTAGGGATAGGTGCGGAAATACGGGGCAAAATGCTCGACGAAGCGCTTCATATCGTGGATCGCGCCATCATGCGTGAACGGGCTGATCGCCAGCATGGCGTCGGACCAGTGTTCTCCGGTCAGAACGACGTTCGGATAGCGCTGCTTGAGCGTATCGTGCAGGCGGCGGAACCCGTCGTAGACCGGATAGTTTGGATCGTTGACCCAATGCCCGTCGGTATCGAGGAAGATGCTGTCGACGCCGTAGGTCTCGATCAGCGCGCTCGCCTCGGCGAGCAAATGGCCGCCCCAGCCCGGGGCGCCGGGATTGAGCCAAGCCTGCCACGAGGTTTCGTGCGCCCGCGACGTATCCCAGTCGGGGCTGTTGCCCCATTCGATGCCGCCATCGGCGCGGTGCATGTAGGACGTCTCGCCCCATTGCCAGAAGCCCGGCGTCTCGCGGTTGGCGCAGTTGCCGCCGAGCATGGTCTGGATGTGGATGCCGAGGCCGTGCGCTTCATCGCAGAGCCGCTGGAAGCCTTCCGGTCCGCCCATCCGGGCATCGGGCGAATAGTCGCCATACTTCCAGTAGTATCGCCCCTCCCAGCCCGCGAGATGCGCGAGGATGCGCTTGCCGTCGAGCTTGTCGGCGAGACGGTGCAGCAGCACGCGCATGTCGTCATAAGTATTGAAGATGTGGCCCGACCAGTGCTGGCCGTGGATGTAGGCGACGAAGCCCACCTCCTTCAGCCAGTCTGGGATGTTGGGGTTGGCGTGCCATTCGGTGACGCCGAACGTCTCGCAGAAATGGGCGACGTGGCGCTTGACGATCGCATCGGGATCACGGGTCCGCCCGACACGCCAGACCGGCGTCTCGATGCTGGGCCCGATCCTGGGGCCAAGCTCCTCGTGGATGAGTTCGACGGTCGTGCCGTTGCCGAAAGGATCGCGATAGATGGCGAAGGTCTTGGGCCGCATCTCGGACTCGACCGAGCGGAAGTAGAAATACTCCCCGTCGGGAGTCTTGAGGAAAACCAGCGGGGTCTGGATACGGCGCGTATTGGGCGCGGCGGCGGGATAGAGCAGGATCTGCCCGTTGCCGATGGGACTTTCCTCGAAATTCTGGCCGATGATGGTGCCATCCGGCAGGCCGTGCAGCACAATCTTGAGGCGGCGCAGATTCTTGTCGTGCGTACCGCGCGCCGTGATGGAGATGCCGTCATCGGTGCGGCTGACGCTCAGCCACGCGGTCCCCTTGGCCTTCTCCTGCGCGCCGGCCCAGGTGAGGCCAGCGGCGCTCACCTCGAGGCCGTCGCCGCTGCGGGTTTCGAGCTTGTCCGCATCGAGCCCGTAGAGGTTCTCGAAGCTGAACAGCTGCAGGCTCAGCGACCAATCGCCGAACGCGAAGCGAGGATCGCGAAAATCAAAGCCGAACTGATCCATGCAAGATACCTGACTGCGCTCAGCCCTTGGTCGAGCCCGAGATGATGCCGGACACGAAGAAGCGCTGGAACGCGATGAAGAGAAGGAGGATGGGCAGGAAGCTCATCACCGCGCCCGCCATCTGCATGTTGGGATCGGAGGCGAAGCGGCCTGAGGTGGTGAGGTTGACGAGGCCGATCGGAACGGTGGTCGTCTTGTCGTCGGTGAGGAAGATGAGCGCGATCGTGAACTCGTTCCAGGAGCTGTAGAACGAGTAGATGAGAACCGTGGCTAGCGCCGGCAGCGCCAGCGGCACCATGACGCGAAACAGCACCTGCCATTCGTTGGCGCCGTCGACCAACGCGGACTCTCGCACCGCATCGGGAATGGCGCTGAACGAGTTGCGGAACAGGAACGTGCAGAACGGCGCCTGCACCACTGTGTAGAGGATCACCAGCGAGATCGGATTGTTGATCAGCCGGAGCTGGCTCATGATCGAAAACAACGGGATCAGCACAGTGGTGAAAGGGAACATCAGCGTGCCGAGGATGGCGACGAAGAACAGCTCCCGCCCGGCGAATTTGAGCTTTGAAAGCGCATAGCCCGCCATGGCGGGCTATGCGCTTTCAAAGCTCAAATTCGCCGGGCGGGAGCTGTT
>JBKJTB010000366.1:0-3717 GCA_046594305.1 Devosia sp. | reverse complement strand
GGCCGGTCGCCACATCCCACACGGTCAGCCACCAGTATTCGATATTGGGCGGGTCCCAGAACGATGAGCGGATGACCGCGAGGCCGCCATCGCTCGAAAGCTGCACCCAGTCGGTATGGTCGGGCGACGGCCAGCCGCCCGAGAGGAAGCGGCTTTCATCGAGCGGCGGCCCGAGCCGGCGGCTGAAATCGGCCGTCCAGATCTCGGTGTGGTAATCGGCGGTGCTGACGGTCACGAAGCGGCCATCTGCCGAGGCGCAGAGCGCGTCGACGCTGTCGGCAAAGCGCGGCGACACGGCACGGCTGCCGTCGGCCCGCCCGACCACCGCGATCCGTTCCGCCTCGACCGACAGCACCAGCCCGGACGGATGGGTGAGGGGCGCCTCGGATGGCGCGAGGCCGGCGCTGCGGAAGCAGGGCTCCTGGCTGAGCGGATCGGCCGCCACCGCCGTCAGGGCGCCGGAATAGGGCCGCGAGATCGGCGGCGCGAAGCTGAATCGGGTGCGCCGGACGCTGCTCTGGTCGATGCTCACCTCGTTGAGCGCGGTGCGGCTGATGCCGGTCACCAGATCGTCGACGCGCATCGGGCTGCCGATCGGCTCGCCTGTCGACAGATCGCTGATCGTCACCGACCGGTCGCGCCGGGCGCTCATCAGCCAGGTGTTGTCCTCGTCGGTGGTAACGAACGTGACCGGCGAGCGCGAACTGGTCGAGGCGACGGGATAAAAGCTCTGGTCCTCCCGTGCATAGGCCCTCGCATCGCCGCGCGACGTGCCGACGATGAGCAGGGGCCGCCGCTCATCGTCATAATCGCCCGCCCCGGCCTGCGAGCGGAACGCCAGGACGCTGAAGCCGGCGCCCTGCACGCCAGGCAGCGGACCGGTGGCGTCGATGTCCGCCGTGAGTGGCGACAGGCTGTCGGGGCCCACCTCGAACAGGGCGAGCGAGGCGGATTCGCGCCAGCCGCGCATCTCGATGGCGAGGAACCGTCCCTCGTCCGAGAGCACGCCATTGGCCTCCGAGAGGTAGAGGTTGCCGGTGTAGGGCGGCACGAACCAATCGATGAACTGCGTGCCGTCGGCGTGGAACAGGCCCACCGTCACCTCGACCAGCACATCGTCGGCAATGTTGCCGATCGAAACGAAGACGATCTTGCCATCGCCGCTGACCGCGATGTTGCGCGCCTCGACCTGCTGGCCCTGATAGTCGACACAGGCAAAGCGCCGGGCGATCTCGTCCGGCACGGCGGTCGGGGCGGGCGTTGGTGGCGCCGCCTCGATGCCCGTCGGCAGCCAGAAGCTGCGCTGCTGCCACAGGGTCCAGAGCCGCGTCGCGGCGCGCTGATCGCCGGTACGCGCGGCGCGGGCGAGAAAAGCGATACCGTCGGGCGCCGTTGCCGCCCCATCGACGAGATTGGACCCCTGCCGGAAATCGGAGGTGGCGAGCACGTTGGTGGTGCGCTCTTCGCTCGATTGCGCCGCCTGCTGCTGGGTGAAGGCATAAAGCGACAGGCCGATCGCGACGGCGGCGATCACGAGGCTCCCCGCGATCCAGCCGCGCTGCCGGGTCGTGGCGCCGCGGCGGCTGGCGGCGATGAAGGCCGACTGCGTCTCGGTGAGCTGCGGCGCCGTCGCCGGACGCGTGTCGCGCCAGCGCTCGGCCTCGCCAATCCCGGCGCCGCGCAGCAACAGGCGGCCGGGACGTCCCGCGCCCTCCCATTCATTCGCATCATCGCCGTAGCGGGTATGGGTCCGAATCCAGCCGATATCGACCGCCAGCGCATCGGACAGGCGGGGCAGGGAGGCCGTCTCCTCGTCCGGCGTGCGCATGAAAACGTAGTTGAGCCGCCGCAATCGCTCGGGGACGCCCTCGCCCGGCTCGCGCGCCACCACCGGCAGGATGCGCTTGCCGCGCAGCTCCGCGTGGTCGATTTCCCAGTCGCAGACATCGGACGCGATCGAATCCGGGCTGATGATGAAGACCATCGTGTCGGCGGCATCGATCAGCCCGCCCAGCCGCGCCTTCCAGTCTTCGCCCGCCGCAATGTCGTGCTTGTCGAGATAGGGGTTGAACCCCGCAGCCGTCAGGGCGGCATGCAGCCTGTCGGCCGCCGCGCCATCCTTGCGCGAATAGGAAATGAACACATTGGTCTTGCGCGCGGCAGCGTTCGCCTGGTCGGCCACATCGTCCCCCGGATCGGCAGCTCCTTACTATCATGCCGCGATGTGACTGAAACTGCGAGCGAATGCGGCGAGGGGTAGGCATATTCGCCGCCTCACGCTAGGTTGCGCGCCATGGCAGCCGATACCGCAGAAATCGCCGATCTGATCGCCCGCTGTTCACTTCGTGACCGGCAGGCATTTCGTGATCTCTACCGCCGCACCAGCTCGAAACTGTTCGGAGTGACGCTGCGTATCTTGAGAGACCGCTCAGAAGCCGAAGAGGCACTGCAGGAGGTTTACGTCAAGATCTGGCAGCGCGCGGACCGTTATGTCCCGGGCGGATACAGCCCGATTTCGTGGCTGGTCGCGGTCGCCCGCAACCATTCGCTCGACGTCCTCCGGGCCCGCAAGCCGCAGAGCGACGATATCGATCTGGCCCTGGATGTGGCCGATGCCGGCCCCGATCCTGAAAAGGCGGCGGTTGACCGCGGTGAGCGGTCGCGCATCGACAATTGCCTGGGACAGCTCGACGCCGACAAGGCAGACGCCGTACGTGGCGCCTATCTAGACGGGTTTAGTTACGAAGAGTTGTCGGAACGCCACAAGGTTCCGCTCAACACGATGCGAACCTGGCTGCGCCGCAGCCTGATGAAACTGAGAGAGTGCCTTTCGGCATGAGCGACGAGAGCAACATTTCCGGACCGGACGAGGACAGCCTCCTCGTTGCCGAGTATGTGCTTGGCCTCCTGCCGGAGGTAGAGCGCGCCGGCCTGCGGTCGCGTCTGAAGGCCGAGCCGGTGCTGCGCAGCGACCTCAACTTCTGGCGCAGCCGGCTTGCGAGCCTCGATGTGGAGTTCGCCGAGACTGTGGCTCCAGCGTCCGTGTGGTCGCGCATCGAGCAGCGGCTGTTCACCGAACAGGCCAAGCCCGGCTTCTGGAACTCGCTGGCCCTGTGGCGCAGCGTTGCCGCCGGCGCCTTTGCCGTCGCGGCGATCGCCGTTGCCGTCAATGTCACGACGCCCCGGGTGGACCCCAAGGCCTTTGCGGCCGAACTGGTCGCAGCACTCACCGCCGAGGGCAGCAATGTCAGCTTTGTGGCGCTCTACAACAGCAGCAGCGGCGAGTTGCGGCTGACGCCGCTGTCGGGCGACCAGCCGACCGACAAGGACTACGAGCTCTGGGCCATCGAGGATGGCGGCCCCGCCAAGTCGATGGGCGTGATTGCCGCCAATGCGCGCAACGACGTGAGGATCGCTCAGGATATCCTTGTCGATTTCGGCGAGGGTACGACGCTCGCCGTGACGCTCGAAGCCAAGGGCGGCTCGCCCACCGGCGTTGCCCAGGGCCCGATCGTGGCTCTCGGCAAGGCGACGCAGATTTAGCAGTACCCAGATCGGGCAGTCGGGAATCCTCTCCCGCTTGCGGGGGAGGGGGACCACGCGGTTAGCGTGGTGGAGGGGGGTGCCGCTTGCGCTGACCTCAGGACTGTTCGCGCTTGTTGCTCCCCCCTCCACCGCCTACGGCGGTCCCCTCCCCCGTAAACGGGAGAGGATTCC
>JBKJTB010000345.1:0-4222 GCA_046594305.1 Devosia sp. | reverse complement strand
CATACCCCCAACACAGAGCGGCTGGGGGCGGACGGAGGCAGACGTAGACAGAAGCTCAATCCCATATTTTGGGCCGCTTCCGGAGGATTTCAAGATGTCTATGGATGCGCCTGGAAGGCAATGTGGTGCCCGGGACCGGAATTGAACCAGTGACACGCGGATTTTCAATCCGCTGCTCTACCAACTGAGCTACCCGGGCGCTGCGGCGAACCGGAGACCGGTGCCGAAAGCTCGCGGTTTATAGGGGCTCGATTTGCACCGCGCAAGGTCTCAATCGTCATCTTCCGGAGAGCTTTCCGGTGGCTGATCCGGCGCTTCCTTGGTGGGGATTCGGTAGCTGTCCGAGAGCCAGCGGTTGAGGTCGACGTCCTTGCAGCGCGCCGAGCAAAATGGGTGAAACGCCTGCACCGAGGGCTTGCCGCAGATCGGGCAGGGGCGCGTCGGCTTGAGGCGAATGACCTCGGCCATGGCTAGACCGCCGTCAGCGTCGATTGGTTGAGCCAGTTGAAGTGCACGGGGTAGCCTTCACCGGCAAGAAGCCCCACCGTTTCGTTGAGCGGCAGGCCGACGACGGCGGAGTAGGAGCCGACCAGCTTCACCACGAACGCCCCGGCGATTCCCTGGATGGCGTAGCCGCCCGCCTTGTCGCGCCACTCGGCGCTGGCGAGGTACGATTCGATCTCGCGGTTGCTGAGGCGCTTGAAGCGGAGACGCGTTTCGACCAGCCGGCGGCGGATGGCGCCGGAGACGCTGAGCATGGTGACGGCGGTGTAGACCCGGTGGTTGCGGCCGGAGAGGAGGTGGAGGCAGAAACTGGCCTCCTCCATAGTTTCGGCCTTGGGCAGGACCCGGCGGCCCACTGCGACGACGGTGTCGGCCGCGAGGACCAGCGCATTGCCGGCGATACCGGCGGAGCGCGCCTTGTGCTGCGCCGCGACGGCCTTCTCGTCGGCCAGGCGCTGCGCAAGCTTGCGCGGCAGCTCGTTCTTTCCGGGCGTTTCATCGATGTGGGCGGGGACCAGATGCTCGGGCTCGATGCCGATCTGGTTGAGCAGGGCGAGCCGGCGCGGGGAGGCGGACGCGAGGATCAGTTCCGGACGGCTGGCCACGGTGCTTAGCGGAACCGGAAGGTGATCCGGCCCTTGGTCAAATCATAGGGGGTCATCTCGCACAGCACCTTGTCGCCGGTGAGGACGCGGATGCGGTTTTTGCGCATGCGGCCGGCGGTGTGGGCGATGATTTCATGGTCGTTCTCGAGCTTGACCCGAAAGGTCGCATTGGGGAGGAGTTCGACGACAACTCCCGGAAACTCGAGTACTTCTTCTTTGGGCATTGTATCTCCATAAGTCCCGGCAGGCGCCTGCCGGGCCAGAATTGGGGGCGAGCTATACTGGAACTCACCCGGTTTGTGAACCACCCGCCACCAAGGGCTCGAGGCGCTCCCGAACCCGCTTTTGCAGCGTGTCCCTGAGGCCCCGATAGGCGCTGAGCACCGCTTCGCGGTTGCCTTCCATCTCGGTGGGGTCGGGCATCGGCCAGTGTTCGGCGGCACCCATCTCGAAGCCGCGCTTGGCGACCGCCGCCTGGGCATCGGCCGAAAGCGTCACCACCAGGTCGAAACGGTTGGCGGCGAGTTCGTCCATAGTGTGGGGAGTGTGCACCGACATATCAATGCCGATCTCCTCCATCACTTGATGCACAAAACCGTCCGCCTTGCCGGAGCGAACCCCGGCGGAGCGGACGATCACCCGGCCGGGAAAGAACCGGCGGGCGAGGGCGGCGGCGATCGGGGAGCGCACCGAATTCATCGAGCAGACGAAGAGCACGGTGGGCAAATTGCTCTCGCGCTCGTCGATGCGGCTGGCGAAGGGCTGCACGGCGCAGATCAGGGTGAACAGCCGCCGCGCGGTGTTGAGATCCATCTCGAGCTTGTTGTCGAGGCGGGTGCGCAGCAGTTCGGCGGCCTCGTTGTGGAGACCACGGCGGGCCATGTCGACGGTTTCGATCTGGTAGGTCGAGGCGGTCTTGATGGCGTCGTAGTAGGAATCGCGGATGCGGAAATAGTCGCGGATCAACCGCCGGAACGGCGTCAGCGACAGATAGTGCGCCGCGATCGGCTCGTAGGTGTTGGGGTCGCGCACGTCGAGCACGATCGAATTACCGATGATCGAGACGTGGAGCGCGTAGGGCCCGGTCGACTTGACCCGCGCGGGGTGGAATTTGTTACCCTCGACGAGATCGTAGATGGCGATGCGCCACTCATGCACCTCGTCGGGATCGATCGAAATGATCGTGTTGGGGTCGAGGGTCACGGCAGTGATCCGGTCGGTCTTCTCGTCGAAGACGTGCGGCGTCAGCGCCATCAGCGATTGAGCCTGATCGAGATCGAGCGGCCGTGCGCCTGCAGTCCCTCCGTTTCGGCGAGGGTGACGGCGGACGGCGCAAGCTCGGCCAGCGAGCCCGGATCGCAGCCCAGGATCGAGGTGCGCTTCATGAAGTCGACGACACCGAGCCCCGACGCGAAACGCGCCGAACGCGCCGTGGGCAGAACGTGGTTCGAGCCGCCCACATAGTCGCCGATCGCTTCCGGCGTATGGTGGCCGACGAAGATCGCGCCGGCGTTGCGGATCTTCGGCTGCAGCGCCCACGGATCGCCGACCATGAGCTCGACGTGTTCGGAGGCAATGCGGTTGGCGAGCTCGACGGCTTCACCGAGCGACCGCACGATGATGATGGCTCCGAACTCGTTCCAGCCGTCACGCGTAATGTCGGCGCGGGGCAGGAGCGCCATCTGGCGCTCGACTTCAACGGCAACGGCATCCGCGAGCGCCTCGTTCGTGGTGACGAGGATCGATTGTGCGCCGCCGCCATGTTCGGCCTGAGCCAGCAAATCGGCGGCTGCCCATGCGGGGTTGGCGGACTCGTCTGCGATAATCAGCACTTCCGAGGGACCGGCGATGCTGTCGATGCCGACCGTGCCGAACACCTGGCGTTTGGCGGCCGCGACGTAAGCATTGCCCGGCCCGATGATCTTGTTCACCGGCTTGATTGTCTCGGTGCCATAGGCGAGGGCGGCGATCGCCTGCGCGCCGCCGATCCGATAGACCTCCGATACACCCGCCATCCTGGCGGCCACCAGCACCGCCGGACTCGTCTGGCCACGCGGCGTCGGAACGGTGACGGCGATGCGGCCGACGCCTGCGATGCGGGCAGGGATCGCCCCCATCAGCACGCTCGAGGGATAGTTGGCGGTGCCGCCGGGCACATAGATGCCGACCGCTTCCATCGGTGTCCACACAGTGCCCAGCGTCACGCCGAGCGCGTCCTGATAGATGTGGTCGATCGGCTTCTGCTTTTCGTGATGCGCGACGATGCGGTCATGCGCGAACTGCAGCGCCGCGCGCACCTCGCCACTGATCGCTGCGTCGGCCGCGGCGAACTCGTCGGCCGAGAAGGCGAGGGTGGATGCCGTCAGCGGCAGCTTGTCGAATTTGTCGGTGTAGGCGAGGACGGCCTCGTCGCCGCGCAACCGTACGTCATTGAGGATGGTGGCGACGGTCGCGCCGACTTCCTCTGACACTTCGCGTTTGGAGCCGAGCAGGGTCTCGAACTCTTCGGCGAACCCGGCGTGGCGGGAGTCGAGACGGTACGGCATCAGGCGTGGGCCGGCGTCGCTTTGGCCGCCCACGCGGCACCGAGATCCTGCAGCCGCGCTTCGAGGCATTCGACGGTGAGCCGGATGGTGCCGCCGCCGGCGAAGGCGAGCTCGACCGTGCCCGCGGGGGCATCGGTTTCAGCGAAGCGGATGGCGAGGAGGTCGAGCACGCCGTCCACCGAATTGGTGTCGATGCCAGCGACCTTCACGTCATTGACGCGGTCGAAATGCAGCGCCGTGCGCTTGCGCTGCCGGGTCTTGCCGTCTTCCTCCCAGGCGAAGCGGTTCATCAGCAGGGCGAAGCGATTGTCGGCCTTGGCAAAGCCCATGTCGCCAACGCGGACGACGGCGTCCTGCGTGGTAGCGGAAATAACGTCGAGATCTTCGATATCGAGCGCCAGAAGCTTGAGGTCGGGCATGGTGGTGATGTCCGGAGTTGTGGGTGTTGGCGCTGACATGGGGTTATCGGGGACGATCTACAAGTTTGAGGTTGAGGGAGCAAGCGGGCAAGCAGAAGCGCCCGGTGACCCGGTGCAGCGCGGCGATCGCCTGGCTGAGTTAGTGGAC
>JBKJTB010000297.1:0-6766 GCA_046594305.1 Devosia sp. | reverse complement strand
GGATTCTGGACCGCCGTTTAGCGGCACCTGAAAGACTTCTTAATAGGGTAAACTGATAGCTCGCCCGGTGGCTCAGTGGCGGAACTGGCAGACGCGCGAGACTCAAAATCTCGTATCCGCAAGGGTGTGTGGGTTCGATTCCCTCCTGAGCCACCAATCACAGCGGTTGTCACAACCGTTTCAGTCCGTCCGGGTCAAACTCCACTCGGTCCAACAAAACCCCGAACATTAGGTCGGCATCGGAGAAGCGATCGAAGCTGGATTCCTGCCCTTGCACTAATTGGGCGGAGCGAAAACGATGCCTGTCAATTGCCCACGGGAATTGTGAAATAAAACACAGAACCCTGACCTAGCGTCGATTCTACCCAGATTCGGCCACCGTAACGTTCGACGATCTTTTTGCAAAGTGCCAGGCCAATGCCGGTGCCAGGGTATTCGTTTCGGGTATGCAGCCGCTGGAATAGCTCAAAGATTCGCTCAAAAAATTCTGACTCGATACCAATGCCGTTGTCGCGAACGGTGAATATCCATTCTTGCTCATGGCGTCTTGCCTCCACCCGAATCTCGGTCGGCCGAGAGGCGCGATATTTGAGGGCATTGCCGACGAGGTTCTGGAACAGCTGGGATAGTTGAGCCGGATCGACCGACACAGGAGGCAATGGCCCGGCAGTAACGGCCGCGCCGGCTTCCTTGATCGCCGTCTGGAGATTAGCCAGGGCCCGTCGGAGCGAGGCCTCACTATCTGCTAGAGCAACCTCTTTTTGTCGTGTGCCGACGCGCGAATAGCTCAATAGGTCCAGGACGAGAGTTTGCATCCGGCCTGCGCCCTCAACGACATGCCCGATCAGTTCGTTCGCGGCATCGTCTAATTTGTCGGCGTAACGCCGCTGGAGAATCTGGGCACAACCTGTGACCGCCCGCAACGGTTCCTGCAAATCGTGCGAAGCGACATGGGCAAACTGCTCCAGGTCATGGTTGCTACGCTGAAGATCAGCCGTGCGGTCCCAAACGCGTTGCTCTAACGAGTCACGCTCTCTGCGCAGATTGGTTTCCGCGCGTTTCTGGTCGTCGATGTCAGTGCAGGTTCCGATCCATTGAATAATTTCATCGTTGGCACCGCGCAATGGAAACGCGCGGCCCAAATGCCAACGATAGGTTGAATCGGAAGCACGCTTAAACCGGTATTCCACTTCATAATTGCCGCCGGTGGTAAATGCTTTGGTCCAACGATCGATACAGTTCTGCAAATCGTCCGGGTGCAGCACCGGTTCCCACCCCCAATCTTTGGTTTGGTCGAACGTCATGCCGGTATAGTCGTACCAACGCCGGTTGTAATAATCCAGGTTCCCGTCCGGTTTGGAGGTCCAGATTATTTGCGGCATGTTGTCGGCCAGAAAGCGAAACCGCTGCTCGCTGGCACGCAATAATTCTTCGGCCTCACGTCGTTCCGTTATGTCGTTGAAGGAAAGAAAAGCGTGGGCATTGCCGCCACCGTCTTTGACGAGTGCGCCCGAAAAACTGAGAATAAACATCCGATCATTGCCGGAGCGGCGAAGACGGAGTTCGAGTTCGTGAAGGCGCTCGCCCGCGATGACCCGCGACAGAGGCCATTCATCTACCTCTAAGAGGCGTCCGTCCAGCGTCCAGAGTTCGAACGTATCAACAAACTCGGGCAGCTTGCGGAGCACTTCATGATCGGTGCGGAAGCCAAACATCGCCTGCGAAACTGCGTTCCAGTGAACGAGTTGGCCATTGGTGGTGGCAATAACCAAGCCTTCCGAGAGGTTGTCGATGACGGTGCGCAGCCGTTCCTCGCTCGTTGCTCGCGCTTGGTCGGCGAGGTGTTGGTCGGTGATGTCGGTATTAGTCCCAAACCACTTGACGATTTTCCCGGCGGCGTCACGCAGCGGTGCGGCAGTCGTCTTGAACCACCGATAGACCCCGTCATGCCGACGGATGCGGAACTCGATGTCAAATGGCAGCCCGGCGCCGGCGGTTTCCTTCCAACGGGCGATTGTTCGCTCCTGGTCGTCCGGGTGGATCTGCTCTAGCCAGCCGTAGCCGAGTTGCGGCGCCTCGGGGATGCCCGTGTAGGCAACCCACTTCGAGCTGAGATAATCGCAGGGTCCATCGGCCCGACAGGTCCACACCAGTTGGGGCAGCGATTCGATCAATTCACGGTAGCGGCGCTCGGCTTCGCGCTGGGCGGCATCACTGCGATTAAGCCAGATCGCGGCTAGCCAGATGGCAACGGAAAACACCACGACGTTACTGACCGCGAAGAGCGCGAGCCCGAAGTCAGATCCATAGAATCCCGCCTGCTCGCCGAGCAGTCGCAGCCAGCCCAGAGTCAGAGGAACGCCAATGGCGAAGGGGACGAGCCGGCGCGACAGTTTACCGCCGGTGCCTTCGCTGGTAAGAACTTGGAGCGACCCAGGTCCAGCCCGAGCGCAGAGAAGGCCGGTCGCCAGTAGCGCAAAACAAAGCGCCGTATGCACCGCCATGGAGGAGAACGGTGAAAATGCGTAGAGCGGCTTCACTTCATACAGATGGCCGGCAAAAGCGAATAACCCAATAAGCGCCGTCGGTAATACCAGAGCGAAAGCTGGACGCCAGCCCCGCGGCGTCTGCCAGTCGAGCGTGAGCAGCGCCAGTCCGACCAATAGAAAATTGGCCGCCGGAGCCCAATCCATGCCGCCGGACACAAACCTTCCGGCGCTTTCGGGCGTTTCACGTACTAGAAATTGGTCAAGTCCAAAATCTACCTGCCACGCATACTCGCCGAGCGTGAGCCCCGCGACCAGGATTACGACGAAGGCAGGGACGCGACCCGCCAGCCGCCTCGACTGCGAAGCCGAATCGGCCTGCAACAACCAGAGGGAAAGGCCGCTCAGGAAGAAACACACCGCGGTATTGAGCTTCATCGGCACCCAGTAAGGTGCGAGACTCTTTAGGACCTGGATGTCAGCAACCCAGCCTGCGATGACGAGGCATCCCACGCCCAGAACGAGCCCACCGGCCAACGCCGGCACCATTTGAAGCCAAGTCGGCCGATCGAATGCGAAAGTGAGTTTCATATCGCGTGGCTTTGGTTGCCCGAATCGGTCATACGGCGTCCAGCGACGCCCGGACTGTCTTGAGCAAAGTGGCCAACTCGTAGGGTTTTTGCACGAAATTTATTCCGTCCTGAAGCGCGAAGCCCACGCTAACGAAATCCTTGGAGTAGCCACTCGTATAGATCACCTTGAGCGCAGGTTTTGAGGCCTGCAGTTGCTCTGCGAGCTGCCGGCCTGTTATCCCATCCGGCATAACCATGTCGGTCAGGAGCAGATTGATATTCGCCTGGTGTTCCGCCCACAGCGCGACAGCTTCGACGCCCGACCCCGCCTCGATCACCCGATAGCCTTGCCTCTCCAACGACATTTTGACCATCATTCGCAACGAGGCCTCATCCTCGACTACGAAAATTGTCTCAGTTCCGCGCTCCAGCTTCGATTTCGCGACGACCGGAGCGGCGATGATTTTTTTCGAGGTGGCGGGGATAAATATCTCAAACGTTGTGCCGAGGCCAATATGGCTATGAACTTCAATCCAGCCCCGATGCTGCTGCACGATAGCGAACACCGTCGCCAATCCGAGGCCCGTGCCCTTGCCTACATCCTTGGTTGTGAAGAATGGCTCAAATATGCGCGCAAGCACGTCCCCGGACATGCCACAACCGGTGTCGCTTACTGAGAGACGGACAAAACGACCGGCATAGGCTTCGGGGTGGCGCTCCGTCTTCCCTGGGGCCACCTCGATCATAGAGGTCCCTAGCGTCAGCTTGCCTCCACTTGGCATGGCGTCCCGCGCATTGACCGCAAGATTGAGTATGACCTGTTCCACCATGCCTAGGTCCGCTTCCACGGCGGACAGATCTAAGCCCAGCTGCGCCTCAAGCCGGACATCCTCGCCGAGAATGCGCCTGAGCATTTTCACGATGTTGCCCACCGACTCGTTTAAGTCCAGCAGTTCGGCCTGCATCACCTGCTGCCGGCTGAAAGTCAGCAACTGACGGGTGAGATTGGCGGCGCGCCCGGCTGCGGCTTGGATCTCCCGAATTGAATCGGCCGTCGCTCCGTTCCAGGCCGCTGCATCCATTAACAGCATGTCAGCCCGGCCCTGGATGACGGTGAGGAGATTATTGAAATCGTGCGCTACCCCGGCGGAGAGTCGCCCAATGGCCTCCATTTTCTGGGCTTGACGCAACTTGTCTTCAATGCCCTTCTTCTCGATGGCATAGAGCAACGCGCGGGCCAGCGAGCGCTCCGACAACTGGCCTTTCACCAAGTATTCCTGGGCACCCTCCCGCAACGCGCTGAGGCCCAAGGCTTCGTCGTCCGCGCCGGTCAGCACGATGATCGGCAGACCGGCCGAGAAGGAGCGCACCTGTCGGTAGGTGTCCAACCCTTGGCTGTCGGGCAGACCCAGGTCAGTGAGTACGACATCGTAAGATTTCGAACGTACTCGGTCCCGGATTTCGGACAGTCTTGTCACATGAGTGATGTGGAACTTGACCGACGGGCTTTGGCTCAGCGCGTCCCGGATCAGCAACACGTCCGCTGCATTGTCCTCCGCCACCAACACCTCAAAGGCTTGGCCCAACTCAGTGCGCCGCGGTTGGGCGCGGACGGCCCCCAACAGAGCAACACGTTGAATCTCCGCGTCGGGAGGCAGGGTTACGACCTCGAACCAATAATTCTGAATTGATCGGATCACATCGGCGAATCGCGAAAAGTCCATCGGCTTCGTGATGTAACTATTCGCGTGATGGCCATAGGCTCGAACGACATCCTCGTCAGCGCTGGAGGTGGTTAGCACCACAACCGGAATAAATTTCAACAACGAGTCGGTTTTGATTTCATTGAGCACCTCCCGCCCGTCTTTCTTCGGCAGGTTCAGGTCGAGCAAGATGAGATCGGGGCGTTGCGCTGCTGAATATTTTCCCTCCCTCCGCAAGTAGGACATCGCCTCGAAGCCGTCCTGCACCACGTTGAGACTGTTGAGGATTTTGGCTTGCTTTAGCGCCTCAACGGTTATCAGGCGGTCAGTCGGGCTATCCTCCACGAGGAGGATTTCAATGGGGCGCATCATTCGAGGGACGATAGTCCCTAAAGTCGTGGGTTGCACGCTTATTCTGAGGGAATTTGTAACCGCGTAGCGTGGCCGCAGCAGACGCTGACGGTGGGCCGCAAGGTCGAAGTGGAATGCTTCATGGACGGCGCAAAGAAGCTCGTCGTGAAGGCGAAGGTCAGCGGCGCCGCGACCAAGTAGCCGCTTGGTTCAAGTAGCCGCTTGGTTAATGTCGAACCCGCGCGACGGTCACGTTTTCACGCGCGTCTCACACTATTTGCAGTTCGGGCACGGCCGCCACTCTCCGTCCGAGCCTCGCACCAACGCCTTGCCGCACTCCGGGCATTGCGCAATGCGGCCCACCACCGGACCTGCCCGCTCGGCCGGCCGGCTGGCCGCCAACTCCTCCGCCGATACCGTCTCCAGGAACTCTTCCGCGAACGAGATCTTGATCGTCTTTAGCTGATCGCCGAAGCGTACAAACACACTCTCTCCGTTGGTCCCCTCAACCTTGCCCACACCCCACTCGAGTCGCGAGCGGTGCCGTACGTGCTGCCCTGCTGCAATCGTCATGCTGATCCCAGCATAGCGCCTTGGTGCTCGACGGGAAGCCGAGAGCACAGCAGCCTGATCGGGTGCGATATCCTGTGCAGCATGATCACCCGCATCGTCAGGGCCGCGCTGTGCGCGGGCGTGCTCACCGCCGCGTGCACCAGTACCCCCGCCGTGGAGCCGGCCGACACCCTGCTGAGCAACGGGCGCGTCTACACATTCACGTGGGACGACCCCGCCTCCGACGGCACGCCGGCAGCCAACGCGCCGCACAACGCCGAGGGCTGGCGGCCTGATGCCGAGGCCGTCGCCATCCGCGCCGGCCGCATCGTCTTCATCGGCACGTCGCAGCAGGCCGCGGCCTACCGCGGGCCGGCCACGCGCGTGGTCGACCTGAAAGGCGCCACGGCGCTGCCGGGACTCGTGGACGCGCACGTCCACATCCGCGAGCTCGGCCAGTCCGAGACGCAACTGGACCTGACCGGCGTAGCCAGCGAGGAAGAAGCCGTCGCCCGCACGGTGGCCTACGCGGCCAAGGTGCCCAAGGGCGAGTGGGTGGTGGGCCGAGGGTGGGATGAGGGCGCGTGGGCCGGCCGCTACCCCACCATGCGCCTGCTGAGCGAGCAGGTGCCCGACCACCCGGTCGTGCTCGACAGCTTGCACGGGTTCGCGGTGTGGGGCAACAAGCTGGCATTCGAGAAAGCCGGCATCACGCGCGCGACCAAGGCGCCGGTGGGCGGCGAGATTCTCAAGGACACCAAGGGCGAACCAACCGGCACGCTGCTCAATCGCGCGGTGACATTGCTCGAAGGAGCCGTGCCACCGCCGACACCGGACCAGGCGCGCGCCTGGGTGCTGGCCGGGCTGAAGCGCATGGCCCGCGATGGCTTCACCGCCGTGCACGAGGCCGGCGCGGACACGGAATTGATGGCGGCGTTCGAAGCGCTCGACGCCTCGGACGATCTACCGGTGCGCGTCTACGCCATGCTCTCGGCGCGCGACACGGCGCTCAGCCGCGCCTGGCTGCAGAAAGGCCCCCGCCTCGATCCGGCCGCCATGTTGACGGTGCGCGCGGTGAAGGCGTACTACGACGGCTCGCTTG
>JBKJTB010000238.1:0-13550 GCA_046594305.1 Devosia sp. | reverse complement strand
CCCTACGAGACGGTGGCCGGATACATCCTGTCCGAGCTCAACCACCTGCCGGCGATCGGCGAGACGTTTACGCGCGAGCCGTGGCGGTTCGAGGTGCTGGACCTCGATGGGCGGCGGGTCGACAAGATTTTGGTCGCGAGGATTTCGTAGCCATCGCTGGACGAGGGTTCGGAGGCTGGCGCCGCTTGAACGGGAGCGCAGTCGGCGTCCTCCCCTACGCAAAGCGTGGGGGAGGTGGCAGCGAAGCTGACGGAGGGGGCGCCTCGCGCTCGATCTCCGTGCAAGCGACGCCCCCTCCGTCGCCTAACCGGTGCCACCTCCCCCGCGACTGCGTCGCAGGGGAGGACCCGACTGAACGTTCTGCGATTGTGCCCCTACAGCGGCTTCAGCTCACTCTTCTCATAATCATAAATTATCCGCGTCTCGGTCCAGGCCGGCGACACCATGTCCACCAGCTTGCCGACGATCTCGCGCGGGTGCGGCAGGGTGTCAGGGTTTTCGCCGGGCATGGCTTTGGCGCGCATGCCGGTGCGCACCGCGCTGGGCCAGAACACGTTGGCCTTGACCTGCGTCGTGCTCAGCTCCGCCGCATAGCTCTTCACCAGCGCTTCAAGCGCGGCTTTGCTCGCAGCATAGACGCCCCAGAACGGACGGGCGGAATGGGAGGCGGACGATGAGAGGAACACCGCGCGGCCGGCGGTCGCCTGGCGCAGCAGCAGATCGAGCGAGCGGATCAGCCGGTAGTTGGCCGTGACGTTGACGGCAAAAGCCTGGTCGAAGTCCTTGACGTCGAGATGCGACACCGGGGTGATGGTGCCGAGCACGCCGGCATTGCCGATGAGCCCGTCGAGATGGCCCCAGCGCTCGAAGATCGCGGCGCCGAGGCGATCGATGCCGTCGCCGTCGCGCAGGTCGAGCGGCACCAGCGTCGTATCGCTGCCCGCCGCCTTGATCTCGTCGTCGAGATCTTCGAGGCCGCCGACGGTGCGAGCGACGGCGATGATGTGGGCGCCGCGGCGCGCCGCCTCGAGCGCAGCCTGATAGCCGATGCCGCGGCTCGCCCCGGTGACGAGGACAACCTTCCCGGTCAGTTCAGGCATGGATCAGCTCGCCTCGCGCATCAGCGAGAGCATCTTGGGGTCGGTCTTGCCGCGGCCCATGAGGTCGGTGAGCGTGGTGGGATAGTCGCCGGTGAAATAGTGGTCGGTGAACTGCGGCGCGAAATTGTTGCGCTTCTCACCGCCCACCGCCTGGTAGAGCCCGTCGATCGACAGGAACTCCAGCGAGTCGACGCCGATGTAGCGCGCCATGGCCTCGACGTTGTCGTACTGGTTGGCCAGCAGGCTGTCATGGTCAGGCGTGTCGATGCCGTAATAGTCCGGGTGGAAGATCATCGGCGAGGCGACGCGGATGTGGACTTCGCGGGCGCCGGCCTCGCGGATCATCTGGACGATCTTGATCGAGGTGGTGCCGCGCACGATCGAATCGTCGATCAGCACGACGCGCTTGCCATTAATCTCGGCGCGGTTGGCCGAATGCTTGAGTTTTACGCCGAAGGCGCGGATCGACTGCGTCGGCTCGATGAAGGTGCGGCCGACATAATGGTTGCGGATGATGCCGAGCTCGAACGGGATTCCACTGGCCTGCGCGTAGCCGATCGCCGCCGGCGTGCCGCCATCGGGGACGGGGACGACGACGTCGGCCTCGACCGGATGTTCCTTGGCGAGATTGATGCCCATGTTCTTGCGCGCGGTATAGACCGAGCGGCCGCCGACGACGGAATCGGGACGGGCGAAATACACGTATTCGAACAGGCATAGCCGTTCGGGTTTTTGGCCGAACGGCATTGTCGACGTGATGGTGACCCGGCCGTCGGCCTGGATCTCGGCGACGATCACTTCGCCGTTCTTCACGTCGCGCACGAACTTTGCGCCGATGATGTCGAGCGCACAGGTTTCCGACGCAAAGATCGGTTTGCCGTCGAGGTCGCCGAGCACCAGCGGGCGGATGCCGTTGGGGTCGCGCGCGCCGATCAGTTTCGTGCGGGTCATGGCGACCATCGCGTAGGCGCCCTCGACCTGGCTCAGCGCATCGATGAAGCGCTCGTCAGAACCCTTCTTGCGCGAGCGGGCGATGAGGTGGAGCACCACTTCGGTGTCGGAGGTCGACTGGCAGATGGCGCCGGTCGCGATGATATCGCGGCGCAGCGTCAGGCCGTTGGTGAAATTGCCGTTGTGGCCGATGGCGATGCCGCCGACTTCGAGCTCGGCGAACAGCGGCTGGACGTTGCGGAGGATCGTCTCGCCCGTGGTCGAGTAGCGCACGTGGCCCATCGCCATGCTGCCGGGCAGGCTCTTGACCACGGCGGGGTCGGTGAAGTGGTCGCCAACGAGGCCGAGCTGGCGCTCCGAATGGAACTGCCGGCCGTCGAAGCTGACGATACCCGCCGCTTCCTGGCCGCGATGCTGCAGCGCGTGAAGCCCGAGTGCGGTGAGGGTGGCGGCTTCGGGGTGGCCCAGAATGCCGAACACGCCGCACTCTTCATGCAGCGTGTCGCCGTCAAGTCCGAGCGGATCGTTGGTCACGCTCCTGCCTTTCGTTTACGCGGCGGGCGCCGGTTCGCTCGAGGAGATGTCGGCGGGCGTCGTGTCGTCCGCGGGCTCTTCAGGGGCACCCTCGTCCGGGTTCTGGCCGCCGCGCTCGAGGAAGTCGCGGAACTGCACTTCGAGGTCGGGCGGCAACAGGCCGATCAGATAGTCGCCGGCATTCATCAGCGGCGGGAAGCTTTTGGAATCCCTCAGCATCGGATCCTTGGCGCCGATGAGGAAGTTGGCGAACACCGCGGCCACGACGCAGATCAGGATGCCGCGGGCGGCGCCGAACACGAAGCCGAGCGTCCGGTCCAGCGGGCCGACCCGCGAATCGACGACGAGGTCGCCGATCCACATGGTGAGCAGATGGAGGATGATCAGCGCGACGAGGAAGGTGCCGATGACCGTGACGCCGGTGGCGACCAGCGGTTCGGAGAAGTACTTCGCCGCGAGGTCGGAGTGGTAGAAGTACATGTAGGCCGCCACGGCCGCCGCGCCGGCCCAGGTGGCCAGCGACAGAATTTCGCGGGTAAACCCGCGTGCCGTGGCGAGGATCGCCGAGATCAGGACGAGGACCGCGACGCCGACGTCGACTGCTGTAAAGACCATGCTTTGACCGATCCCCGACCGCTTTGCGTGACCGTTTAGCCGCTAATCCGGGCCGTGCCAAGGCACGGGAGCGAATAGCGAATGGCGAATAGCGAATAGCGAACAGGAATTGGGCGCATGGCTTCCCCATTCGCTACTCACTATTCGCTACTCGCCTCCCTTTGGCGGCGATCTGGCCGATGAGGTCGGCGAGCTCGGAATATTCGCTCACCGAGAGGCCGTTGCCGGAATCGCCTGAGGCGAGCTTGCCGGTGCAGGCCGAGCGGAAGCCGAGTTTTTGCGCCTCGCGGAGGCGCAGCGAAGCGTGCACCACCGGGCGAACGCCGCCGGCCAGCGAGATTTCGCCGAAATACACCGCGTCGGCGGGCAGGGGCGAATTGGTGAGCGAGGAGATCAGCGCCGCAGCCACCGCGAGGTCGGCAGCGGGTTCGTTGACCTTCAGCCCGCCCGCGACATTGAGATAGATGTCATTGGCGCCGATGCGGACGCCGCAGCGCGTCTCGAGCACCGCCAGCACCATCGACAACCGCGACGCATCCCAGCCGACCACAGCGCGGCGCGGCGTGCCGAGCGGGGAGGGCGAGACCAGCGCCTGGATTTCGCAGAGCACCGGGCGGGTGCCCTCCATGCCGGCGAAGACGGCGGAACCCGCCGAATCCTTGTCGCGCTGGTCGAGGAAGAGGGCAGAGGGGTTGGCGACTTCCTGGAGGCCGAGGGTGGTCATTTCGAACACGCCGATCTCGTCGGTCGCGCCATAGCGGTTCTTGACCCCGCGGAGGATGCGGAACGTGTGGCTGGCGTCGCCCTCGAAATAGAGCACCGCGTCGACCATGTGCTCGACGACGCGCGGTCCGGCGATCTGCCCGTCCTTGGTGACGTGGCCGACGAGGACGACGGCGGCGCCGGATTTCTTGGCGAACCGCGTCAGCGCCTGGGCGGAGGTGCGAACCTGCGTGACGGTGCCGGGGGCCGAATCGACCCGGTCGGTCCACAGCGTCTGGATCGAATCGATGATCACGAGGTCCGGCGCCTCGCCCTGCTGCAGGGTCGAGAGGATGATCTCGACATTGGTTTCGCTGGCGAGCTGCACGTTGGCGTTGCCGAGCCCCAGCCGCTGCGCGCGGAGGCGGATCTGCGCCACCGCTTCTTCGCCCGAGACATAGATGACGCGCTTGCCCTGATTGCCCAGCGCCGCCGCGGCCTGCAGCAGCAGCGTCGACTTGCCGATCCCCGGGTCGCCGCCCACCAGCACAGCCGAGCCGACGACGAAGCCGCCGCCGGTTACCCGGTCGAGTTCGCCAAGGCCGGTGGCGACGCGCGCCGCCGTCTCGGTTTCACCCGACAGCGGCACCAGTGCGATCGGCCGCCCATTGGCGGTCGCCGCCTTGGGGCCGGCGCCGACACCGGAGTCCACCGCCTCCTCGACGATCGAGTTCCACTCCGCGCAGCCCTCGCAGCGCCCCTGCCAGCGCACATGCGTGGTGCCGCAGGACTGGCAGACATAAGCGAGCTTGGCTTTGGCCATGGCGGGGTCTCGGGAGTGCGTCTTTTGGTAGACGCATCATCCGGCCAAGTAAAGAACAAAAAGTGAACGATTAGCGGATCAACTCGACTTTGCACTCAAGGTCAAGTTGCGCCCAGGCGCGGTCGGCGGTAAGCGCCGTGGCGCCTTCGCGTATGGCGAGCGCAAGGCAGGCACGATCACCCAACGATAGACCGGCGCCTCGGGTCGTGGACCGCAGGTCGACGGTCAGCCAGGCCAGGTCTTCGTCGAACTCCTCAACCACCAGGCCCAGGACATCGAGAGTCTTTTGCGCATTTTCGCGCAGCCCGCCTAAGTCCAGCAGTCGCGTGCCCACCTCGGCGAGATTGACGGAGCAGATCGAGGCCTCGCTGATTGCGTCCGCGACTCGTGTGGCCCCAGCTTCTTGGTAGAGCAGGGCAAGCAAAGCAGACGCGTCCAGCACGTACCTCACTCGCCAGCCTCTTTTCGAGCTTCCCGCCGGCGTTCCGCGATAAAGTCGTCGACCACGTTCGATCCCGCCGGGATCCACTGGCGCACCATTTCCTGAGCGCGCTTCACCGCTGTCGCTTGAGACATGAGCCTCAACTCGCCGTCCACCAGTTCCGCCATTAACGTGTCGCCCTCGCGTATCCCGAGTTCCGATCGAAGTTCCGCGGGCAGCAGTAACCGCCCGCCTTCCTTTACCTCGAGCCTCATTCGGGTTGGCTGCGGCGGCGACCGCTTGCGACTCTTTTCGTATGCAGTGCGCCACTTCTGGAACTGCGTATGGGCGGTGTTCGGATTGCCGCCCTCGCTGACATAGGCATTGATCACGGCCGCACGGCGTGCGCGGCCACCGATGCGGCGGCTGAGATCATCAGCGATCTCCCACACCCTTCCCGTTGCTGTGCCGGGTCCCGGTCTTTCGCTAGATGGTTGCGCCACTGTTCAAGTTCCCCACAGTGAACCAATAATGGCAACTCTGGTCTATTATGTCAATTATGGTCCAGTGGCTATGGCCACAGCGTCGAGTACCGGCGCTCGCGGCGATGGCTCCAGATCAGTTCGAAGCCGGTGACGCTGGCGCCGAACGGGGGATCGAGCGCCGTGAGGGGAATTCGGACCTGGTCGCGAACGAGGGTCAGGTGCGGGGAGGGCGGCGGTCCGCCTTCAACTGGCAGGTGACCATGGAGGGCTGCCTCGATGTCTCGCGCCAGCGCGATGATTTCGGCGGCCCCATCAGCGACCGGGAGCACGACGGGACGCTTCTCATCGGTCCTGGCATTTCCGTCGTAGCTCAAGACGGTCTCGAAGATTATCGGGAAGGGGATGACCGAGACGCGTGATGCCGCTCGCCGCAATTGCTCCAGATCGTCGTCCGTCAGCTTGTCGCGTTCGCCGACCCGAAGCAGCGACACATGCAGGCGGCTGGGCTGATAGGGCACGCCGGTCAGGCCGTGACTGCGCCTCAGCATGCGGAACACATCGGCGACCTCCGGTCCGAGCTCCGATAACCGGATGCCGAAGAAAACGACGTCGCGCTGATAGAGGGGCAACGGCACCGGCTGCGCGGCGGGCGGTTGCGGTTCGTTGAACAAGGACAGCTGTTCCATGGCACCCTCCGAGGGGAGGTGAGCCTAGAATGTCCCGGCGGCGCGAACAAGAACAAAAAGAGAACGATTAGCCCGTCGCCTGCTCCGCCGCCGAGTTTACATAGCGCCTTGGATACCGCCCCTTGAGGCCGGTCAAGAACTCATAGCCGATGGTCCCTGCCGGTTCGGCCTGGTCGTCGATCGAGACGTGGGGGCCCAAAACTTCGACCATTTCGCCGGGGAGGGGGATGTCGTTGCCGAGTTCGGTGATGTCGACTTCGAACATGTCCATCGAGACGCGGCCGAGGACCGGGCAGATCTGGCCGCGAATATAGGCGCGGCCGCCGGCGTGCTGGTTGGTCGACGACGCCGAGCGGATGAAGCCGTCGGCATAGCCGAGGCCGATGACGGCGATGCGCGTGTCGCGCGGCAGGATGTAGGTCGCGCCATAGCCGACCGACTCGCCGGTCTTGCATTCGCGCACCTGGAGGATCGGCGCCTCGAGCGTGACGGCGGGCATCATCGGGTTCTTGCGGCCGTTGACGGCGCGGCCGCCATAAAGCGCGATGCCGGGGCGGACCATCTGGAAATGCGTGTCGCGGCTGGTCATCGTCGCGGCGGAATTCGCGAGCGAGGCGGGGACGCCGGGGAACTGCGAAATCACCGAGGAGAACAGCGCCAGCTGCGTGCGGTTCTTTTCGTGCTGCGGCTGGTCGGCGCAGGCGAGGTGGCTCATGATCATCTGCGGCGCATAACCGACTTCGTCGCACATACGCTTGACGATCGAGGCCTCGCTCAGGCGGAAGCCGAGGCGGTTCATGCCGGTGTCGAAATGCAGCGCCGCGGGCAGGGCCTCGTTGCGGCCGAGGCAGGCGACCATCCATTCCTCAAGCATGGCGAGCGAGTTGAGCACCGGCATCAACCGCTCGCCGACATAGAGCGGGGCGGCGCCGGGGAAGAGGCCGTTGAGCACGAAGATGTAGCTCTCGGGCAGCGCGGCGCGGATGGCGAGGCCTTCGTCGGGCGTGGCGACAAAGAAGAACCGCGTTCCAGCCGCGTAGAGGGCCTTGCTCACCGGAACGGCGCCAACTCCGTAACCGTCGGCTTTCACCGCGGCGCCGGTGAGGGCGCCGGCGGAAACTTTGTCGAGCGCCTGCCAGTTGCGCTGGATCGCTCCGAGGTCGACCGTGAGCCGCGCACCGTATCCTGTGACGATCCCCCCGGACGTCATCATTCGTGTCTTTCGGGCATGTAGGAATCGCGGGCGAGATTGCCGAAGCGGGTGAACTGCGCTTCGAAGCTGAGCTGCACGGTGCCCGTCGGGCCGTGGCGCTGCTTGCCGATGATCACCTCGGCGCGGCCATGGACCTTCTCCATGTCGCCCTGCCACGTCATATGCTCGGGCGTGCCCTCCTTGGGCTCCTTGTTCTTGAGGTAATATTCCTCGCGATAGATGAAGAGCACGACGTCGGCGTCCTGCTCGATCGAGCCCGAGTCACGCAAATCGGCGAGCTGCGGATGCTTGTCGTCGCGCTGCTCGACGGCGCGGCTGAGCTGGGCAAGGCCGATGATGGGAACCTCGAGTTCCTTGGCGAGAGCCTTCAGCGTCGTGGTGATTTCGGTCAGTTCCTGCACGCGGTTCTCGTTGGCCTTGCGCGACGAGCCCGACAGCAGCTGGATGTAATCGATGACCAATAGGTCGAGGCCCTTCTGCCGCTTGAGGCGGCGGGCGCGGGCGGCGAGCTGGCTGATCGAGAGGCCGCCACTGTCGTCGATATAGAGCGGGATCGCCGCCATGGTGTTCGACACATCGACGAGGCGCGTGAACTGGCTCTCATGGATGTTGCCGCGACGAATGTCGGAGGACGAAATCTCGGCCTGCTCGGACAAAATACGCGTCGCGAGCTGTTCGGCGCTCATTTCGAGCGAGAAGAAGCCGACCTGACCGCCATCGATGGTCTTCCTGTGCCCGTCGGGCGTCGTCTCGCCTTTCCAGGCGCGCGCCACGTTGAACGCGATGTTGGTGCCGAGCGAGGTTTTGCCCGAGCCCGGACGGCCCGCGAGGATGATCAAGTCCGCCTTCTGCAGGCCACCCATCATGCGGTCGAGATCGCTGAGGCCGGTGGCCATGCCCGACAGCGAACCGTCGCGCTGATAGGCTTCGCCCGCCATCTTGATGGCTTCGGTGAGGGCCTCGCTGAACCCCTGGAAGCCGCCGCTGTACTGGCCCTTCTCGGCCAGGTCGAACAGCGACTTTTCGGCCTCTTCGATCTGCTTGGGCGCCGTCATCTCGACGTCGGCATCGTAGGCGACCGTCGTCATCTCTTCGCCGATCTGGATCAGCGCGCGGCGGATGGCGAGATCGTAGATGGTCTGGCCGTAATCGGCCGCGTTGATGACGGTCGTCGCCTCGGCGCCGAGACGACCAAGGTACTGCTGCATCGTCATGTCGGACGTCAGCTGGTCGGGCAGATAGGTTTTGACGGTGATCGGCGTCGCGGCCTTGCCGGCGCGAATGATCTTGCCCGCGATCTCATAGATCTCGCGATGCACCGGCTCATAGAAATGCTCGGGCAGCAGGAAATCGGAGACGCGATAGAACGCCTCGTTGTTCACAAGGACGGCGCCCAGCAGCGCCTGTTCAGCCTCGATGTTCTGCGGCGCAAGCCGGAAGCTCTTTTCGTCCGCCGGACGAATGCGCGCGACGTTTGTTTCGGCCATGGTCTAAGTGAGTCTCTGCCTCGCCCCTTAAGGGTTCATTAACTCACCAGCGCCCCGCGGCAAGTACCCAGTTTTGGCGACTCGAAATGACGCTGTGAGGTTTGGATATTAGCGTGGATAAAGTTGGAACGGTGGCCGCGCGTTGCCGCAGCGCGCTTGCGTGCGCCGGCGGGCGACGAGAGCGAGTCGCTAGCCCGTCTCGCCGTCGCGCTCGAGGCTGCCGATGACGCGGCGCAGCATGTCGAAAAGCACCTCGCGCTCGGCGGGCTTCAGGCCGGAAAGCGCGAGGCCGTTGACCTCCATCCCCGCCGCCAGTGCCTCGTTGGCCCGCTGACGGCCGAGCTTGCTGAGGCTGACCAGCGCACTGCGGCGGTCTGCCGGATCGGGCGTGCGGCTGATGAGGCCATCGCGCTCCATGCGGTTGAGCGTGTTGGCCATGGTCGGCTGCTCCACCGACGCCCAGCGGGCGAGGGCGGTCTGGGACAGGGTGCCGCCATCGGCGAGGGCGAAGAACACCGGCATCGGCCCGGCGTTGCCGCCCGCAAGGCGCCGCTCGATGGCGCGCACGAACAGGCGCCCGGCCCAGTTGACGAGATAGCCCGCCGACTGCTCGCGCTGGTAGCTCATATCCATAGCTTGCTATTGAATTGCATAGTGTGCTATGCATCTCACGAAGACAGTGGTGATGCAAGGAGATTGAGATGAGCATGAAGAGCACATCGACACGCTATGGCAGTGTCGCGATCGCGATCCACTGGACGAGTGCGGCGGCGGTGGTGCTGGCGTTCGCCGCTGGATTGGTCATGGCGAACTCTGAGGCGATCCCCGTGCCGCTCCTCATCGCGCATATCGTGCTGGGGCTGTCGGTGTTCGCGCTGACGCTGCTGCGCATCGTGTGGTGGCTGGCCGCCGACAATCGCCCGCCGCTGCCGGCCAACCAGCCGCGCTTGCAGCAGCTTGCGGCCAAGATTGTGCACGCGATGCTCTATGTGATCCTCATTCTCATGGCGACGAGCGGGATCATAACCCTGGTGCTCTCGGGCGCGATCCCGGCGATCTTTTCGGGGGCACCGCTGCCGGACTTCGCCAGGCTTATCCCGCGTGTCGCACATGGCATCATGAGCAAGCTGCTGCTGGTGCTGCTGGCGGCGCACATCGGCGCGGCGCTGTATCACCAGTTTGTTCGCGGGGATCGCTTGCTGGCCCGGATGGGGATTGGGCACGCCTGAGTTCGCAGTCAGCGATCCTCACCTGTGGCGCAGCCACGGGGGAGGGGGACCAGCGAAGCTGGTGGAGGGGGCGAGACTCGACTCGGTGGTTGTGGCCGCCCCCTTCCGTCAGCTCTGCTGACACCTTCCCCCCTCGCGGGGGAAGGGGCGCCGACTGCACGCTCTGCGAAAACAAAAAGGGCCGGGATTGCTCCCGGCCTTTCAAACTCAATCCGAGACAAGCTTACTCGTCGTCGAACGCGTCGGCGGCGGCCGAGCCGGCTTCCTTCTGGCCGGCGGCGAATTCCTGCGCGGCTTCGTCGTCAAAAGTCTGAACGGTGAGGTCCTCGCCCTTCTGCTGACGGGCGGCTTCGTCTTCCGAGCGGGCGACGTTGACGGTGACCGTCACGGCGACTTCGGCGTGGAGGTGCAGCGGCACGGTGTGGACGCCGACATTCTTGATCGGATCGGCGAGGTCGACCTGCGAGCGGGCGACGCTGAAACCGGCTTCCGACAGCGCATCGGCGACGTCGCGCGAGCTGACCGAACCATAGAGCTGACCGGTTTCACCGGCCTGGCGGATGATGATGACGGATTGGCCGTTGAGGCCCGTTGCGATGCCGGCAGCGGCTTCGCGGCGCTCGGCGTTGCGCTTTTCGATCGAAGCGCGTTCGCCTTCGAACTTCTTGCGGTTGGCCTCGGTGGCGCGCAGCGCCTTGTGCTGGGGCAACAGGAAGTTGCGGGCGTAACCGTTCTTGACGGTGACTTCGTCGCCGATGTGGCCGGACTTGCCGACGCGCTCGAGCAGAATGACTTTCATGGGATTTCCTTTGCTGTCCTGTCGGGCCCGCCGTGCTTGGCAGGCGAGTGAAGGATGACAGTTAGGAGCCGCGGGTCATCCGCGGCCCCAGCGATTGGGGTAGGCTCTTACGAGACCGCGTACGGCATGATGCCGATGAAGCGGGCGCGCTTGATCGCCTGGGCGAGGATGCGCTGCTTCAGCGCCGACACGGCGGTGATGCGCGACGGCACGATCTTGCCGCGCTCCGACACATAGCGCTGCAGCAGGCGGACGTCCTTGTAGTCGATCTTGGGTGCGTTCGGGCCGGTGAACGGGCAGGTCTTGCGGCGGCGCTGGAACGGACGGCGGGCCTGCGCGGTGGTGAGGTCTTTGATTGCCATTTACTGGATGTCCTTTCGATTAGAACCGGCGCGGCGGGCGCGAGTCGCGGTCGCCACGGCCGAAGCCGCCGCCACCACCCGGACGTCCACCCGGACGGTCCGAACGGTCGTCGTCGCGATCACGCTTCTGCAGCATCGCCGAGGGGCCTTCCTCGAGCTCGTCGACGCGCACGGTCATGAAGCGCAGAATGTCTTCATTGATGCGCATCTGGCGCTCCATCTCGGCAACGGCTGCCGACGGTGCGTCGATGTTGAGCAGGCTGTAGTGGGCCTTGCGGTTCTTCTTGATGCGGTAGGAGAGGGACTTGAGGCCCCAATATTCGTTCTTGGTGACCTTGCCGCCACCGGCGACCAGCACCTCGGTGAGGGCATTGGTCATTTCCTCGACCTGCTGGGGCGAGACGTCCTGGCGGGCGAGATAGATATGCTCGTAAAGGGCCATAAGCGCCTTCCTTCTAGTGTTTCAACACTGAACCCTGTCGGCGCGGAGCCCCTTTGAAGCCGGAAAGGCGCCAAAGCAGTCTTGCAAAGAGCGGGAACACGGGAGGCCGAGCATTTGCCCTATCCGCAATAGCGGACCCTCCGTTCAGCCCCCGGCCGAACGAATTCGAGGCGGACATAGGGGAAAGCGGGCACGAGTGCAAGGAAAATGGTCGGACGGATACCCATCCGGAGCTATACTGGCGAGCACCATGCGTCTCACCAAGATACAGCATCAACTCCGCGAGCTTATGAGCGACACCAGCGAACTCCACTATTGCGCCGGTTGGATGGACGGCACGGAGTATCGCCTCTGGCGCTTCGTGGTAGATTCGGCTGACGACGGTGAATGGGGATTTTACAAGCTCGAGCCGGAACTTCGGACGAATTTGAAAGAACTCGCAGAAAAGGCCGGCGGCTGGATCATCTTCCCAGAAGACAGCGCGACGCCGCACGACCGGGAGGGCAACAGCTTCGTGCCCATGAAGGACTGGCTCGACCTCTTCGAAGCTCGGAGAAGCCTTCCGCGAGCTTGACTCAATCGCCCCGCTCCGCCACACGCCCGCCAACTTGCGGCGGCACCGGGCCAGTCCTAGGCTGACTCAAAACATCAAGAGGCGAGGATCATGGCCAAGCGGGCGTTCACTTTTCCGGGGCAGGGCAGTCAGGCCGTCGGGATGGGCAAGGAACTGGCCGAGACTTTTGCCGAGGCCCGCGCCGTGTTCGACGAGGTTGACCAGGCACTCGGCCAAAACCTGGCCAGGACCATGTTCGAGGGACCGGACGATGCCCTGCGGCTGACTGAAAATGCCCAGCCGGCGCTGATGGCCGTGTCGATGGCGCTGGTCCGGGTGCTTGAGGCGAGGGGCGTGAGCGTCGCAAAGCACGCGGACTTTGTCGCCGGGCACTCGCTCGGCGAATATTCGGCCCTCTGCGCGGCGGGCGTGTTCTCGATCTCCGATACGGCAAAACTGCTGCGTATCCGCGGCAAGGCCATGCAGCAGGCGGTGCCGGTGGGGCAGGGCGCGATGGCGGCGATCCTCGGGCTCGATCTCGAGACGGTGCTGCGCGCGGCCAACGATGCCGAACAGGGTGAAGTTTGCGGCGTCGCCAACGATAATGCGCCGGGCCAGGTGGTGATTTCCGGCCATGCGGGCGCCGTGAGCCGGGCGATCGAACTGCTGAAGGCCGCCGGCGCCAAGCGGGCGCTGCCGTTGCCGGTGAGCGCGCCGTTCCATTGTGCGCTGATGCGCCCGGCGGCCGATGCCATGCAGCACGCGCTGTCCGAGGTGACGATGAATGCGCCGGTGAAACCGGTGATCGTCAATGTCACAGCGCGGCCGACGTCTGATGTCGACGAAATCCGCAAGCATCTCGTCGAGCAGGTGACCGGCATGGTGCGCTGGACCGAGACCATCCAGTGGGCGACCACTGAAGGCGGCGTCGGCGAACTCTATGAACTGGGCACCGGCAAGGTGCTCACCGGCCTCGCCAAGCGCATCGCCCCCGAAGCGCAGGCGACTGCCGTGAACGCTCCGGCCGATATCGATGCTCTCATTGCGGCGCTGGCGTGAGTTACACACACCCGTCATTCCCGCGAAGCCGGGAATCCATCTTTCGTCTTGTGCCAGACCCAGACTGGGTCCCCGCGAAGGCGGGGACC
>JBKJTB010000193.1:0-3288 GCA_046594305.1 Devosia sp. | reverse complement strand
GATGTTGACCAGCGGGTTGATGAAATAGCCAAAGCTGGCCTCGAGCACCTGGTTCTGTTCGACCGCCCACACGAAGATCAGCCAGTTGGCCGCGAGCAGCACCGACGAGATCACCATGCTGCGCAGCGTCTGCGGATCGCGCAGCGCCGCGCCGACCTCGGGCGTGCGGCGGATCACGAGGATAGCGCCGACGACGACCAGCGAACAGAGCGTCCGGTCGGCGACGATGGTGACCGAGCCCACGTCCTGGAGGAGGTGGAACAGCACGGGTAAAAAACCCCAGAGCAGATAGCAGACGAGGCCGACCAGCAGGCCGGAGCGGGCGTCACGCGCCGCGGCGTCGTCAATGGTGGTTTCGGGAAGCGCCAATATCCAAGCCGCAGCGGGCTGCGGTCCTCAAAATCGGCTTCTAGCAACGCTGGTCGCCAGCGGCCAATCATTGTTTGTGATTTGAGGGCTCACGAAAGCTGATGAGACGCAGCCAGATGGGTCCCGCCTTCGCGGGGATGACGCTGTCGCGTCAATTTGAGGGCTCACGAAAGCTGATGAGCGCAGCAAGATGGGTCCCCGCCTTCGCGGGGATGACGCTGTCGCGTCAATTTGAAGGCTCACGAAAGCTGATGAGGCGCGTCAATTTGGTGCGCACCAAAGCTATAAGCCAACCAATCGGCCGCTCTCGCGTTCTCCTTTTGGATCAAAGGAGATTTGCGATGAAGCCGACTGTCACCTGGATCGTGATTGCCGATGGGGATCAGGCCAAAGTGTTCGAGCATGACGGGCCCGGAAAGGGCCTCAAGGCCGTCACCGACATGCTGTTCGAGCAGGCGCATTTGAAGGCCGGCGACATCATGGCCGACAAACAGGGCCGCAGCTTCAGTTCCGCCGGAAGCAGCCGCTCGAGCATCGAGTACTCGTCCGACCCGGTGCATGTGCGTGAGCGCAAATTCGTCGAAAAGCTGGCCGACGCGCTCAACGCCAAGCACACCGCGGGCAAATTCGACCGGCTGGTGATCGCAGCGGCCCCGACAGCGCTCGGCGATCTCCGCCCTGCCCTATCGGATGGGGTGCGCGGGTCGATCATCGCGGAAATGCCGAAGGATTTGACGAATGTGCCAACGCTGAAGCTCGCGGCGCATTTCGATGGATTGATTGCGGTTTAGGCCACAAGCGTGGCTCGAGCGCTGTAGAATAGCGTTCTGGCGCAGTGGAGTGAGGCGGTCCGTGGACCGCCTCCTGAGCGATCAGCCGCCGATCTTGGCGGTGCCGGCGAACGTGCCGGCGCGGAATCCCGCGGCGGAGGCGTCGGCCGCGAGGCTGTAGGCGAGGATCTGCAGCGAGCCGTAGCTGGGCGCAGAATAGTAGTAGTTCTGGAATATGATCGGATTGCCGTTGTTGGGGATCGAGTATTCGAGAACGTTGAACGGCTTGCCGTCGATCGAGACGATGCGCTCGCCCACCACCTTGACGTCGGCGGCAGTGCCGCCCGAGCCGGTGACGGCGTTCTGGATGATCGCCTCGCGGAAGGTCGCGGCCGGGATCGTTTCCTTCTCGGTGATGAGCATCAGGCCGAAATTCTGATCGGCGGTGAGATAGGAAAATTCCTGCGCGCCGGTGCCTTCGATCGGCTGCCATTCGCTGTCGATGCAGCCGGTGAGCGCGATGGTTTTCGACGAAATCTCGGTGCAGGCCGCGAAAGCGGGCATGGCCGTGAGCAGCGTCAGCGCGGCGCCGGCCAGGATAGTCTTGAGCATGTGAGTCCCCATTGAGTGTGCCCCTCAAGTACTGTGGGCATTTCCGCCAGTTCCGTGCAAGTAGGAAACCCGCACCGGGCAGAAATTTGACCGCGGCGCGGGACTTTCAGGCCGGCGCACGGTGATTCTGCGATTTGCCTGTTCAGCCGGAGACGGAATCGAGAAATTCGAGCAGCAGCGGGTTGAACAGATCGGGCCGCTCGAGATTGGGCAGATGCGCCGTCCCCTCGATGATGGTGGCGAAGCAATTGGGTAGATCCTCGCTCAGCCCCTCGTGGCGGGTGAGGATGTAGTGGAAGTCGAGGTCGCCGGCGACGAGCAACGCCGGGGCATTGATCTCGCCGATGCGGTCGCGGGCGGAGGGGCGCTTGATCTCCTGGGTCAGCGGCGGCTGCTTGGTGAGCGCCTTGTGGTTCATGTCGAGGAACAGCTCGCGCACCGCGCCGGCCACCCGGCCATTGGACGAACGCGGGCCGTCGAGCCACGCATGCGCCTCGGCCTTGTTCTGGAACTCGGGCCCACGCTCCTCGGCATCGTCCAGCACATCCGACATCTGCCGGTCGGCATCCGATATCGTCCCGGCGCTGCCGGTGATCGCGGTGCCCGCGAGCACGAGCCCCGCGGTGCGGCCGGGATGCTTCAGCGCGAAATCGACGGCGAGACCGCCCCCCATCGAGCCGCCGACGAACACCGCGGCATGGATGCCGAAGCGCGCCAGCACAGCCTCGAGGTCAGTGAGATGACTGAACGGCTCGTCGGGCGAAAGGGCGTCGCCAAAACCGCGGCGGGTGTAGGCGAGCGCGCGAAAACCGTCGTCCGCGACAGCCTCGATTTGCTCGCTCCACATGCGGTGATCGCAGACACCAGCATGGAGGAAGACGACGGGGATGCCATCCTCGGGACCGGCGGTGACGACGGGCAAGCTCGCGCCGCCGATGGGGATGCTGGTCTCGGTCATGATCTCTTCCGCACGGTTTTGCGCACCACGTATTTGTTCTTGCCGATCTGGCGGTCGACGGCAAAGCCGGCCTGCTCGAACATGGCGAGAGTCCCCGCGTGAAGGAAGGTGGGCGACACCATCGTGCCGTGGGTATCCTCGGGATAGGACTCGACCACCCCACCGCCGAGTTTGGCGATTTCCCGAAGCGCCCCCTTGAGCGCCGCGGCCGCGACGCCTTGCTTGCGGTGATGCCGATCGACGAAGAAGCAGGTGATGCGCCAGGGCGGCGGCCCGGCGGTCTGCGTGGCGATGTAGTTCTTCTTGTTCTTGATCTCGGGCAGCTCCGCAGGCGAGCCGAACTGGCACCAGCCGACGCAGGCCTCGCCTTCGTAGACCAGCGCGGCATGCGCCCTGCCCGCAGCGACTAGTTCGCGTTTCTCGCTGCGGCGCTGCTCATAGGTCCGGCCGAACGCAGTGCGGTCATGGAATCCCATGCACCAGCAGCCGCCGAACACGCCATTGTGGGCGTCAACGAGCGCATCGAAATCGGACCACGTGTCGGCGGTCAGCGGCTGGATCGTGTAGGCCACGACGTTC
>JBKJTB010000268.1:0-10775 GCA_046594305.1 Devosia sp. | reverse complement strand
GATCATCGAGATGTCGTTGCCGCGAATGCCGCGCAGCTCGCGTTCGCTCATGCTGGTCAGATCGCGGCCCTTGAAGCGGATGGTGCCGCCGACTTGTGCCGACGGCGGCAGGAGCCGGAGGATCGAATTGGCGCTCACCGATTTGCCCGAGCCGCTTTCGCCGACGAGGGCGAGGGTCTTGCCGGCCTCGACCGCGAACGAGATGCCGCGCACGGCATGGATCGTGTTCGTGTCCATGTGGAAATCGATGGTGAGGTTTTCGACCTCAAGCAGGGCACTCATCGGAACACTTTCCGCGGATCGAACGCGTCGCGCACCGCCTCGCCGACGAACACGAGGAGCGAGAGCATCAGCGAGATGGTGATGAAGCCGGTGACGGCGAGCCACGGTGCCTGGAGGTTCTCCTTGCCCTGGCTCAGCAGCTCACCCAGCGAAGGCGAGCCGGGCGGCAGGCCGAAGCCGAGGAAGTCGAGCGAGGTGAGCGTCACGATCGAGCCGCCGAGGATGAAGGGCAGGAAGGTGATCGTCGACACCATGGCGTTGGGCAACAGGTGCCGCCACATGATGGCAGCATTGGAAACGCCGAGCGCGCGGGCGGCGGCGACATACTCGAAATTGCGGCCACGCAGAAACTCGGCGCGCACGAGGCCGACCAGCGACACCCAGCCGAAGACGAGGAGGATCGCCAAGAGCGTCCAGAAGCTGGGGGCGATGAAGCTCGACATGATGAGCAGCAGATAGAGCGAGGGGATCGAGGTCCAGATCTCGATGAAGCGCTGGGTCAAGAGGTCCGTCCAGCCGCCGAAATAGCCCGAGACCGCGCCGACGACGATGCCGACGAGCGAGGTGGTGACGGTGAGCGCGAGGCCGAACAGCACCGAGATCCGGAAACCGTAGAGCAGGCGCGCCACCACGTCACGGCCCTGGTCGTCGGTGCCCAGCCAGTGCCAGTTGCTGAGGATGCAGCCGGGGTCGGCGTCGCCCAGCGCATAGCCGGCGCAGCGCTCGTCAGCCGCCATCGCCCAGGTGGGCGGCGTCGGTGCGGCGCGCGGCAGATTGTTGTCGACGGTGGCGTAGGAGAAGCGGATCGGCGGCCACAGCATCCAGCCATTGGCCTCGATTTCGGATTTGTTCAGCGGATCGCGGAAGTTCGTCGTCGCAAGGAAGCCGCCGAACTTGCTCTCCGGGTAGTTGACCACGATCGGGAACAGCAGCTCGCCCTGGTAGACGGCGATGATGGGGCGGTCCGAGACGATGAACTCGGAGAACATCGACAGACCGAACAATAGAACGAAAATCCACAGCGACCAGAGGCCGCGCTTGCTGGCGACGAAATTGCGGATGCGGCGCTGGGTGATCGGCGAGACGCGCGGCCGTGCCGTGATCGGCGGCGACGTTGCGATATCGGCGGGAGCCCAGACGGGACCGGAGAGCCACAGGCCGCTTGTGGCGAAGCCACTCATACCGCGCGGCTTTCGAAATCGAGACGTGGATCGACCCAGGCATAAACAAGGTCGGACATGAGCCCGATGACCATGCCGACGAGCGAGAAGATGTAGAGCGTTGCAAACACCACGGAATAGTCGCGCGCAATGACGGCGTTGAAGCCGAGATAGCCGAGGCCATCGAGCGAGAAGATCGTCTCGATCAGCAGCGAGCCGCCGAAGAAGCTCGCGATAAAGGCGCCGGGGAAGGTGGCGATGACGATCAGCATGGCGTTGCGGAAGACGTGGCCGTAGAGGATGCGGCCTTCCCCAAGGCCCTTGGCGCGGGCTGTCGTCACGTATTGCTTGCTGATCTCCTCGAGGAAGGAGTTCTTGGTGAGCAGCGTCGCGGTGGCGAAGGCGCCGAGCGCCATGGCGAAGATGGGCAGCGCGATGTGCCAGAGATAGTCGAGGATCTGCTGCCACCAGGGCAGGCTCGCCCAGTTGGAGGAGACGAGCCCCTTGAGCGGGAAGATGGTCCAGAAGCTGCCGCCGGCGAACAGCACGATCAGCATGATGGCGATGAGGAAGCCGGGCACGGCGTAGCCGAGGACGATCACCGATGACGTCCACACATCGAAGCGCGAGCCGTCCTTCACCGCCTTCCTGATGCCGAGCGGGATCGAGATGCCGTAGCTGAGGATTGTCATCCAGAGCCCGAGCGTAATCGAAACCGGCAGCTTCTCCTTGATGAGGTCGATCACCGAGATGTCGCGGAAGAAGCTGTTGCCGAAATCGAAGCGCATGTAGCTCCACAGCATCGACAGGAACCGCTCGACCGGCGGCTTGTCGAAGCCGAAGCGCTTCTCGATGGCGGCGATGACTTTCGGATTGAGCCCGCGCGCGCCGCGATAGAGGCTGGTGTTGCCGCCGCTTTGAGTGTTGGCGCTGGTGCCCGAACTCTGCATGCCGCCGCCGACCGAAACGAGGTCGCCCGCGCCGCCGGTGACGGTCGCCATCGACGAGCCGCCCTGACCGCTCATCCGGGCGATGGCCTGCTCGACGGGGCCGCCCGGCGCAAACTGGATGATCAGGAACGAGAGCAGCATGATCCCGAACAGCGTCGGGATCATCAGCAGGATGCGTCGCAGGATATAGGCGCCCATTCAGGCTCTCGATTGTGTCGGCCCAGGTTGGCGGGCCGCGGTGGTCGATTTGTGACATAGCAACGACAGGAGAGCACGTGTCGTTTCAGTAAGGGAGCACGATTGTGTGAGGGGGACGGGCCGGTTGTCGTGGCAAGCCCCCACCCACCGGCTGCGCCGGTCCCCCCTCCCCGATGGGAGGGATGGGCTCCACTCAAGTGGTGCAATCTGGCGTATCCCTCCCATCGGGGAGGGGGGACCACGCGTAGCGTGGTGGGTGGGGGCTAGCAGCTTGCGCCGGACCTAGTCCAGAAACACCTTCACCTGATCGCTCCGCCCCTTCGCGTCCACCACCGAGACCGTCACATACCCCGGCCCGTCCGGCTGCCACCTGCCCTGGCGGGTGAAGGCGGCCTGTTCGAACGGCGCGCCGTTGGCGAAGAACGTGAACGGGGGGGCGCCATTTCGCACCTTGACGATCAGCGGCTGGCCGTCGCCGGCCGAGGTGCCCAGATCCAGATCCGAACCGTCCTCCGGGAACGAAATCTCGGGCGCCGGGTCGCGGGCGGTGCGGTTGTCGTTGGGGTGGCGGAAGCGGCGGAGCGGTTCGGGGAGGTCGGGGTTGGCGGCGAGGATGACGCCCGGCGGCGGGGCGGCGAAGGCGGTGGTCGGGCCGAGCCGGTCGAAGGCTTCGAACAGGATCGGGGCGGCGGCCTTGAAGCCGGAGATGCCGGGGACGGGGACGCCGTCCGGGCGGCCGACCCAGACGCCGATGACGGTCTTGCCATCGTAGCCGATGGCCCAGGCGTCGCGGTAGCCGTAGGAGGTGCCGGTCTTGAACGCGATGCGGCCGGCGAGCCCGTTGACCGGCGGCGACACGTCGCGAAGGATCGAGGAGACGTACCAGGCGGCGACCGGATGGAGCACCGGCGCTTCGGCGCCTGTTGTATCGACATGCGGGCCGACGCCGTCGTTGAGATGCACCGGCATGCCGCCGCGCGCGATCGAGGCATACATCGAGACCAGATCGCGCAGCGTCACGCCGACACCGCCCAGCCCGATGGCAAGCCCAGGCAGCGTCTCGTCGGGCAGTTTTGGATCGACGTAAGCGCGCTTCATCCGCGACACGAGCCGCGCCGTGCCAACGGCGTCGAGCACGATGACAGCGGGGATGTTGAGCGACTCGACCAGCGCCTGATGGATGGTGACGGTGCCCCGCGTAAAATTGTCGAAGTTGACCGGGACATAGGCGCCGAAGGCGGTGGTGCGGTCTTCGATCAGCGACTCCGGATGGGCGAGGCCGAGCTCGAAGCCGAGGCCGTAGATCAGCGGCTTGAGAGTGGAGCCTGGCGAGCGCACGGCCTTGGTCATGTCGACAAAACCGTCGGCGGTGGATTTGAACAGGCCGGCGGAACCGACGGAGGCGAGGATGTCGCCGGTCTGCTGGTCCGCCACGAGGATCGCGACCGACACTTCGTCGCCGAGCGCCGCGGCGCGGGTGGTGCCGAGTTTTTCGAGCGCCTGCTGGAGCTTCCTGTCGATGGTGAGCGGGATGGTGCGGGCCGTCGGATCGGCGGCGGTCGCTTGCTGCGCGAGGTGCGCGGCGAGCATCGGGAATTCGCGGCGCGCGGTGGGGATCGGCTCGCCTTTGGCCGCATCCGCCTCTTCCTGCAGGATGAGGCCGGCGGTGACCATGCGGTCGAGCACGGTGTCGCGCGCCAGTTTCGCCGTCGCCGGGTTGAGATCGGGGCGGCGCGCTTCGGGCGACTGCGGCAGCGCGACGAGCAGCGCGGCTTCGGCGGTGGTGAGGCGCGCGGGCTCCTTGCCGAAGTAGGCCAGCGACGCCGCGCGTACCCCTTCGATATTGCCGCCGTACGGGGCGAGCGTCAGGTAGAGCGTCAGGATCTGGTCCTTGCTCAGCTCGCTCTCGAGCTTGTCGGCATGGACCATCTGCCGGAGCTTTGCATCGAGGCTGCGGGTCGACCCGGTCTCGAGCAGGCGGGCGACCTGCATGGTGAGGGTCGAGCCGCCCGAGACGATCTTGCCGCCGGCGGCGGTGAATTGCACCGCGGCGCGGGCCATGCCGCTCCAATCGATGCCGTGATGCGACTCGAAGCGCTGGTCCTCATAGGCGATCAGCATGTCGATGAAACGCCGATCCACTTGCTCGATGGTGACTGGCAGGCGCCACCGTCCATCGGTGGTGAATGGCCGGAGCAGCAGGCCGTTGCGATCGACGACTTCGGTGGAGACCGGGAGCGTCGCGAGATCGGGCGTGGCGGGCAGCGCGACCGCGATGCTCTCGATGGTACCGCGCGTATAGGCGGTGCCGCCGACGGCAAGGCCGGCAGCGGCGATCAGCCCGATCGCCGCCCATTGCGGGAGACGCGGCTTGCGGCCGCGTCTCGTGTTTGTGGAGCCGTCCGTGCTCATTGCCCGGCCGTTTTGACCTCGATGTCAGCCGGGTCCGTGTTGCCGCGGAACTCCGGCCGGTACATGTCCTCGACCGTTGCGCCCGGCAGCACGAACTTGCCCGGCGAGGTGGCGCGGACCATGTAGGCGGTCGAGAAATTCTCGACGCCCGAGACGTAGCGGAACGCCGCCACATACTGGTCGGTGCGCGACTCGACGTGAGCGGGCGTCGTGGCGCTGATCCAGCTCAGATCGCCGACGGCCCCGCCCAGCGACAGGTCCGGGTTCTCGATCTCGAACCCGGCCGGCAGCGGATCGACCGCCAGATACTGGCCGGAGCCGAGAACGGTCGGCGTCATCGTCAGAACGACCACGAAGCGGTCGTTCTGGGTGATGTCCGTCAGGTCCGCTTCGGTGCCGTCGAGATTGTAGAACACCCGATCGATCTTGAAGCCGTTGCTGCTCGCTGCCGGAGGCTCCTTCGGAATGCCGGTCACCGAGATCTTGGCTTCGGTGGCCTTGTTGCCGTTGTTGACGATGGTCACGGGACCGTTGTCGAACTCCTCCTGGAAGTAGCGGCGATAGACGGTCGCCCCCAACTCCTGCCCGTCGACGCTGATGCTGCCTTCGGCCGTTTGCTTGGCGAGGGCGGCAGCGGCGATGAGCGTCCAGCCATCTTCCTGCGTCGAGGTCCAGCGGGCCACGTCGCGCAGGTCGCTGAGCCGGCTTGCGAGCGCCGCGATATCGACGCCCGAGGGCGCGAACTCGGCGGCGAGAGCAAGCACGGCGGCGGTGTCACGCAGCTGGCTGCCATAGTCCGGACGGTAAACGGTTCGGTCTTCGCGCACGCTCAGCATATCGACGGCCGCCTTGAAGGCCGCACTCGAACGGGTGCGATCGCCGTAGAGGGCGAACGCGGCGCCGAGCTGAGCTTTCGCCAGCGGTGTGCTGAAGCGATCGAGGCGGGCCTCGAAATAGTAGCGGAGGTCGCCGATGGCGGCACGGCCGGCGCGAGCCAGGTCGTAGAGCGCATAGGCGATGTCTTCGCCGCCCGCCTCGAAGTCGGCAGCGTAGCTGAGCTGGTTGCCGATCGAGTCGAGCGCCATGGTCATGGCGAGGTCGGGAACAGCGTAGCCCTTGTCCTTGGCGCGGAGCAGGAACTCCGTGACGAAGGAGTCGAGCCAGAGGTCGGTCCAGCCATAAGTGTCCCACAGGCCGAACGAGCCCGAGGTGTTCTGCTTGCTCAACACCGACGCGATGGCGTCCTTGATGCGCTGGTCGATTTCGGTGTCGGTGCCGAGACCAATGCTCTGCGCGACGTCGTTGAGATAGAGCAGCGGCATCGCCCGGCTCGTCGTCTGCTCGGCGCAGCCATAGGGGTAGCGGTCGAGATGGAGGATGAGCTCGGGCACATCGAGCCGCGCGATCGGACCCACCGCGAGGGTGAGCACGCCCGAATGCGCGACCAGCGTGTCGAACTTGACCGCCGAGAGCTCGATGCTCTCGCCCGGACCGATCGGTAGCAGTTCGCTGGTCGTCATCTCGCTGGCCGCGGCGCGGACGCCGAGCGTCAACTCCTTGACCATCGAGACACCGTCCGGCTGGGTGATGATCAGCTTCAGGTCATTGTTGCCGATCTGCGTGCCGGTGAGGCCCAGATTGAGCGATGTCCGCCCACCCTGTGCGAGGTCGACACTGGTCGTCGCGGCGTCGGTCGAGAGGCCCTCGCCGGTGATGAGCTCGACCTTGTAGGTGCCGGCCGGGCCCGAGATGTTGTTGATCTCGACGAGGAGACGCGAGCTGTCGTCGAGACGGAGGAACCGCGGCGGGCTCATCGTCACGACCACGGGATCGCGGACAAACACATCGGCCTGGGCGTGCCCGACTTGCGTGTCGGTCCACGCCATCGCCATCAGCCGGGCCGTACCGGTGAAGTCGGGCAGGTCGAAGGTGACCGTGGCCGTGCCGTCCGCACCCACTTCGACGATGCCGGAGTGGAGCGCGAGCAGCACCGAGGTGGCCGGCGGGGTCGACAGGCGCGACAGATCGCCATCGCCGCCGACGCTGAGGGCGCCCGGATCGCCCTGCGTCGGGTCGATCAGGAGGCCGTAGAGATCGCGGAACTCGACGCCAAGCTGGCGCTGGCCGAAATACCAGCCGTCGGGATCGGGCGTCTCGAAGCGCGTGATGTTGAGGATACCGAGGTCAACCGCGGCAACCGCCACATAGGCCTTCTGGCCCGGTGCGACGTTGTTGATCTTGATCTTGGTGGTGAAGGCCTGCCGCGGCAGCGTCTCCTTGGGCACATCGAAGCTCACATCGAGCTTGCGATCGGCCGGATCGACGTCGGCATAGGCAAGGCCCAGCGCCCGCGACGGCATCCGCTTCTCGGCCGTATCGGACGGACGATAGAGGATGGCGGTGACGTAGGCGCCCGGACCCCAGTTCTCGCTGACGGTCAGAGGCACCGTGGTGCCGCCCGCCGGCACATCGACGGCATGCATCTCGATGATGCGGTCATCGACCACCATCACCAGCGCGGTGCCGGCGAACTGCGGATCGAGCTTGAGGTTGGCGGTCTCGCCGATCTTGTAGGCGGGCTTGTCGAGGATGACGCGGAGCGTATCCGGCGTGTTCGAACCGGCCTGGGCGTAATAGTAGCCCGCATAGAAGTCGTAGCTCGACGAGGTTGCGCCCTCACCGGTGCTTTCGACTTCGAGCAGATACTCGCCCCACATCACCGGTGCGGCGATGCTGACGGGACCACTGGCTGTGGCGTCGATGGTGCCGTCGGCGACCTGGCTGGTGGTGGTGATCGCTTCCCAGCGCCAGGTGCCGTTGTTGCGATACCACTGATAGTTCGTCTCGATCCGCGAGAGCTTCCACTTGATGCCGGCCTTGTCGATCGCCGCGCCTTCCGGTGAAACGGCGATGATGTCGAAGCCGGCTTCGGAGTCCTCCTGCAGGCCGTCCGCTTCCGAGAATTTCGGCTTGATGCCGATTCGGTCGACATCGGCCAGCACCGGGCGCGACAGGCTGCGCTCGATGGTCCGGCCATTGGTGTCGATGAGGCGCATCAGGATCGTCGCCTCGAGCGGTTTGGTCGACGACATCGGCGTCGGCAGTGTCACCTCGGCGGTAGCGAGGCCCTGATCGTCGGTGGTGCCGACGATGCCGAGCGGCTGGCGGTCGGAGCTGATGGTGTCGTCGATCCGGCCAAAGCTGTAGCCGGGGAAATCGGGCAGCGACATCACCGGACGAACGATCGAGTCCGCCTCGATGCCGAGGCCCGGCGCGGTCGCGCCATAGAGATATTTGGCGGTGACCTCGATGGGCGTCACCTCGCCCGGCGCGATCTGCTTGACGTTCGCCTCGATCTCGAAGGCCAGGCGCTCAGGCTCGAAATCCTCGACGAGGAAGCTGACATTGGTGATCGGCGGGGCGGCGGTGTCGGCATAGATCTTGAACCGCCACGAGCCGCGCATCGCGCCGTCGTCGAGCGCATAGGCGAGGTGGTAGCCACCCGCGCCCTCGTCGCTCAGCACTTCGCGGTCGGCGATGACGCCGTCCGGACGCTCCACTTCCACCGTGATCGGCAGATCGTGCAGCGCATTGGCCTTGATGTCGCGGACCAGCGCGGTGAGGAACACCGTTTCAGTCGGACGATAGACGCCGCGCTCGGTGGCGGCAAAAATATCCACCGGTCCCGGCGTCGGCCGGCCCTCGACACCACGGTCGGTGAGATCGAAGGCGGTCTTGCTCATATCGAGGAAGGCGTAATCATCAGGCGTTTCGGCAACGAGAAGCTGCGGCGCACGGCCGCCTTCGCCACGGCCGAGGCCGGGGGCGAAATCGGCACGGCCGTTCGCGTCGGTCACGGCTTCGCCGAGGATCTCGTTGTTGCGGGCGACGAGTTTTACGGGCGCATTGGCGACGGGCTGGGCCGTGGTCAGCGAGCGGACGAACGCGTGGATACCGTCATCGCCGGTGACCGTGGTGAGGCCGAGATCGGTGACGATGAACCACTGGGTCGCAAGGTTGGCCCAATAGTCGGCCTGCTTGTTGCTGGTGACTTTCGCGGTGACCACATAGGCGCCCGGCTGCAATTGGCCAATGGCCTCAGTGACCGGGATGGCGGTGGTCACCATCTCGTTGGGCTTGCCGTCGGCGAGGTCGACCTTCCCCTCGAAGGTCAGCTCGCCATACTGGTCGGCGATGTCCTGTGCGGAATAGGAGTAAAGGTCGCTGGCGAAGATGCCGTTGCGGATGGCGGTCGCGATCGAGCGGTCGCCGATGCGGTAGATCATGACGTCGGCCGAGTCGGCGTTGACCGACGTGATCGGCAGGCCGCCGCCGAGGCCGGCGGGCATGACGTAGGCGTTGTTGGCAAAGGCCACGAACGGCGTGCGGTCGGGCACGTAGACGTTGAGCTCGACATCGGCCTTGAGCACATCGCCATCGGCAGAGGGCAGGCCGGCGCGGACCTTCACGTTGTAGCGCGAGCCATGCTGGATGCCGGTGATGCAGAGCTGGCTGTCGCCGGTCTCGACGGCGATCTGGGTGTTGCCTTCGACGGTGACGTAGCTCGACAGGTCCGTCGTCGCCGGCGGCAGCGGATAGGCAAACACCACGCAGATGCGCGGCGTGGCGGATTCCGAGTCTACAGAGTTGGAAACGACGCGGAAGCCATGCAGTTCGATGGCGCTGTCGAGACGGACCTGCAGCTGCTCGTCATCGACCAGCGCAACGGAAGCGCGATAGGAAGCGATCGCCTCGCGCCACATGCTGCGGGTTTCGAGCGAATGGGCGAGGGCGCCAAGGCCGGTGGCGCGGTCCTTGAGGCTCTCGGACTGGATGAGGCCCATCACCGCCGCGTTGCTTGCGGTGTAGCCGTTGTCGTAGGCTTCGGACGAATTGTTGTTCTCGAGCGCGTAGTCGGCGGCGGCGAGCGAGGTCAGCGCCAGCTTGTACCAGATGGCCGGGTCGTTATCGTTGGTCGCAAGCGCATAGCGGTAGCTCAGCGCCGCGCTGGCCCAGTCCTCGATCCCGAGCGCCGTGTCGCCATTGGCGATGAAGTCGGCATAGGTGAGCCCCTTGGGCGGCAGGTCGGTGACCGGCAACTGCTGGGCAAAATAGCGCGCCGAGTAGATGAAGTCGGAGGCCGGGAACGGAATGTCCTTCTCGCGCTCGGCGGCGAGTTCGTCCGAGGTCGGCGACGAGGTGATGGTGCCCGAGGTCGCGCCGTCGAAGGCGACGCTCTGCGGCGCTTCGCCCTTGAGGAAGCACCAGCCGGCCTTCTCGTTGAAGGTGAAGGCCTTGCAGATCTTGTCGTCGGTGCACGCAGCGCTGCACGCGTCGAGATCGGTATCCTTGATGGTGGAGTAGTCGAGACCGGGGAGGTCAGTCTTTTCGAGCAGCGTCACGCTGCGGTCGGCGGACCAGGCGCCGGAAAGGCTGCCCATGACGATGAAAAACGCCGCGACGAACGGCACGGCAAAGCGATGCAGCTGATGCATATTCCCCAAATCCCTCTGGCCCCTTAACGGGTAGAGCCATCCTATGTTTACGGCTTTTGTGGGTAAAGCTCGCAGCGGCCGATGGATTCTTTGCAATTGAACCAAAGCTTCGCCGCAGGCCCTCCGCGCGCCACAATGCGGATGGGGGATGAACGGCGGATGACTGGGGGCCGAATGGCCGGAGCGTGTGGCCTCCCCCTCATCCGTCTCGGCCTTTGGCCGATCCACCTTCTCCCACAAGGGGAGAAGGGAAGTCTGCTACATCGGTTGCCGCCTCT
>JBKJTB010000221.1:0-8271 GCA_046594305.1 Devosia sp. | reverse complement strand
GTTGCTCATTGGGGGCGTAGGGGCGGCCGTCGGTGTGGTGGAAACTGATGGCGAAGTCGGGCGTGAGGGGGACGATGTTGGCGGCGTCCTCGCCCCTGACGCCCGGATGGGCAACGGCGTCGGCCACGGCGTAGGACTGGCCGTGGCCACGATAACCAAAGCTCCAGGCTGGCACCTCGCGCGGCGCCTCCGACGTGATGGCGCGGACGACGCCGTCGTTCCACACGCAGTTCTCGATCCGCATGGCGTCGAGGAGGGCGTCGAGCGTCGCCTGCGCAGCGGCGGCGGACGGACGCGGGCCGCCATTGGCGAAGCCGGTGATGTCGCTCCAGCCGCGGGGTGGAGTCACCGAGGCGGGCGAGGTTATTGTGCTGATCTTCTTCCAGGGCCAGAAATTCCAGCCGATGTTGTGCGTCTCGTAGAGCCGGTGGGCGGCGTAGAGCCAGTCGAGATTGTTCTCGCCGCCTTCGCCCATGTAGATGGGGAGGCCGAGACGCTCGCGTGCTTCGAGATAGGGCGCGATGTGGGCGCGGTCGGGCGGCATCCAGTAGCGGTGGAACTGCAGAACACAGTTCTGGTCCCACACCTCGGTGAAGATCTCCCAGTTGGTCGCCCAATGCGAGCCTTCGTACATGATGAGGTGATCGGGATCGATGGCGCGGACGGCGGCGGTGAGGTCGCGATAGAGTGCGACGAGCTCGTTGGGATATTTGTGTTGCCAGTCGTTGGGCAGCGGTTCGTTGAGGAGGTCGTAGCCCATCACCACGGTTTCGTGGCGATAGCGGGTGGCGAGGCGCTGCCAGAGCGTGATGGTCTGCTGGCGGTAGCGCTCGGGGTGGATGAACAGTTCGGGGTCGCCGCGCGGTGAATCATCGATATTGGTGCCGGTCTGCCCACCGGGTGCGCCATGCAAATCGAGCAGCAGCCACAGCTTGTGCGTCCGGCACCATTCGATGCAGCGGTCGATGAGCGCGAAACCGCCCTCGATCGGGTTGCCGTCCTCGTCCTGCACGATGCGTGAATTGATCGGCAGGCGGATGTGGTCGAAGCCGGATTCGGCGATGCGGCGGACGTCGTTCTCGTTGAAGAAGTTGTCGCGAAAACCGGCCCAGAATTTGGCCGCGGCGTCACCGCCGACGAGGTCGGCGAGCAGCGCCTCGAGCTGGCGTGGCGAATCCGCCGGGCTCGATTTCCACATATAGCCCTCGGGCAGCAGCCAGTTGCCGATGCCCATGCCGCGCAGCAGCAGTTTTCGGCCGGTGCCGTCGACGATGTCAGATCCCTCACGGCGGACGAAGCCCGAGAAATCGGCGGGGCGGGGAGTGAACGGCACGAGAGGGCTCCGGTGTTATTTGAGGCCCGAGAGCGTAAGACCCTGGACGATGTGGCGCTGGAAAATGACGAAGACGATGAACATGGGGACGACCATCAATGCTGCCGCCGCCATCTGCAGCGACGGATTGACGGCGAGCTGCTGGTTGAGCAGCGAGAGGCCGACCGAGAGTGTGTAGAGCTTTTGGTCGTTGGCGATGATCAGCGGCCAGAGGAAGCTGTTCCACCCGGCGATGAAGGTGAGCACGGCCTGGACGGCAAAGATCGGCACCGCGAGCGGCACGACGATCGAAAAGAAGATCCGCATCTCGCCGGCGCCATCGAGCCGCGCGGCTTCGAGCATCTCGTCGGGAATGGTGCTCATGAACTGGCGGAAGAGGAAGATGTTGAAGCCCGACACCAGCGTCGGTAGCGCGATGCCGGCAAGGGTGTTGGTGAGCTTCATCGAGTTGAGGATGAGGAAGGTCGGGATCATGGTGACCTGCACCGGGATCATCATGGTGGCGAGAACGAGAAAGAACATCCAGCGCCGGCCATGGAAGTCGAACTTGGCGAAACCGTAGCCCGCCATCGCCATGATGATGAGGCCGACAAAAGATATGGCGACGACCAGCAGGGTGTTGACAAGATAGCGGCCGAAATCGAGTTCGCGGAACAGCGTGACATAGTGCTCGATGGTCGGCGCCAGCGGGAACAGCGTCGGCGGGAAGTCGAGCGCCTCGCGCTGCGGCTTGAATGAGGCCAAGAGCATCCAGATGAAGGGGAAGGCCGTGATGAGCGCGCCGAGGGTGAGCGCGATCGAGATGGTGAGCGTAAGCGTGCGCTGGGCGGAGCGATGGTTCATTCGAGGTCGCGCCTCCGGAGCCGGAGCTGCACCAGCGTGACCGCCGCGATAATGACGAAGAGCACCAGCGAGCCGGCGCTGGCATAGCCGAACTGGCTGCCGCGAAAGCCCTCCTTGTAGATGAAGAGCGACAGCGACGTGGTGGCGCCGAGCGGTCCGCCATCGGTCAGCACGAACGGCTCGTCGAAGAACTGCAGCCAGCCGATCAGCGTCGTGACGCTGACGAAGAACAGTGCGTAGGAGAGCAGCGGAATGGTGACGAACCGCGTGCGCTGCCAGGCGGTCGCGCCATCGAGCGAGGCGGCCTCGAAGTAATCCCGCGGAATGCCCTGCAGCGCCGCCAGCAGGATGATGATGTTGAGCCCGGTGCCGCGCCATACGGCGACGAGGCCGACCGAGAATTTGGACAGCGTCGGATCAGAGAGCCATTGCACGGGCTTCACGCCGACCAGCGAGAGCAGGTAGTTTAACAAGCCAAACTGCGTGTTGTAGAGATAGCTCCAGACCAGCGAGATGGCGACGATGCCAGTGATGGCCGGCACGAAGTAGAACGCACGGAGCGCGCGGAAGAACGGGCCCTGTGAGCGATTGAGCAGAAGCGCCACCGCCAGCGACAGCAGCACGACGCAGGGCACGCCGACGCCGACGAAGAACACGGTGTTCCACAGCGCCTGCCAGAAATCCGAGTCGCGGAAGAGCTTCACATAGTTCTGGAAGCCGATGAACTTGACGTTGGACCAGCGAGCGAGGCCGCTGAGGTTCATGTTGGTGAGGCTGACGAAGGCCGCCACCAGGATGGGGAACACGCCGAACGTCGCGAGCAGGAGCATCGCGGGCCCGACAAACACATAAGGGGCGAAGCGGCGGTTCATAGGATTAAACTGCAGTAAAGGGTGCGCCGCCGCCAGAGTGGGAGAGCCTGGCAGCGACGCGGGGGAGAGACCTAGTTGATGCTCTCGCCTGCCGTCGCGGCGGTGAGGTTGGCCAGCGCTTCGTCGCGGTTGGCGCCCGTGAGCACGATCGAGTTCAGCGCCTTGAGCAGTTCGCTGCCCACGCCGCCGTCCCAGTTCGAGACCATCGGCAAGACCTTGGCGTCGGCCAGCTGGGCTGCATAAACCTGCACCAGTGGGTCCGATGCGAGCGACGGATCGGCCAGCGCCGCTTTCACGGTCGGCAGTTCGCCGTTGAGCTTGAACCACTCGAGCTGCGTTGCCGGCTTCGACAGGAACTCGAGCAGCTTCAGTGACTCGTCCTGTGCGTCGGTGTTGAACCACACGCCCATGTTGGAGCCCGCGAACAGCGAGGTGCCCGTGGCGCTGCCCTTTGGCAGGGTCGTGATGCCCCACTTACCATCGAGTTCCGGAGCCGCACCGGCAATGGCCTTGGCCAGATACGGGCCACTTACCAGCATCGGCGCGATGCCCGAGATGAAGCCCTGCGTCTGGTCGAAGTCGCCGTTCTTGGGCACGCTGCCATCGGCATGGAGCCCCGTGTAGAGATCGACTGCCGAAGCGAAGGCGGGCGACGAGAAGTCGACATTGCCATCGGCGTTGACGATATCGCCCCCGAAGTCCCAGGTCATGACGACGGGAAGCGGGCTGTCCCACTGCGGGATATAGTAGCCATACTGGCCCTCGCCGCGGGCGGTGAGCGCCTTTGCGGTGGTGCGCAGTTCGTCCCAGGTCGCGGGTGGGTTGGCGAAGCCGGCGGCCTCGAGGATGTCCTTGCGGTAGAACAGGACACGAGTGTCGCTGATCCACGGCACGCTGACGATCTGGCCAGCCACTGCGGTTGCGTCACCGGCAACACCGTCGGCGAAGTTCGCCGAAGCCAGGCCCGGGTAGTTGGCAATGAGGTCGTTCAGCGGCAGCAATGCGCCGGCATCAGCAAAAGTGCGCAGCTTGCTGAGCCCGATCTGGACGACGTCCGGACCCTGGCCCGACGCCACCGAAGTGGTGAGCTTCTCGTCCACCGAATCCCAAGGGATCGCGACGGTTTCGACGTCGATGCCGGTTTCGGTCTCGAACGGCGCGACGAGCGCGTCGAAATTGGCCGATGTATCACCCATGATCCAAACCGTGACTGGCGCGGCGAGTGCCGTTCCACTGAGCAATAGAGTAGCGAGCCCGGCGAGCGCCGTGGCCGTGGTATTCCTCCGCATGACATGTCCTCTTGTTGTCGTTGAAGGTGCCGGCTCAAAGCGGCCGGTAACTGAGCTCCAGCGTCTCGCGGGAGGGTTCTGCCTCGGCGTCCGCAGCGCGGATCGGCGAGGCCCCGGGCGGGACGTCGAAGTTGAAGAATTGCTGCACCACGAGACCGGCCGCGCCGCGCGTCCACGCGTCGTCGTTCCAGTCGTGAACATCGATGCGGCGCTTATCTCCGAACGCCAGGCGTTCGAACTCGCCGGTCATCGCCTTCTTGAAGTAAGGCAGGAAGCGAACACCTTCACCCCCCAGCACCAGCACTTCGGGGTCAAACATGTTGACGAGGGCGGCGAGGCCGCGTCCGAGCCCGCCGCCAGCGCGATCGAGGACGGCGAGAGCGTCGAAATTTCCAGCTTTGGCCAGCTCAAGCACATCCTCGGCCGAGCACTTGCGATAGTCGTCGGACCGCTCGTGCAACTGCTTCACGATCGACTGCTCGGACACGTAGGCCTCGAGGCACCCATGGCGGCCGCATTCGCAGAGCCGTCCGTCGATGGCGATGGGGATATGCCCGATCTCCCCGGCGCCGCCACGATGGCCGCGGAACACAGCGCCGTTGACCACGAGCCCGGCACCGACTCCGCGACCAATGGTCATGGCGGCGACCGACTGCGCCTGGCGGCCGAGGCCGAACAGATGTTCGCCCAGTGCAAATGCGTTGACGTCATTGTCGACCCAGACGCGAAGGCCGGCGCGCTCGGCGACGAGGCGGGCAATCGGCACGTAGTGCCAGCCGATGCGCATGCTCTCTATCACGATGCCCTGACGCGCATCGACGATTCCGGGCATGGCAAGCCCAATGCCAGCGACCTTGTCGGGCGGCGTGCCCGTGGTCTCGATCAACTCGTGCGCAAGATCGGCGCAGGCTTTCGCTACATCCTCCGGTTCGTGCGCGTTCACCGTGCGGCGCTGCCTTGCAATCACCGTGGTCGAAAGGTCAGTGAGGACGCCCTGCAGCTCGCTCTCGGTCAGTTTGATGCCGACAGCGAAGTGGTTGCGGTAGTTGAGGCTGAGCGGGCGGCGGCGCTGCCCTGCGGAATCTGGATCCTCGCGCAAAATGCCGTCGTCGATCAGTTCGCTGGTGATGAAGGTGACGGCGGCACCGCTGAGGCCGGTGAGCTCGGCCAGTTCGCTACGCGCAATCGAGCCGGCGCGGCGGATCTCGTTGACCAGCAGCCGCCGGTTCAACGCCCGGCTGCTCCCCGAATTCGTCGCCTGCTTCGACATCTCGTCCTCCACTCGATGCTTAATTCATTTAATTAAGTAATGGGGATGGAGTCAAGCGACATCGTTCTGCGGGGCGTGGCGGAATGGTCGGGCGTGCCGCTGGGCGATGACAGCGGGCTCACGCAACGGATCGAGATGGGCGAAACAAGCCGCCTGCAGCATGAAGTCGGGAGTGGCCCGTCAGGTCGACGACCGCGCAAGGACTGCGTTGAAGATGCCGATGCGTCTGACCGCCTCGCGCAGCTATTCCATATCCGGAATCTCGCCGTACTGCGCCAGCACCTCCGGCTCGCCGAACACGCCGTTGACGAGGTCGGCTGAGCGGCACCAGGCGATGACGCCGGCGTGCTGATCCTTCAGCGTTCGGGCAAGATTCTTGGCGCGCCCCTCGTCCGGCATTTCGCGCGGCTCGAAGGCCGGCTGCAAATTGCCTTCGTCGTCGCGGTCAAAGGCCAGCACGACAATCAATCTGGTGGGTGTCGCTTCGTTCATTCAACAACCTCTGTCGGCACGACGAGTCAGGCGCGAGCGAGGTGGGAACCAACGATACAATGCTAAGGCAGCAATGCCATCAAGACCAGGAAATGGTGGAGCCAGACGGGATCGAACCGACGACCTATTGCATGCCATGCAATCGCTCTCCCAACTGAGCTATGGCCCCACGTAGCCTAAGTGGTCTTGGGATGCGCCCCGGCAGTTGCCTGTCGAAGCGCGGGTGTTGTCTAGTCGAGCGTCTTTGAGGACGCAAGCGGGATTTTCCCTCGCTCAGCGCTCGTCGCCGCTGCCCACGTCGAAGTCGAGGTCACCCTCTGCTTCGTCCTCTTCCTCGAGGAAAGTGTCGGCATCGTCTTCGCCGATATCCTCGACGTCTTCGACGTCCTCGACATCGGGAATGACTTCGCCGGCTTCCTCGCCGGCCTCTTCGGCATCGGCATCTTCGAGCGAGATCACTTCGGGCTCGTCGGGCACCGCAGCCACGACTTCCACTTCCTCGACCTCGTCCTCGGTCTCTTCTTCTTCCTCACGGCCAGCCTTGCGCGGGCTGGGGGCGTTCTGCTCGAAGTAGGAACGGGGATAGGATTTGCCGGTGTAGGGCGAGACGATCGGATCCTTGCCCAGATCGTAGAACTTCTTGCCGGTCTCGGGGTCTTCCCGCTTTGTGCCGCGGTCTTGATTGGCCAAGGGCTCTCTTCCTCTTGAAGGTGAAACGCGGGGCCGCCCGCTCGGGTTCGTCCGGTTAGGGCGAAAGCCGCGCCCTGTCAAACGCAAAAACGCTGCGTTTCAGGGGCACTCCCATGGCTTTGAACGCATGGCTCGGCAGGGCCTGCGGGCGGGGCTGGTGGAAAGCCGGTCGCCCGGCTTGACCCCGCGCGGCCGATGGGGTTCCTCCCGGGGTTATGATCATCGCCGTCGACGGACCGGCTGCTTCGGGGAAGGGCACGCTCGCGCAAGGACTTGCGCGGCATTACGGCCTGCCGCATCTCGATACGGGGCTGTTGTACCGGGCCGTCGGGCTCAAGGTGCAGAGTGCGGCCGATACGCCTCAGTTCGAGCAGCAGGCGATCGCGGCGGCCCGGGCGCTCGATGCGGCCCATCTCACCAATCTCGAGGCGCTGACCAGCGCCGAGGCGAGCGTTCTTGCCAGCAAAGTCGCAGTGATTGCCGAGGTCCGGCAGGCAATGCGGCAATATCAGCGGGATTTCGCCCACCAGCCGGGCGGCGCGGTGCTCGATGGACGGGACATCGGCACCGTGGTCTGCCCGGATGCGGACGTGAAACTGTTCATCGAGGCCGACAGCAAGGCGCGCATGGAGCGCCGGGCCCGGCAATTCGAGCTCAAAGGCCTGCCGGTTGACCGCTACGCCCTCTATCACCAGATCGAGCAGCGGGACGCGCGGGACCGCGCCAACCCCAATGGCGGCTTCTACCGGGCGGCCGATGCCCACTTGCTGGACACCACGCGCTTGGATATAGAGGCCGCACTCCGCGCTGCCGTCGCCATTGTCGACGGGGTTATGGCCGGGAAGGCGGGGGCTTAGCCCTCTAAACCAAACCTTCCTCTGCTTGCCCCCTCGTCATCGACCAAGGACCGGCCGTGGATCTCAATCAAATCGCTGGCCCGCGCTTTTGCGCACCGGATCGCCATTGCATGGCGGTGAGGCCGGGCCGGCTTAACCCCAACCACCGGGCGCACCGGAGAGAAATTTGGCTGCTCAAGCTGCAATGAAAGAAGATTTCGAGTCCCTGTTGATGGACTCCTTCATGGAAAACGAACCCATGGAAGGTGCCGTCGTCAAGGGCATCGTGGTCGCGATCGAGAAGGATCTCGCGATCATCGACGTCGGTCTCAAGACCGAGGGGCGCATCGCGCTCAAGGAATTCGGCCAGGCCGGCCGTGACGGCACCATCAAGGTGGGCTCGGAAGTCGAGGTCTATGTCGACCGCGTCGAGAACTCGCTCGGCGAAGCAGTCCTCAGCCGCGAGAAGGCTCGCCGCGAAGAGAGCTGGGTCAAGCTCGAAGAGATGTACAACGCCAACCAGCGCGTCGAAGGCATCATCTTCAACCAGGTCAAGGGCGGCTTCACCGTCGACCTCGAAGGCGCCGTCGCCTTCCTGCCGCGTTCGCAGGTGGACATCCGTCCGATCCGCGACATCGGCCCGCTG
>JBKJTB010000091.1:0-8699 GCA_046594305.1 Devosia sp. | reverse complement strand
CTGTCTCGTTCGACGCCGACGCGGCGCTGGCCCGGATCAAGGCCATCCCCTCTGTCAAATCTGCGGCGATCCGCAAGCACTATCCGGGCGAGCTCGTCGTCTCGATCGAGGAGCGGGTGCCGATGGCGCGCTGGCGCATCGGCGATGCGACCTATCTCGTGGACGAGTACGGTGACGCGGTCGCGCGCGACGATGGCAGCTTTCGTGAGCTTCCTCTCGTCGTGGGTGAAGGCGCGGCCGATGACGCCATCGTCATGGTTCGCGCCCTCGAGCGGTATCCCGCTTTGACCAGCGACCTTGCCGCATTGAGCCGGATCGGCGACCGGCGCTGGGATCTGATCTTTTACAGCGGCTTGCGCGTGCAGTTGCCCGAGAACGGTGTCGCGCAGGCGCTGCAGCAACTCGACCTGTATCAATCGTCCGAGCAGCTCCTCGATCGCGACGTCACCGTCATCGATATGCGCGTTGCCGGGATGGTGTCGCTGAAGCTCGGCGACCTTGCGGTCAAGGCGCGCGACGACGCGGCCAAGGCTAAAAAGAAGATGCCGAAAGTCGCGGTCGACTCCGACTACGAGACACCAGCCGAGAAGGCCGCGGAGGCCAAACCACAATGATCACCGACTCGATGACCGCGCGCCTGAAGCCTGTCCAGCCGGGACGCCCATCGCTGATCTCCGTGCTCGACATCGGCTCGACCAAAATCTGCTGCGTCATCGCGCGGCTGACTCCACGTCCCGAAGGCAAGGCCCTCAAGGGGCGGACCCACATCGCAGAAGTTATCGGCTTCGGGTACGGAGCGTCGGCGGGCATCAAGAGCGGCGTCATCACCGACCTCGATCAGGCCGAGCAGGCGATCCGCACGGTTGTCGGCATGGCCGAACGCGCCGCGGGCATCACCGTGCAGTCGGTCGTCGTCAACGTCACGGCAGGCCGGCTGGGCTCGGAGACGTTCTCTGCCGCGGTGGACCTCGGCGGGCAGGAGGTCGAAAAATCCGACATCCAGCGCGTCCTGCGGTCGGTCAATTCCCGCAGCGTGCGCGCGGAGCGTTCGATCGTTCATGCGCTGCCGATCGGCTACGCGATCGACGGTCAGAAGGGCGTCAAGGATCCACGCGGGCTCGTTGGCGAAAAGCTCGCCGTCGATGTTGCCGTGATCAGCGCCGAGACGCTCGCAATGCGCAACATCGAGCTCGTTCTCAACCGCTGCCACCTCCAGGTCGAGGCCATCGTCGCCACCCCTTACGCGTCGGGTCTCGCCGCCCTCGTCGATGACGAAGCGCATCTCGGCGTTGCCTGCATCGACTTCGGCGGCGCGACCACCACGGTCGCCGTCTTCGCCGATGGCCACCCGGTGTACTGCGATGCGCTTGCCATCGGCGGGCACCATTTGACGCTCGACATTGCCCGCCAGCTTTCCGTCTCGATCGCCGACGCCGAACGGCTGAAGACGGTCTATGGCAGCGTGCTGCCGGGGCAGGCCGATGAGCGGGAGATGATCTCGATCGTTCCCGTCGGCGCCGGCGCCGATGAGGCGCCGGGCATGATCCCGCGCTCCCATCTGACGCGCATCCTCCGCCCACGCGTGGAGGAGATCCTCGTTGCCATCCGCGACCGGATGCAGGCAACGGGCATGATGGACGTCTGCGGCCGCCGGTTCGTCCTCACCGGTGGTGGTTCCGAACTGACTGGTCTGCCTGAAGTTGCCCGCCGTGTTCTGGCGCGCAACGTGCGCAATGGCCGCCCGATGGGAATCGCCGGCCTGCCGGAAATGGCCCGCGGCGCCGCCTTCGCGACGATTGCCGGCATGCTGATTTATCCGCAGGTATGCGCGCAGGAGTTTACCGAGCCTCGCACGGCAGCGAAACTGACCGGTACGGACGGCTATTTTGCCCGCGTTGGAAGCTGGCTTCGGGCCAGCTTCTAAAGTTCCACTTTAAGGTAAATCGACCGTAACTTCGCCCTGTTGCAGCGTCGCAATTTGCATCGGCCGTTAACGGATCGGTTCGAATTGTTAGGGCGCGGTTAACGAATTGGCGACTACGCTTCCACTCACACCCGCCATTCCCATGGGGCCACCATGACCATCAATCTTACCATCCCCGACATCCAGGAATTGAAGCCCCGCATCACCGTCTTCGGTGTTGGCGGAGCCGGCGGCAACGCCGTCAACAACATGATTGCCTCGGGGTTGGATGGCGTGGACTTCGTCTGTGCCAATACGGACGCGCAGGCGCTGGCTCTCAGCAGATCGCCGCGGATCATTCAGTTGGGCGTCTCGGTGACCGAAGGACTCGGCGCCGGATCGCACCCCGAAGTCGGCCGGGCGGCGGCCGAGGAAAGCTTTGACGAACTCAACGATCATCTCTCCGGCTCGCACATGGTGTTCATCACCGCGGGTATGGGCGGTGGCACCGGCACCGGCGCAGCACCGGTTATCGCGCGTGCCGCCCGCGAGCAGGGCATCCTGACCGTGGGCGTCGTCACCAAGCCGTTCACCTTCGAAGGCAACCGCCGCGCCCGCCTCGCCGAGGACGGCATCGACGAACTGCATCGCCATGTCGACACGCTGATCGTTATCCCGAACCAGAACCTGTTCCGCGTCGCCAACGAGAAGACGACGTTCGCCGACGCCTTCAAGATGGCCGACCAGGTGCTCTATTCCGGCGTCTCCTGCATCACCGATCTGATGGTCAAAGAGGGCCTCATCAACCTCGATTTCGCCGACGTCCGTGCGGTCATGCGCGGGATGGGCAAAGCCATGATGGGGACGGGCGAGGCTTCGGGCGAAGATCGTGCCCGCCACGCCGCCGAAGCCGCCATCGCCAACCCGCTGCTCGACGATGTGTCGATGCAGGGCGCGCGTGGCCTCCTGATCTCGATCACCGGTGGTCCTGACCTGACACTGTACGAAGTCGACGAGGCCGCCAGCCGCATCCGCGAGGAAGTCGACGCCGACGCCAATATCATCCTCGGCGCGACCTACGATCCGAACATGACGGGCACGATTCGCGTCGCCGTCGTCGCGACCGGCACCGACGCCACCATGGTGCAGGCGCTCGAGCCGATGAAATCCAGCCCCAGCCGCGCTCCGCTGGCCGTGAAGCGGCATTTCGTGCAGGAGCCGACCCTCCAGATCGCCCAGCCGCACCAGCTCGAGGCCGACGTCCGCCAGGCCGTGGCCGAGGCGATCACCCAGCCGGAATCGGCGCTCTCGGCCTATGAGGCCGACGACGGCGTCACCGTCGAACCGTACATCCCGCATTCGGGTGCCGATCACATCGAGGAAGCCGCCTACACGCCGGAACCGCCGATCCCCAGCGTCTATGTGCCGTCGCGGGCCGAGCGTCCGGAAGGACAGCAGCGCATGCCGCGGACGGAGGAGCTTCCCGCTGTTGCACGGAAGTCACTTCAGGCCGAAGAACGTCACGAACCTGAGCCGCGGAATGCCCGCGCTTTGTTCAAACGTCTGGCCTCGAACGTGGGTCTGGGACTTCGTCCGCAGCACCAGCCTGGTCTCGACGAGACGCACTATTCGGCTTCTGAGGATGCCGCAGCGCGCAGCGCCATCGAGGCCGGACAGCCCCGGAATCATGGGGTTTCTGCGGCTCCCGAAGGGGCGGCAGGCAAGCTCGATGCACATGGCCGCCAGCTCCCGCACAAGGAGCACATCGAGATTCCGTCCTTCCTGAGGAAGCACGGCTAAGTTCTTATTTCGCAGTTTGCACAGTAAACCGGCGCGCTTCCGCGCCGTTTTGTTTTTGGTTAAGAGTCGAGCCGCCTAAGGCCGGAGTAGTTTTTTCATGCAGAATTTGTCGGCGCGCCAGCGCACCGTTGGTGGTGTGCTTGAGTTCAGTGGATTCGGCGTGCATTCGGCCCTGCCGGTCACCCTGACGATCGAGCCGGCCCCGGTCGACAGCGGTTACCGTATCCAGCGCAAGTTCGAGAACGGGTCCATCGTCGGGCCGGTTGCCGTGCATTTTGCGCGCGTGACGCGCACGACCCTTTGCACCACCATCGACCTCGGCGACAGCGTCTCGGTGGCGACCGTCGAGCACGTGATCTCGGCGCTCAGCGGCCTCGGCGTCGACAACGCGCTCCTGACCGTCACCGGGCCGGAATGCCCGATCATCGATGGCAGCGCCGCCCCGTTCGTCGAAGGCATCCTCAAGGTCGGCCTCGAGATTCAGGGTAAATCGCGTCGCTACATCAAGGTTATGCGGCAGGTACTGGTCCGCAACAACGATGCTTCGGCCGCCCTCGAGCCCTACAATGGCCGCCTGCTCGACCTCGAGATCGACTTCGACAGCAAGGTCATCGGCCGCCAGCGCATGATCTTCGACTGGACGCCGCGCAAGTACGTCTCGGACGTCTCCCGCGCGCGGACTTTCGGTTTCGTGCGCGATGCCAAGATACTGCGCCAGGCCGGCTATGCGCTCGGCTCGTCGCTGGACAACTCGATCACCGTCCACGAGGACCGCATCCTCAATCCGGGTGGCCTCCGCTACGACGACGAGTTCGTCCGCCACAAGCTGCTGGATGCCATCGGCGACCTCGCGCTGTGCGGGCTGCCGATCTATGGCCGCTTCCGCTCATATAAGGGTGGCCACGGGCTCAATGCGTTGGTGCTGCAGGGCCTGTTCTCGAGCCAGGCCAACTACGAGATCGTCTACGCGGAAGATCTCCCGCTCGGCTATGACGCGCTCGACGACATGCCGGATGGCCTCGAAGTCCGGCCCTACCTGCGCTCGGTCGGCTGAGCAGGTCACAGTTTTGATTGAATTGATGTTTAGGCCGCTCCCCGGTGCTACTATGCTGCAACCACTAGGGCGGGGCGTTTCGTGATTCACACTGGATTTGGAGCCGCAGCGAGCAATTTCGTGCGTCTGGCAGCAGTGGTGTTGGTCGCCATGACGATCGCCGGCTGCTCGATGTTCGGCCCGACCAAGATCAAAGACGAAGCGATCGTGCCGGCCGAAACACTCTATCAGACGGCGCTGTCCGACATGGACAAGCAGAACTACAACCACGCCATCGACAGCTTGAAGAAGCTCGAGCGCCAGCATCCCTACTCGGAGTTCAACGAGAAGGCGAAGCTGATGGAAGTCTACTCGAACTACCGCATCAGCAAGTTCGATGAGGCGATCCTCGCCGCCGACCGCTACATGGCGCTGTTCCCCTCCTCGGAAGAGACGCCGTATGTGCTTTTCCTGAAAGGCACGTCGTACTTCGCGCAGATCACCGACATCACCCGCGACCAGCAATTGTCGCAGGACGCCATTTCGACCTACACGCTGCTGATCGCGAACTATCCCAAGAGCGACTACGCCAAGGACGCGCGCGACAAGATGGTGATTGCGGTCGATCAACTGGCCGGCAAGGAAATGTCCGTTGGTCGCTACTATGCCGGTAACGGCCAGTACGCCGCTGCCATCAACCGTTTCCGCGTCGTCGTCGACAAATACCAGACCTCGACGCATATCGAGGAAGCGCTGTTCCGGCTGACGGAATCGAACCTCGCGCTCGGGCTGACGAACGAGGCGCAGACTGCGGCCGCGGTGCTCGGCCACAACTATCCATCGAGCGAGTGGTACAAGCAGTCGCTGGACTTGCTGCAGCGGGTTGGCCTGACGCCCAAGATCAACAGCGCGAGCCCGCTCGCAACCTCGCTCCAAGGCTAGCCAAAACCTCAATTCGTTGCTAGTTTGTTCTCGATCCGCTTTTGGCGGAATCGCGAATTCCTGACTGAAGCGGATTTCCCCTCGTGCTGAGTGCACTGTCTGTCCGAAACATCGTGCTGATCGATCAGCTTGATGTCGGCCTCGACCAGGGGCTGACGGCGCTTACCGGTGAAACCGGTGCCGGCAAATCGATCCTGCTGGATGCTCTGGGCCTCGCGCTGGGAGGGCGGGGAGATGCTTCGCTGGTCCGGCAGGGGCAGGACAGCGGCCAGGTCGTTGCGGTGCTGTCGCTGCCGCACGACCATCCGGCGCGAGTTGCGCTGCGCGAGAACGAAGTCGCCGACGATTCCGATCTGATCCTGCGCCGCGTGCAGTACGCTGACGGCCGCACGCGCGCCTTCATCAACGACCAGCCGGTCGGCGCCGGGCTGCTGCAGAGCATCGGTTCCAGGCTCATCGAGATCCACGGCCAGCACGATGATCGCGCCTTGGTCGATGCCAACACGCATCGGGCGTTGCTCGACGCTTTCGGCAAGATCGAGGACCAGGTCGCCGAGGTGCGTGACACCTACACGGCCCTCGTCGAAATCGCGGCCAGCGTTTCGGCGCAGCGCGCGCTGATCACCGAGGCCGCCGCGCGGGAGGACTACGCGCGGCATGTCGTCGAAGAGTTGGCGGAGCTCGCGCCCGAGGCCGGGGAGGAACTCGACCTGGCGGAGCGTCGCCAACGGCTGATGCAGCTCGAGAAATCCGCGGACGAAGTGCGCGACGCCGACGAGATTCTCAGCGGCCCGAACGCCCCCAGTCCGGCGCTATCGGGCCTGATGCGCCGCTTGATGCGCAAAGTCGACAGCGGGACGAGCGTGTTCCAGCCGCTGATTGAGGCGCTGGATACCGCGCTCAACGCGCTCGACCAGACCTCGGAGGCGATCGGGCAAATCAAGCGCGAGATGGCGTTCGATCCGGCGGAACTCGAGCGCGTCGAGAGCCGCCTGTTTGCATTGCGTGCGGCGGCGCGCAAGCACCACGTCATTGTGGACGAACTGGGCGAGGTTCTCGCGAAATACCGGGCGGAGATTGCAGCCTTGCAGAGTGGTGAGGCGACGTTGGCGAAGCTAGAGGCCGATGCGGCAGTGGCCGGCGAGGCCTACCGCAAGGCGGCACGGAAGCTCAGCGCAGCCCGCGGCAAGGCGTCGAAGGCGCTGAGCAAGGCGGTCGAGGCGGAACTGCCCGACCTGAAACTCGGAGCCGCGAAATTCATCGTCGATCAGCAGGTCGACGAAACGCGCACCGCCGCCACCGGCTTCGACCTGGTCGCCTTCCAGGTGCAGACCAATCCGGGCACGCTGCCGGGGCCGCTGATGAAAATCGCATCGGGCGGCGAGTTGAGTCGTTTTCTCCTCGCGCTGAAGGTCGTGCTCGCCGATCGCGGATCCGCGCCCGTGCTGATCTTCGATGAGATCGACACCGGGGTCGGCGGTGCCGTGGCCGACGCGATTGGGCGCCGGCTCAAGCGGCTGTCCGAGAAGGTGCAGGTGCTCACCGTCACGCACGCGCCGCAGGTCGCGGCTCGGGCGGACACGCATCTGTTCATCGAGAAGCAGGCGCTGGCGAAGGGTACTCTGGTGCGGACCAATGTGCGGCCGCTCGATGGGGAGGGGCGACGCGAAGAGGTTGCGCGGATGCTCGCGGGTGCGCAGATTACGGAAGAGGCCCGCGCGGCGGCCAGCAAGTTGCTTTCGGACGTTTCATGAGCAGTGTAGATCGGGAAATCGAAAGCTACTCCGAGACGGAGGCGCGTGCCGAACTCGATCGGTTGTTCAAGCTTCTGTCGGGCGCGGACATCGCTTACCACCAGAAGGACAATCCGACGATCACGGACGCCGAGTACGACCAGCTCAAGCTGCGTTACCTCGAATTCGAGACGGCGTTCCCCGATCTGAAGCGTGCCGACAGCTTGTCGGAGAAGGTGGGCGCACCGGCGGCCGAGGGTTTTGCGAAAGTTCGCCACGAAGTTCCGATGCTCAGCCTCGCGAAGGCCTACACCGAGCAGGACGTGATCGACTTCATCGACCGTGGCCGGCGCTTCTTCGAGCGGGATAAGGACCTTGAGCTCGCCTTCACGGCGGAGCCCAAGATCGATGGCCTGTCGGCATCGCTGCGCTACGAGAACGGCGTTCTTGTCCGCGGTGCGACGCGCGGCGACGGCAGTGTCGGCGAGGATATCACCGAGAACATCAAGACCATCGCCGACATACCGCATCGGCTGAAGGGCAGGGGGTGGCCGGAGGTCATCGAAATCCGCGGCGAGGTCTACATGACCTATGCCGAGTTTCAGGCGCTGAAGGCCAGGTCTGCTGCCGTCGGTGGGCAGGAGTATGTGAACCCGCGCAACACCGCGGCCGGGTCGCTGCGCCAGAAGGACGTGAGCGTCACCGCCAGCCGCAACCTAAGGTACTTCGCCTATGCCTGGGGCGCTGCCAGTCACGATCCGGCGCCAACGCAATACGAGTCCGTGCAGAAGTTCGGCGAGTGGGGCTTCAAGGTCAGCCCGCTCATGGTGCGCGCCACCACGGTCGAGGAATTGCTGGCGCAATATCGGTTGATCGAAGCGCAGCGCTCGTCGCTGGGCTACGACATCGATGGCGTCGTCTACAAGCTAGATCGCCTCGATCTGCAGCGCCGCTGGGGGTTTGTTACAGGTGAGCCGCGCTGGGCCGTTGCCCACAAATTCCCGGCAGAGCGCGCGACGACCGTATTGCGCCAGATCGACATCCAGGTCGGGCGCACGGGCACGCTCGCACCGGTCGGCCGGCTCGACCCGGTGACGGTTGGCGGCGTGACTGTCGTCAATGTGACGCTGCATAACGAAGACTACATCAAAGGCTTCGACAGTTTCGGCGAGCCGATCCGCGAGGGGATCGACATCCGCATTGGCGACACGGTCGTGATCCAGCGCGCCGGCGATGTGATCCCGCAGGTCGTGCAGGTGCTGATCGACAAGCGGCCCAAGAACGCCAC
>JBKJTB010000003.1:0-20696 GCA_046594305.1 Devosia sp. | reverse complement strand
CGACCCCGTCGTAAGCCTCGGAAATGTCGAGGCTTTGCAAAGTCCACTTTTCGCGATTCCCTCTCGAGGGCCTCACCGCCGCGGACCAATAGAGTCGAGTGTTCCGGCGGATGTGCCGACTGGCGGCGGCTAGGGAGGGAGGGAGGTAGAGGTAGAAAAGTCCGTAGCTGCTGCCTAACTGCGGGCTGGGGCCGGCCCTCATAGCTCCCATCGCCGGGGAGGACCCTGCTGATTCATCGTCCGCGGAGGGCGCACCGTGCGGATGCCAGCCGCCTCGGCTTGGCGCTGGACGTGCTCAGACGCTCATACCGGCCTTGGCTTCGCGGGGGCTCTAAGTGGGACAGCGATGCTCTGCTCTTGAGAACGCTCTCGCCCTCCTCTGCTGAGTGCGTCGCCATCGCAGTGCACCTGCACCTGCACCGACGTGCCCTGCTGATAGACAGAGCTTGGCCTTCGACACCAACAGCCCTTCCATGCCCGGTCAGGGACGGAGCCGCAGGGAACGGGGATCGGGGGAACATCCATACCTCGAGCGGTAGCGGGAGCGCTGCGGTCATCCTGTTGCACCAAGCCGAGGCGGCTGGCATCCGCACCGTGCACTCTACGAGAACGATGCGACGTGCAGGCGTCTCCCGGGCTGCGGCGCTTCGGGCGCGAACTCGACCGCCTCGCGAGCAAGTAGTCTTCCCCTTGTACGCCACTCGTTAGCCTAACCCTCAGCGCTCCAACAACCTGCTGGACTGCCGGCCGCAAGCAAGCTGTGTTGCGGTCACCGCCCGGCCACTCCGGGCCCTTGTCGGTAACGCCGGGCACTCCCGCTCCGGCCGATCGACAGGAGCCCACAATGGCCAAGAAGCCCACTAAACCCACCGGACCTCGCATCACCCGCAGCAAGGCCGCCAAGACCCGCAAGGCTGCAACACTAGCCCCAAACCAAGACCACCAAGCAGGACCAGGTCCTTGCCCTACTCCGCCGCCAGAACGGCGCCTCGATCGACGAGATCGTCGCCGCCACCGACTGGCAGCCGCACAGCGCTCGCGGCTTCCTCGCCGGCGCGGTCAAGAAGCGCCTTGGCATCGAGGTGGTCAGCGAGAAGGGCGAGGACGGTGTTCGTCGCTACCACGTCGCGGCGCTCAAATCGTGAGCGGCCTAATATGCCCACTCAAGTGGCGTCCGAGAGGACGCCACCTCGTCATCCTGGCGGCTCACCTGGAGCGGCGTACCGGGGACGGAGGTCAGTTGCGTTCCTCAAAACCGGTAGATTCCACCCATGCTAATGCAGGGTCCGACTGCAAATTGACGGACCACGGTCGGTTTGTAACGCTTTGCGCAGCCTATCCCTCCGACTCCTAGTGTAGGAGCGAGATTATCCGGGGGGCTGCGCGGCTGTGTGTTCCGTAGGTCCTCCCTGGCTCCTAGTGCGATGAGGTCCGCACCACCCCTCGCCCTGTCGCCATACATTGGTATTATTGGGACGTGTCTCTCATAGGGCCGCGCAGGTGGCCGAACGAGGCCTTGAGGGATACAGGACACGGGTGGGTGTTCCTGCGCCTCGCCGCCAAGGGCTCTTGGCGGACAGACGGGCTGGCCGACAATCGCGAGTTCGTGGGCTCCTCGCCGCCCTACTAGCGCGCAAGGCTCCGAAGATATTCGCGCACAGCGGGGTCTTCGCTCAATCCCATGGCATTGGCGAGCGCCTCGCGAAACTCTGCCGCGGGTTCACCTGTCTGGCGCAGCAGATGAGCCCGCAACGCCCAGTAGGGCTGATAGCCACGAGTTTTGTCGACTGGCAGCGCGCTCAGGGCATCGAGCGCGGGCTCCGGTCCCTCGACCTCTGCCAGTGCGGCCGTGAGGCCGACCAGATTGCCGATGGTCGGCGCTATCGCCACAAGTGAGGTGTGAAGCTGCAGCAATGGCCAGCGCAGATCCGTATTCGTCAACCTCCCCTGGACCATCGCCGACTGGATGGCGGCCTCGAGCTGGAATCGACCTGGCACCTGGAGTGCGCCGGCCGCGCGAAGAGCCGTTTCCGCGGCAATGATCTGCGTGCCTTCCCACAGACGTGTATCCTGCTCGGAGAACGGCACGTAGTTGCCATCTACACGTCGGGCTCTTGATCGAGCCTCGCAGAACAGCATGAGCGCCAGCAGGCCATGAGCCTCGGCATTCTGGGGGGCCACAGAGACCAGCACTCTTGCCAGCCAGATCGCTTCCTCACTCAAGCCGCGGCGGCTTGCGTCGTCGCTCGCTATGCTGTCCCAGCCTTGCCCGTAAGCGGCATAGATGGCTTCAAGCACCGCAGCGATACGCCCAGGCAGGTCCTCAATGTCCGGGACGCGAAAGGCGAGGCCGGTATCTCTGATGCGGGTTTTGGCGCGGCCAAGGCGACGCCCCATGGCATCGGGCGACACCAGATAGGACGAGGCGATCCGCTCTGCGCTCAGTCCCACTACAGTCTGAAGCATCAGCGGCGTATGCAGCGCTGCGTCGATCGCAGGGTGCGCGCACACAAACATCAGCTGAGCCGTTTGTCGGGAACCGGGAGCAACACTTCCTCCTGAGCCTCGGACCCCGCCGCCAGCATGAGCGTGGCTACGGCGTCCAGCCGGACCTTGCTGGCGCGGGCGCCGTCGAGCAGTCGATTGCGCGCTGTAACGAGCAGCCAGGCATCGGGATTGTTAGGGACGCCCGACAGAGGCCAGACCTGGAGAGCCCGAGCAAAGCTGTCCGCCAAGGCGTCCTCGACCGCGGCGATGTCGCGCCACGAACGTGCGAGATAGGCGACCAGCCGGCCATAGGACTGGCGGGCAGCCTGCTCGGCTGCCCGCGTCACATCACCAGGCTCGGCGCCCACCGGTCGGCGCCTAGTTCTGCGGCGGCGGTGGAAGTACCGGACGGACTTCAGTCGCCCCCGCCGACGCGTTGGGACTTTTTGCCGCCCAGGCCAGCGCTGCGTCTAGATCGGGCACTTCGATGACGAAGTAGCCGCCCAGCTGCTCCTTGGTCGCAGCGACGGGCCCGTCCTGCACCAGACGCTCGCCGTCCTTGATGCGCACGGTCGTCGCCGCGTCAGGCGGCAGGAGTCCGTCGCCTTTGACGACGATCCCCGCTGCATTCATGGCGCCGATATAAGCGTTCCACGCGCCCCAATAGGTGGGCGCGGCGGCGGGATCGTTGCGCTTGGCAAACTCGGCGCCGTCTTCGTAAAACATCATCATGTACTGCATAGCGTAACTCCTCGATCCCGAGCCTACATCGCCATACCGGGCACGGGATACCCAACTCGAACCTCAATGACACCACCGACTGCCGGCATCTTGCTGGCCCAGGCGATGGCATCGGCGTCGCTGGGCACGTCGATCTGGAAGTAGCCGCCGAGGGCGAGAGGGGAGCTGGCGTAGGGCGCCGCCGGGGTCTCCGTCCCTGCCGCCATCACGAGCGACACCGGCGCACCGGTGGTGAGGGCCGATCCACCGCGCAGCACGCCGGCAGCCGCAAGCTCCTTGCCGAAGACATCGTAGGCGGCCCAATAGGCGGCCGCCGCGTCGTCGGTTGCGGGACGCAGGGCCAGCTGTTCCGGCGCCTCGTAGATGAACAGGGTGTAGGGCGCGGCTTGAGCCGGCAGCGAAGCAGTGACGACCAGCGCGGCCAGGGCGAGAAGGGATTTCATCGGAGTGTCCTTTGTTGCGACGCAGCACCACGCCGCATCTGACACTCTGACGGCCGATCGACGCGTATTCGGACACCGCCAGCCAGAGACGTTCAGATTTCTTCGGGTCGAAGTCTGCCGCGAGACTCCTTTGCTGCCGGCGCCATTGACATAAGGCGTGGCACTCTCCATGTTGAATGAACATTCAATAGTTCGAAGGTCTGTTCATGCCTATAACACTTCGTGACAAGACGGCAGAGACCCGACGTCGTCATGTTCTGGACGCGGCAATCAAGGTGTTCGGCGAGAAGGGATTTCGTGGCGCCAGCATCCGAGATGTCGCGAAAGAGGCCGGGGTCGCCGACGGCACGATCTACAACATCTTCGAAAACAAGTTCGACATTCTCGTTGCGATCCTAGACCCCCTATCGGATCGAACGTCGGACCTATCTCCAGCGTCGGCTGCCGGTCCCCTCGACGCGGAAGCCATCCTCGTTCGTCGGCTCGACACGTTCACGGACGAGACCCTTGCCATGATGCGCGTCCTCCTGTCCGAGGCGTTGATCGATCCCGAAATTCGGACGCAGTTTTTGGACACGATCATCAGGCCCATGCTGGGAGGAAAGGGACACGGTGCATCTGGCCGGTCGGCGACACTCTCGCATGCGCTAACAGCCTCGATGCTCGGACTGATCGTACTTCGCCTGTTGGGGGAAGGCACACCCACCAAGGAAAGGGCGGTTGTCGCACTCCTGACTGGCAAGCTTATGCCCGCGGCACCCGGCGGGAGCAGCAAGTGAAGGTCGCGATCGTCTGCAACGACACCCGAGGCGGTGTGCAGCCCTACGTGGCGCTGGGCGCCGGCCTGGCTGGCGCCGGCCATGAGGTTCGCATTGTTGCCCCTCAGGAATTTTCGCCGATGATTGGAGCGGCCGGCCTTCGCTTTGCAGGACTGAGCAAGAGCCGCGAAGAGATCGTCGAAATATCGGCCGGTGCTGCCGAACGCGGCACGCTGGCGACGATGCGACTAATGCTCACCGAATTGCCTGAGCGCGTTGCTCTTTGGACCGCCGAGACGCTCGAAGGATGCGAAGGAGCCGACCTCCTACTCGGGGGCATCGGAGGAATGATCACCGGCATACCCGTGGCCGAGAAGCTGGGTGTTCCATTCGTTCAGGCGCATCTTCAACCGGTGGGTGTTCCCACTGCGGCCTTTCCCGGTGTGCTGGTCGCGGGGGTGCCGATCTGGTGGGGGGATGCCGGCCGAAGACTGAGCCATTTCGTGTCGGACGCTGGCGTTCGTATGCAGTTCCAGGGAGCTGCTGGGACGGCGCGCCAAGTGCTGAAGCTGACGGGACCCACGCGATCGGCCGATCCGAGGCTGACGCTGTTCGGGTTCAGCCCATTTGTGGTCCCGGTTCCCCCGTCGCCGACCCGCGAAGTGACCGGCTATTGGACCTCAAGCGCCCCTGACTGGTCACCGCCGGCAGACCTCGCTGCATTTATGGAACGGCGCGACAAGCCCGTGGTGAGTGTGGGTTTTGGCAGCATGACGAGCGGTGACCCTGCGGCACTTGTCGAACTCGTGGTCGGCGCGGCGGCAGACGCTGGAGTGAGGGTCGTGTTGCTGTCTGGATGGGCTCGGCTAGATCACCTGAATGACAGCGACCTCCATTTGGCCGAAAGCGTTCCCCATGATTGGCTATTCCCACGTATGTCCGCGGTTGTGCACCACGGTGGCGCTGGCACGACTGGGGCTGCGTTCATGGCCGGTGTCCCCCAGATTGTCGTTCCCTTTGCGGTCGATCAGCCGTTCTGGGCAAGCCGAGTGGCGGCGCTCGGCGTCGGTCCTAAGGGCATTCCGCGTAAGCGGCTCTCGCGTGAGCTGTTGGCGACTGCATTGCGGTCGTGGGTGGAGGATGGGGCGATAAGGGCGACCGCTGAACGCCTCGGGTCGCGGATTGGCCAAGAAGACGGCGTTAAGGCGGCGGTCGGTCGCATAGAAGGTTTCTGGAGATGACCTGACTTTGCGAGAAGGAGCAGCCGACACTTGGCTGTCCTTTCTTGGTTTGGTTGGCTTATAGTCGATTGAAAGTGAGTGCCTCATGAGCGAGCAGACTGAAGACTCAAACAAGCGAGAGAGCACCGCTGTTTCAGCGAAAATCAGGACGCGTATCCAACAGGCGAAGCGGCGCTTCAACGCCAACGACAACATTGCGGAATATCTGGAGCCTGGCGACCTCGACGCGCTTCTCGACGAGGTCGCCGCTCGTATGGAGGGCGTGCTCGAAAGCCTCGTCATCGACACCTCCCATGACCACAACACGCACGACACGGCTCGCCGCGTCGCCAAGATGTACCTGACCGAGGTGTTCAAGGGCCGTTACGTCCCACCCCCACCGGTGACGGAGTTTCCCAATGCCGAGGGCCTCCATGAACTTATGATAGTTGGGCCCATTACGGTGCGAAGCGCGTGCAGCCACCATTTTTGCCCGATCATGGGTCGACTGTGGATCGGCATCTTGCCCAACGAGCATTCCAACCTCATCGGCTTGTCAAAATATTCTCGTCTCACCGAATGGATCATGGGCCGTCCCCAGATCCAGGAAGAAGCCATCAGCCAACTCGCCGACCTCCTCATCGAGAAAGTTACGCCTGACGGACTGGCGGTGGTCATGGAGGCCGATCACTTCTGCATGCACTGGCGCGGAGTCAAAGACGCCTCCGCCAAGATGATCAACAGTGTGATGCGGGGATCGTTCCTGAAGGACGCGTCCCTTAGACGGGAGTTCTTGTCCCTGATCAATCTGAAGGATTGAGAGATGCTCGTTCGATGTGTCTATGCAAGCCGGGCCGCGACCGAGCTCACGGAGTCGCTGCTCGATTCGCTTCTTCGCCAGTCGAGAGAACACAATGCTCCGCGTGGGATCACCGGCCTTCTCTGTGTGACCGGCGACATCTTCATTCAGGTTCTGGAGGGAGGGCGAGATCCCGTCTGCGAGCTGTACAATACGATCGTCGGCGACGCCCGACATCGCAACGTGCGGTTGCTTGCATACGAAGAGATCCGTCAGCGGAAGTTTGGAACCTGGACGATGGGCCAGGTCGACCTAGCCAAAGTCAACCGAAGTCTATTGCTGAAGTACCACGAGACGGCCGAGCTTAATCCATTCGATTGTTCCGGACAGGCAACGCTCGCGCTTCTCGACGACCTGGTCGCCACGGCGTCGATTACGGGACGAAACAACGAACGTTAGTCGTCCTCGAGCCGCGTTCATGCAACCGCGTAGGACGCAAGGAATGCGTCGGCGAGTTCGTCGGCGTAGGCGACGAGGTCGAGCGGGCGCAGTCCTTTGCCCGACAGGCTGTTCTGGTGAAGCATCGCCACGTAGAGCGGACTGATGATCGAGAGCGCGGCGGTGCGTGTCGATACCTTGCGCATCTGCCCGCGAGCGATGTGACCAGCGAGTCTCGTTTCGAGAGCGACGATCGTGGGCTCGAGAATGTCTGTCAGGTACACGAGCGCAATTGTAGGTTGCAGCAGCCCCTCCCGAAGCCCGATCTCATGCAAGGCCCGAAAGCGCGGCTCGCCGGCCGCGCCCACGATATACATGGCCGCCTGGCGGACCGAGCCCGCGAAGTCGCCGTCGCTTCGGCTTAGCGCGTCAAGGTAGCGTTGCCCCTGCTCGGCGCGCCGTTTCAGGAGCGCGCCCACCACTCCCTCTCGATCGCCAAAGTAGTGCTTGAGTGTCGGGACCGTGACAGTGGCGGCGACTGCCAAGGCGCGCAGACCGGCACGATGACCGTCGGGTTCGGACAATCGCGTTTCGACCAAGTCGAGCAGGTGGTCTCGCTTCTGCTCGAACTGCGGATATCTCAGGCCAGTGGGCCGGGGCATGAAATGCTCCAGAAAATCTGCTCCTACCCCAATAACGGTGAAACTCTGCAGAACGCGTCACCGTTATCTATCACAGTTGCGATAGTGAACGGTTTGGCAAGTATGCTCTCTACGGCGCTCAAGATGCTGTTCGGCGACGTGGCCAAGACCTTTGGCCTCGTGTTCGGCATTGCATTCTCCGTGCTTCTAATGACCCAGCAAGGCGGATTTTTTATCGGCCTTATCTCGCGGGCGAGTTCGATCGTTCTCGATGCGCGAGGCGTCGATATCTGGGTGATGGACCAGCGGACCGAGTCCGCCGAAAGCGTGCAGCCCCTGCGCAGTGTCGATCTCTACCGGATCAAGGCGGTCGCGGGTGTCGCCGAAGCTTCAGCGTTCACCAAGACGCAGGTCCGGACCCGGACCTCGGACGGCCGCATCGACTCCGCAACGGTTTACGGCGTTGACGATGCGACACTTGCCGGCATGACCGACCGCATCGTCGTCGGTGACCGGGACGGTCTCAAGTTCCCCGGCAGCATTGCGATCGATATTCTCGGCTACACCAAGCTTTTCCCCGGCCAAGAGATACGGATCGGCGATGAGCTCGAGCTCAACGATCGTCGCGTCAGGATCGCCGCGATCACCAACGCCAGCCCAGGCTTTTCCGCGCCCATCGTTATCAACGCCCGCATCTCCGAAGCGGTAGTCATCTCGCCACAGACGGGGGCAGTTCCGAGCTTCGTCCTGGTGCGCGTCGCCGATGGGACCGATATCGACGAGGTCGCCCGCCGGATCACTGAGGAGACGGGACTGCTCGCGCTGCCGTCGAGCGCCTTTTTCCTCAAGACACTCGGCTATGTCATCGCGAGCACGGGTATCGCTTTCTCGTTCGGCGTGGTGATTGCGCTCGGCGCGATCGTCGGCATCGCCATTGTCGGGCTCACCTTCAACATGTTCATCGCCGACCTGACCAAGCAGTTCGCGGTACTCAAGGCGATCGGTCTCACGAACTTCCGCATCGTCCTGATGGTGCTCGTTCAGGCAGCGACGATCGGCTTCATCGGCTATGGCATCGGGCTGTGGCTGGCGACGGGTTTTTTCGACGGCGTCAACACGCCCACCTCTGATCTCAAGGGGTTCTACCTGCCCTGGCAGATCGCGGTCGCTGCCGCCGCTGCAACCTTGCTGATCAGCGTCCTCGCCACCTTCGTGAGCCTGCGCAAAGTGTTGCGGCTAGACCCTGCAACAGTTTTCAGGGGCTAGACCATGTCGGTGGCACTCGAGGCGACAGGGATCAAGAAGAGCTTCGGCCGTGGCGACACGCGCATCGACGTGCTGCGCAATGTCGATCTGACCGCCAATGCAGGGGAGATCACGTTCCTGGTGGGTCCCTCCGGATGCGGCAAGACCACTCTGATCTCGGTGCTAGCCGGGATGCTGAAAGCCGAAGAGGGAAAAGTATCGATGCTGGGCCAGCGCGTCGATCGCCTGCGCGGGGCCAAGCTCACTCGCTTTCGCGGCCGCAACATTGGATTCATATTCCAACAGTTTAACCTGATCCCGTCGCTGGACGTGGTCGAAAATGCCGCGCTGCCGCTGGTCGTGGGCGGAATGTCGCCGCGCCAGGCCGGCAAGAAGGCGCTGCAGCTGCTCGAACAGCTGGGCCTCGGTAACCAGGCTCGGAAGTTTCCGCAGCAGCTTTCCGGCGGACAACAGCAGCGCGTCGCCGTCGCCCGGGCTTTGGTGCACGACCCCAGCATGATCGTCTGCGACGAGCCGACATCGGCACTCGACGCGATTTCCGGCCATGCCGTGATGGAGTTGTTGCGCGAGCTGACCACGACGCGTGACCGCGTGGTGATCGTCGTGACGCACGATGACCGCATCTACAGTTTCGCCGACCGCATCGTCGAAATGTGCGACGGGGCCATCGTTAAAGACACGCCGCAGCATCGGTCATCGACCGGACCAGCCGTCGCAGGAGCTTCCGTATGATCCGATTTCGCACGCTGCTCTCGTATGGCCTTGCGGTAGGTGCCGCTGCCGGCCTGGTTGCAGCATCGTTCTCGATTGCTCGCTCCAACGCACAACAGGAGATCTCCGCGGACCGGGTCGTCGCTATCGAGCCCGAATCGCCGCGCGAAGTGGGCGCATTGGGAACGGTCCAGCCGGCTGGCAGTGTCATCGTCCTGTCGGCTCCGATGGGCGGCGTCATCACCGCGCTGCCTTTCGTTCCGGGCGATACGGTCGACGCCGGCACCATCTTGGTGCGCATGGACGACGCTGTCGCACAGGCGAAGTTGAAAGAACTGCGGCTGGCGGTATTCCTCGCCGAAGCGCGCCTCGCAGAAGCTCAAGGCGGTATTCCGAGTCTCAGGGCCGATCTTGCTGTCGCGCGCGCCGTCCTCTTGGCCACCGAGGCCCAACTCGATGATGCTGCCGAGGAATTGGCAACGGCTGAGCAACTGTCCAAGACCTCGACGTCGATCGCTCAACGCGAACTCGGGCGTCGCAAGACGGCCCTGCGCATTGCAGATGCGAAAGTCGAGGAGGCATCGGCTCGCGTCGCTCGAGCGGAAGCCGAACTCGCTGCGCTCGATCCCGTCGGCGGCAGCAAGCTGCAGCCACTAGTTCAAGACATCGAAAGCGCACGGGCGGCAGTCGTCTCAGCCGAAGCGGAACTGGCACAGCTCACAGTCACCAGCCCCATCGCGGGTGAGGTGCTCGATGTCGAGCTCCAGTCCGGCGAGTACGCACCGCTCGGCGGCGAGATCCTCAGCATCGGCGCCGCCGGTCCACGCGAAGTCAGGGCGGAGATCGCCGAAGCCGATATCTCCCTGCTGGATCCGGCTGGCAAAGCCTGGGGCGCGGTGAGAGGAAGCGGCGATGAGCGCTTTCCCCTGACGTTCATTCGCCGCGAACCGCTCGTCAAACCCAAGACGACCCTCAGCGGGAATGTCTCCGAAAGTGTCGACACCCGAGTAGCGCAGGTGATCTTTCGGGCCCCGGCAGGAGCAGACCTGATGGTCGGTCAGGTCATCGATGTATTGATTGAAGTGGGCCGATGAAGGATGGACACCGCGATGCGCGAAAGTCGGATCGGCGAGTTTTCTGAGACGCTGAAGACGACAGCCTCCCTAGACAGGCCCTGGCAGCAATGGAATGACCCACGACCTGGCGGCGGCGGGACAAGTGACTTGGTTCTGCTCAAGCAACGCGACCGCTGAGAATTAGCGTCGCCGCATAAGTGGCGCTCATAGGCACACCTTGCCAGCCGACTAGCGACGAAAAGAGGACAATTTGTAACCGCCTTAGTCTCTTCGGCGCGCCTTGGCACGGGAAAGTACGACCGCGGCCCGCAATTGACGTCTATTTTGTCGAGGTCCTTGCAGGATGCTTGCGTGAGCAAGCCAGTATCCGCTAGCTCAGCCGGCATTGCCATCTGTGGCCGGGAAAGGTATGAGCCCCGCAGCTGCTCCAGTACTACCTGGGAGGCAGACTGCTTAGATGAGTGGCGAAACCGTAAACCTTATCCTCGACGCGCTTCATTGCAGAAATGTCGGTCTGAATACCAACGTAGTGGGTTAGTAGGCCAGTATCGCTGCGCACGGGCCGAAGTGAAAGTCTGTTCCAGAACGACTCACCGTTCTTTTTGTAGTTCAATAGGTCCGTGAGGAAGGGCGCGCCAGCCGCTATGGCCTGCCGCATCCGACCCACCGTCTCGGCATCAGTATCTTCGCCCTGCAGCAGCCGACAGTTGCGTCCGATGACCTCGTCCGGTGCATACCCCGTAAGTTGGGCGAAACCCCGGTTCACATAGATAAGCGGGCAGTCGTCTCGACGGAGATCCACCAGGCTCACCGAGTGCACGGACGGGTTTATGCTAGCCGCGAGCTCTGCTCGACCCAGAAGCAATCCAAGGACGTCCAACCGCTCCTCCTCTTACCCCCCGAGATGACAGGCAGCCTGCAATTGCAACCGCCTGATTCGCCAAAATCCGTTAAACTTGCCTAAAGTTTGGAATCCGGAACAATCGAATAGTCGTAACACAACCTATTCTCCTCGACGACTGCTTTCAGTTCTCGGCCATAAGCATCGCCCGAAGGATCTTTGATTGGATCCCCTTCAACCGCCCTGGCAATCTCGACGAACTCAACGACGTCCAGGCGACGTTCGCCTCCCTCGTACTTGGCGACGAAAGATTGCGGCCGCCCGAGCCGCTCTGCCACGTCAGCCTGAGTGAGCCTGGCTTTCTTGCGTGCTGCAATTAGCCGTTCTCTTAGCTTGTGGTATTCGAGGGAGTGGATCGATTTGCCCATGCCGGCCGCTGAATGAGACGGTGAGCCTGGGGGAAGCTGATCCTGTTTCTGGATTATCCCAAATAGGGATTTGTTCACTTGTATCGGCTTTGATGCTCCCCGGATGAGGGGCAATCTGATGGGACAGCGATCTCGCGGAAGTTGGCACCGGTCGGCGCGCAATCGGCAGGACGGTAAAACTCTATCTAGCCGAAAGCGCGGCGCACGGCATCGTGGTGGCCGATGTTGGCAACTGAAACGGCAAGGCATTGAGCGCACCGCGCGGAAGGCTGCCCGAGTTGTTGCGGCGGCCTGAAGCATCACGCACAGGGGTTTACATCCTGCTGGGACCGGATCCTGAGCGGGCGGACGGTGTGTTGGCTTAAATCGGTGAAGCTGACGACATCGGGGCGCGGATGCGCATCCATCTACGCTCCGAGGCGAAGGACTTCTTCGATCGCGTCGTCTTCCTGGTCAGCTCTGATGAGACCCTGACCAAGGGGCACGTTCGCTACCTAGAAAGCCGGATGATCAAGCTCACTCAGGAAGCGGACACCGTCGCCTTGACCAACGACACATGCCCGGATTTTCAGCGCCTTCCAGAAGCTGATCGAGCTGACATGGACACATTTGTGGAAAATGCCGCGCTGGTGCTCCCTATCCTAGGGTGTGACTTATTCCGTCGTCGCACCGTCCTCAAAAGAAGTGCGCGCGACGCCGCAACGACTCTCCAACCCATAGCGATGTTCGAGAGTCCGGTGTTGACCTTCGCGACTGGCGGCGCGCTTGCGACGGCCGTTGAAACCGAGACAGCGTTTGTCGTGCGGGCCAGCTCGACAGCCAGAAAAGGGCCGAGCGGAACCCTCCCTGCCGGATATGCAGCATTGAGAGACAAGCTCCTCACCAACGCGGCTTGGCTGGTGCGGGACGTAGAGAGCCGCACCGTCTCTCGTGCAGACTCGGCGAAACCTATCGGGAATGGAAAGTCGCAGTAGCCATACTCCCGAGCCTCCTTGCGTGCTTATCGAGGCCGAAGCTGGTATATTGTCGATTAGGTTCGATGATGCAACTCTGGGGGCACCGCGGGCAAATTTGAGGGGGCGCTCAGTCGGGCACTACTTGGAAGGCACCGTGACCCATCCGGGAGCAACAACCGAGACCACCCCTATGCAGATATCTGAAGGTGGCACCGTTCCCTGGCTGATCGGACGAGGTGCAGATCGCCTCACACTTCGACGTCCTGATGATTGGCACGTCCATCTTCGCGACGGCGCGATGCTCTCCTCCATTGTAAACTACACAGCAAGGCAGTTCGCGCGGGCGATAGTCATGCCCAGCCTCGCCCCCCCGATCACGACCATCGCGGCCGCAGTGGGTTATCGAGAGCGCATCCTCACGGCTCTTGAGCCCGGCTTGGACTTCTCGCCGTTGATGACCTGCTACCTCACGACAGCATTGACGCTGACGAGGTCGAGCGTGGTTTTGCCGAAGTTGTCTTAACAGCCTGCAAGCTCTACCCCGCGCACGCCACGACCAATTCGGGCTTAGGCGTCACGGACGTCCGAAGGATCTACACAGTGCTTGAGGTCATGCAGCGGATCGGCATGCCACTGCTGCTTCATGGCGAAGTCACGGATCGACATATCGATATCTTGGAGGCCGTCTTCATCGAGCGCATCCTTGCCAAGCTGATCGATGACTTTCCGGCGCTCAAAGTGGTGTTCGAACACATCACGACAGCCGTCGCGGTAGCTTTCGTCGAGGCGAGCGGCCCCAATCTTGCGGCGACCATAACGCCGCACCACCTTTCGATCAATCGGAACGCTATGTTCGACGGCGGAATCCGCCCCCATTTTTATTGCCTGCCGATCGCCAAGCGGGAGACACATAGGCTTGAGTTGCGGAGGGCCGCTACATCCGCTTCCACCAAATTCTTTCTAGGTACGGATTCGGCACCACACCACGTCGACGACAAGGAATCGGCCTGCGGATGCGCGGGCATCTTTAACGCGCCCTTCGCTCTCGAAAGTTATGCGACTGCCTTCGATGAGGAAGCGGCGCTCGACCGCCTTGAACCCTTCGCGTCAGAGAATGGTCCACGCTTCTACGGACTGCCCCTCAACGAAGGCTCGGCTATTTTGGAGCGCCGCCTACCGCACCGGCTAGAGTTGAAGGGATCGCAGATCGTCCCGTTTCATGCAGGTGAAGCCCTTCCCTGGTCCATTGCGCACCCAACACGATAAACGCCAGGCGAGCGGCGCGCGTGATCATGGATTGCTTTGCCCGTATTTCTCGGCGATGAGCAGTTCCGATCGACTGCGCAAAATGAGATTGAGAATTTCCAAGTCGTTCAGGACGCCAATCGGATCAAGAAGAAGTGCTTCCTTCAATGCAGTCTGAAGCCACACGCTCATCCGCGGATTGCCCAGTACAAAAGCAATTTGATCGTCAATGGCCGATTGCGTCGTCATCCTGGGTGTTTGCGGTCCAGAACTCCTGCTCATCGTGTGTCTCCGATCCCGTGAAGGTTTCGCGTGTCCGTGCCTAAGGGTTGCAGCTATTGCATCGACCGGGGTCCGCGGCTGGCTTGGTTGCGACCGATCTTTCCTCTTTGTGGCCGCATGATTGGCAAGCCAGAACTTCGGCCATGATCACACTCGTGGGATCACCACACCATGCGCATGGTAGTCCGGGAATGCGCTCTACGATGTCGAACCCAGGATGGTCGCAGGATGGGCATCTACTAAGAAATCGACGCGTCAAATCGCGGGTCGCGCGCTCGATTGCGGCCATTCGGGTAGGGTTGCGGTGCGCTCGCATGTCGGCCTCGACGAATGCTGCGCCGCAGCGCCCCACGGCTTCCGTGACCGCCGCTTCAAGTTGGGCTACATCGGTAACATCTTTGTTGAGTAAAATGTCCGGAGCGGGCTTGTTGTCCCGACAGCCCGAGACGATCAGGCCGTGTCCGGGAAATCCGGCGCTCTGCGCAAACTCATAGGCCGCCTTAAGATCTGGGGCGACCGCGTGCCCGAAATTAGTCTCGACGGTCTCGTCGTATCCAGTCAGTTCGAGTCCGCTCCGATCAACCATCAGAATGAGCTCGCGGCCGATCGCAAGGAAGGGGATGTAGGGATGCGGTCCGAAGCTCCCCTCACTCGCAAGGCCGACGCGTGCAGAAGGCGCGTACTCGAAGCCGGCGGCGATCTTGGCGCTTGCGGCATCGAGTTGGGATCCTGTCCGCTCTATTTCACGACTAAAAGTGCCGAACTGGTCGGTGTTGATGCCGATCGCCACCTCCACGATCAATCCGAGTTCTTCTCGTACTACGGGCCCGATGACACGCTCCTTAGCGTGCATCGAGGTCAGCACCGCCGCCACGTTGTGATACTGTCGGCCGATCAGGCGAAGCATCAGAAATACCCTTCCTGCTTCTTGCGCTCGAGCGAGCCGCCTTCTTCGCCGTCGTTGATGCGCCCTTGCCGTTCAGACGTCATCGAAGCAGAGGTCTCAAGAACAACGCTTCCCATATCCGCAGCTTCAGAGAGGATCGCGCCGGTCACCGGCCAGCAACCGAGGGTCCGGAACCGCACGGATCGCATAACCGGTTTCTCGTCCGTGAGAAACCGCATGCGCGACTCATCGTCGACAACCACGAAGGAACCCCCGCGCTCGACGACGGGGCGAGGCATGGCAAAGTAAAGCGGGACTAGCTCAATTTTTCGCCAGAGAGCGTAGGCTAGAATATCGCTCTCGGTCCAGTTCGAGAGAGGGAACACTCGAACCGTCTGCCCCGGTGACGTCCGTGTGTTGAAAACTTGCCAGAGTTCAGGCCGCTGCTGGCGCGGGTCCCATCCGTGACTTGCACTGCGGATCGAGAAGATGCGCTCCTTGGCGCGTGACTTTTCTTCATCGCGTCGGGCTCCACCGAAGATGAAGTCATAGCCGCCGGAATCAAGTGCCGACTTGAGCGCCTCGGTTCGCATGATCCGGGTGTAGTGCTCACCATGGTCAAATGGATTCATCCCTTGTCGACGGCCGTCCTCATTGGCGTAGACAATCAAGTCGAGTCCATGGGTACGTGCGAAGGCATCACGGAATTCGAGAAGCGATCGAAATTCCCAGGTTGAATCGACGTGAAGAAGCGGAAACGGCGGCTTGCTTGGGTAGAAAGCGCGTAGGGCCAAATGCGCCATCACCGTCGAATCCTTGCCCGCCGAAAACAGCATCACAGGGTTGGTGGCGTTAGCAACCGCCTCGCGCAGGATGTAAATAGACTCCGATTCTAGCTGGCCGAGGTGTGATCTGGTGACAAGTGAAGCGGAGCCTATCGTAGAATTTTGGACATTATTTTCACTAGTCATGGCTCAAACCGCGACTTTCGTGACCGTTGCTGGCTCGGGAGCCCTGCTCGTTTCGCTCCACTGCAGACCCTTGAAGTACCGCCAGGCCATGCACCCCCGTTCGTCGAGAGCGAAGAGGTGAAGCCAGCCATTGTCAAACAACGCGCGGACGTCATCGTGGCGCTTGAGAACGTCCGTCATCGCGTGGCGAGGTGCCTCGATGCACACTGACAGACGCAGAGGTTCGTGCGCGTACCCCTCGCCGTCATGGACCGACTGCCAGGGAAGTCCGGCCCGCAACACACCCCCATTGCCCTCTACGACACCGATACCGCCCGTGACGTTATGGAGGAGCTTATTGCCGCCTCCGAAAACGTCAGGAGCCACGGTTGATCCGTAGTATTGCAGGCTGATCCAGCTTGCCACAACCACCGGTGCCGTTAGGATCAGCTCGAGTACGCTGAAGCTACTGTCCTGCTTCCAATCGTAGTCGTGAAGAAAGGCGCGCCCCTCCAGGTTCCTTCCCGCCGTGCGCCTCCGAGGCGCGGCAATGAACGCCTTGCATCCGGCGAGTGCCCATTCAGGCCGCGTTTCAGACCAGTCGCGGCTCCGTCTTGCGATCGTGTTTTCATGTCCCGCCCGCGGCAACCGCAGGCAGCGCTCGCCGCGGGCCAGCTTACCAGCAGCAGCGAGCCAGGCCTTAGCCTGCTTGATATCATTCTGGCTTGCTTCAGCGGGAGAGTCGTCGGCAAAGAGGGTGACCTGATCGGTGGTGGTGTCGTGCAACGCTGCCAGGAAGAGTGTGTCCGACGGGATAACAATCCCGTTTCGAGTAAGCTCAGACCTCACCTGGGGATCGTTCAAGAGCGCCGCGAGGAGGCGCGCGTTTACCTCTCCCGAGTAACCGCCGCAGGCACCGCAATGAAGTGCGCTGGCGTGAGGATTGTTGACGACAGTGGCGCCGTGCCCAACCAGCAAAACAAGCCGCGCGAAGCCGCTGGTCAACGACATAGCACGTAGCACGGTCTCGGCGGCCTTTGTCCGCGTTGGAAGATCGAGCGCGGGATCGAGCTGCGGCGCCGGATCGTTTGTCGCCGACGCGCCATGAAGCCCCAAAGTATCGCCAAGGAGCTTGCCGACATAGATCGGACCTGTGGCTTCGACGAAGGCGAATGACGAGACGGCGGCGAGCTTGAACCGCCCCCAGGCGCGCGTCGAGCGTGCCTTGATCCGCGCCCACTGATCGGCCGCTGCAACGTCCGGCCCTCCCGAGCGAGATCTGATCGTAGGATTGAGCAGCACTGGAAGCCGCAGTTCCTCGATGTCTGAGGCAAAGCGACGGTGCGCCGTGGTGAGGCCGAAGAATCCGGCGAATCCGAGTGTCTGGATCTGGGGGGTTACGTTCTCGAGCGCCCGGCGAAACACCTCCGAGCGAACGTCGATGCAAAACGCTGCCTGGAGCAGAGGGCGATCGCGATTCGTTTGCGGGGCGGCCTTCGCGAGCGTCAACGCCAGAGCCCGCTGAGCCGAGCGCTCGGCCGCCTCTTGAAGAATTGTGTCGGTCACCAAGTCCGGGCTCGCTTCGACTGGAGCGGCGTGCGCGGCTTTCACATTCTCCCACTGATCAGCGATTTTCGATCCGTACTGAAGGAACAGTGCTTCTTCCCAGATCAGTCGGATAGCGAGGAGGTCGTTGACGGTGTGATCCGACCCGCCCGCGAGTTCCGCCTGCCAGAGTTTGTAGCGCGCATACTGCGCCCAGCCCCCGAGCATCATCAGCACTTGGTGGAAGTAAGTCTCCAAAGCCGCTTCGCCGAGGCCAAGCCGACCGACAACGCGTGCGATGGCCGCGACTGCGTTATCGGGTGCCTCCGACACATGAAGCGCGAAGCCTGGCAGCCCGGCGATTTCTGGCGTCAAGTCATACGTCGCTACTGCCCGCCACGCCGCATAGGTGCCCTTGCCGCGCGGAGCGGCCCAGAGAGCTTGTCCCTCGTCGAAATATCCCGCTGCCCACGCGCCGAACCGCTCGGTGATCAGGCCCGGCCAGTCCATACCAGAGACGTCCGCCGCCAGATCTGCGATCGAAGGGAGGGCGCGGGGCTTTGACGCGTTCGAAGCCGCGGCGGCTTTGAGTGCAACCAGGTCAATCGGCCTCAGGTGGGGGGGAGCAGAGGTCCATGCTTCCAGAAGGTCTGTGTCTGCGATGATCCCAGAAGAAATCTTCTGCTGGTACCACTGCCTCGGCATCGTGATGGCGACACCAGCAACACGGACAAGCCGCGCGCCAGCTGTTGCGAGGTCTTCGCCAGTCTGGCCTAGAAAGGGATTGACCGCGACGCTCGAGGCCAGCGGCCATGCGGGAGGAATGGCCCGCGCTGCGCGATTGGCCGAAGTCTCGATATGCTTGAGATCAACGGACGGAGGGGAAGAGGAATGAGACACTTGCAAGAACTCTAGTTTAATCAGGAGGCGATACGCGTGGACCAGCCGCCAATCAGGCGGTCGAAAACAGCGTTGGCGTAGAAGCCGTTGGAGAGGTGCACGCGCAGGCCGGCGGCGGCTGGATGGTGGGCCCAGAGCGGGAACATCGCTTGCACGATGGCGACGAGACCAAAGCTGATGACCGCAAGAACGATCAAGCCCCATTCCAGCGGCCCGGGCGGTGGCGTGGCCTGCAGGACGTCCAAGGTAAGCGACGTCGCTGCCATCTGAAGCGCGAAGTAGCCAATCGACGTCGCCAATGCGTACACAGCCGTGCGCCGGGTGAGTGCCCTAGGCGCAGCGTCGGCGAACCCCTGCGCCAGCATGTAGGCCACGCCGAAGATCAGGATGGCGCCCAGTGCTATGGCCTGAGGTGACTTATGCGTCAGGCCGAAGGCGAGCCCAACGAGAACATAGATGACGAGCGCGACCAAGAAGGCCCGTCCGACCGCCCCAGCGCTGGGGATGGCCACTGGGCCGGGCCGTCTGATCGCCGCGACCCTTTCCACGGCGCCGCCAGAAGCAAGGAACGAGTGGGCCTTGTACAGCGAGTGCGCCGCGATGTGCAGCAGCGCCAGTGGGAAGAGCGCCAGCCCACACTGCAAAATCATGAAGCCCATCTGCGCGACAGTCGACCAGGCAAGTGACGTCTTCACCGCCGGCTGGGTCAGCATGACAAGGCTGCCGAACAGCGCCGTGAAACCGCCGATAATGACGAGTACTGCGAGAACGCCTGGGGCCAGGAGCATCACGTCAGCAAAGCGTATCAGCAGGAATCCGCCTGCGTTGATCACCCCCGCATGGAGGAGCGCCGACACCGGGGTGGGGGTTTCCATGACCTCGGTCAGCCAGCCATGGGTCGGAAACTGCGCAGACTTCAGGATCGCCGCAAGAGCCAGCAAGCTTGCAGCTCCGACCGCGAGGCTCCCGCCTGCTCCCGCACGGGCGGCGTGCAGGATCGAACCGATATCTGCCGTCCCATAAGCCGCCACCAGCAAACCGGCGGCGCCGATGAGCCCGGCATCCCCGATGCGCGCTGTGATGAACTTCTTCCGCGCCGAGCGCACTGCGGCTAGGCGGTCGGGGTAGAACAGTAGCAACTGGTGCAGAAACAGGCTGGCAACAATCCATGCCAGCACCAGTTGGGCCAGATTGCCCGCGGTGACCAGCAGCACGACCGAGGCGAGCGTCAGGCAGAGCCAGCTGGTGAAAGAACCTTGCCGGTCGTCGCCGTCGAGATAGGTCGCGGCATAACGAACGACGATCCAACCGATGAACGTGACCAGAAGCAGCATCACGGCGCTGACGGCGTCCACCCGCACCGCCAATCCAACGCCTTGAAGCCCGATCACTGGACTCACACCGGGTCCGAAGGCGACCAACACGGCGGTTGAAACTAAGGCCATTATGAGCGCCAGGAACGCAGCGGCCTCCGAGAGTTTCGGGAGATGTTTGGGCCTGACCCCTTTGTTCGTGAAGCCGATTGCAGCGCTGGCGAGTAGCGGAAGGGGTGCCATAAATGGCAAGAAATGGACGTACACAGGACTTCCCTCTCGAAGGGCGCTTCGGTTCGGGAACATTTCTATCTCGGCGATTTTTCCAATAACAATTCATTGTTCTTGCGATATCGTTCGTCTAGACAGAACGATATGAGCAATCTCAACTTCAACCATCTTCGCTATTTTTGGGCAGTCGCACATGAGGGTAGTCTAACGCGAGCGGCCCAGCATATGAACCTGTCGCAGTCGGCGCTATCGGTTCAGATTCGAAAACTCGAGCATCAGATTGGTCATCCGCTCTTCGAACGCGTCGGCAAAAAGCTGGTCCTGACTGAAGCCGGCCGAATTGCGCTCGATTATGCCGACAAAGTGTTTCTGGCCGGTGATGAGCTGAAGAGCACCTTGGATGGTCGACCCTTGGCGAGCCGTCACGTGCTGCGGGTTGGCGCTCTCACCACGCTTTCGCGCAATTTCCAGCTAGAATTTCTGCGGCCGCTTGTCGGTCGAGCGGATGTGGAATTGATTGTGCGGTCCGGAACGATGCG
>JBKJTB010000039.1:0-6057 GCA_046594305.1 Devosia sp. | reverse complement strand
CTACAGCGTGGGCATCGACCTCGTCGATGGGGCCGAGAACATCGTCATGGTGCGGACCTTCTCGAAGATGGGGCTTGCCGGCCTCAGGGTCGGCTGGATGTACGGACCGGCGCATATCGTCGATGCGGTCCACCGCCTGCGGGGACCGTTCAACGTCACGCTCGAGGGACAGGTGTCGGCCGCTGCCGCAACGCGCGACACGGCATTCACCGCAAAACTGCGCGAGCACAATGCGCGGTGGCGCGGCTGGCTGACCAACGCCCTCCGCTCGAACGCGATCACGGTGCCGGCGAGCCAGGGCAATTTCATCCTTGCGCTGTTCGCCGATGCCGAGACCACGCGCGCGGCGTTCACCGCTTTGCGCGACAAGGGCTTGCTGGTGCGCGAGATGCACAGCTATGGCATTGCCAACGGGCTGCGTATCACCATCGGGCTCGAGCCGCACATGCGGGCGGTGGTGGACCTGCTGAAGGATTTCGGGGCGCCCGGGGCAAAGGACTAGAAGCATGTTCGAGAAACTGGCGCTCATCGGCATCGGCCTCATCGGTTCCTCGATTGCGCGTGCCACGCGCCTCAAGGGGTTGGCCAAATCCATCGCGATCTCGACGCGCAAGCAGGAGACGCTGGACGAGGCGCGCAACCTCGGCCTCGGCGACTTCTACTCGCTCGATCCGATCGCCGCCGTGAAGGGTGCGGATCTCGTGATCCTCTGCATCCCGGTGCAGGCTTATGGTCCGGTGATGGAGCAGATCGGGCCGTATCTCGAGCCGGGCGCAATTCTTTCCGATGTCGGCTCGGTCAAGCAGTACGTCACCCGGCAGATGGCGCCGCACACGCCCAAGGGTGTGCACCTGATCCCCGGCCACCCGATCGCCGGCACCGAGCATTCGGGCCCAGCCGCTGGCTTTCCTGAGCTCTTCATCAACCGCTGGTGCGTGCTGACGCCCGGCGCCGATGTGGACACCGCCGCGGTCAGCAAGCTCTCGGCGTTCTGGACGGCGCTCGGCTCCAATGTCGAGACGATGGACCCGGGCCACCACGACATGGTGCTGGCGATCACCAGTCACATCCCGCATCTCGTCGCCTACAATATCGTGGGCACGGTGTCCGATCTCGAGCAGGACACGCAGAGCGAAGTCATCAAATTCTCGGCCTCCGGTTTCCGCGATTTCACGCGTATTGCGGCCAGCGATCCCGTCATGTGGCGCGACGTGTTCCTCACCAATCGCGATGCCGTGCTCGAAATGCTCGGACGCTTCCTTGAGGATCTCGCCAAGCTGCAGCGCATGGTGCGGGTCGGGGACGGTCCGGGCATGGAAGAGCTGTTCACGCGGACCCGCAAAGTCCGCCGCTCGATCATCACCGCGGGGCAGGAGACGGCGGCCGCCGATTTCGGCCGCCCCCACGGCGAAGCGGCGACGCTGTCGGGTCCGTCAGGCACGCTGGTGCTGGACGGGACTGCTGCGCCAATGCTTGAGATCAATGTCGAGCCCGACAATCCCGTGCGCGAGCATGGCGGCGGAGACGACGCTTAGAACAGAGGGTGCAACCTGCGTCTTCCCCTATGCGCAGCATGGGGGAGGTACGGTGGAGCCGGGGGAGGGGGCGCCTCCCCGCCGGCTGCGCAAGCGGCGCCCCCTCCGTCACGCTGCGCGTGCCACCTTGTATCTGCGGAGTGCGCTGAGGTGAGTTACTGAAGCGCTGCGAGGGGTCGGTGGACGCCGGCCCCTCGCGAGGCGGTGTCGCCCGTTCCACCTCAGGATCACAACCGCGGGGGAGCCAGGGATCATCGCCTTTGTCACGCACAACCGAACAGTCGCTTGATCATCAATCGTACGGACAAGGCAGATTACGTGATGCAGATCATCTGTGGAGTGGACGTTTCCAAGGCCTGGCTCGATGCCTTCGTGGCCGGCAGGCATCGGCGCTTTGCCAACAGCGAACAAGGCTGCCGGGAACTGGCCGAGCTCTGCCGCGAGCAGGCCGTTGAGCTGGTGGTGATGGAGGCCAGCGGCGGGCTCGAGCAGCCAGCCTTCCTGATGTTGTGGAAGCTGGGGCAGGCCGCGGCACTGGCCAATGCCCGCTCGGTGCGGCGGTTTGCCGAAGCGATGGGGGCGTTGGAAAAGACCGATCGCCTCGACGCCCAGATGATCGCCCGGTTTGCTGAGGCCAAGCGGATGATGCTAACCCCGCCACCCTCGGCCGACCAGCAACGGCTGAGCGCATTGGCCACACGGCTGCGCCAGGTGACGCTCGATCTGGGCAACCAGAAGCGGCGCCTCCATAGCGCGCGCGATGAGACGGCCAGGGCCAGCCTGATGGAAGCCATCGCCTTCTTTGTCGCTCAGGCCAAGGCGCTGGCCGACCAGATCGCCGCACTGGTCGAGGCCGACCCGGTGTGGAGCACACTCGATCGCACCATCCGCTCGGTCAAGGGCGCCGCCGGCCGCACTGTCGCCTATGTGCTGGCCGAGCTGCCCGAGATCGGAACCCTCTCCAACCGCGCCATCAGCAAGCTCGTCGGGCTCGCCCCTTTGCCCGACGACAGCGGCGGACGGCACGGCAGACGATCCATCCGCGGCGGCCGCGCCAACATCCGCTCACTGCTCGTGTTGATCGCCGACATCGTGCGCAAGTTCGATCCCAGCCTCGCCGACTTCCGCCAGCGTCTCATCGACAAAGGCCTGTCCAAGATGCAGATCCGCGTCGCCCTCGCCCGAAAACTCCTCGTCAGGCTCAACGCCAAAGCACGAGACACCCGAGCCGCTCTCGCCCAGAACGCTTGACAGCCCAGATAGTCGCTCCCCCAAGTGGGGAGGGACCGACTGCGACTTCTGTGCCAAAGCGGCGGACATCGCTCACCAACGCCCCGAAAACGTCCCTCCCGCCACAATTATGGTTAGCGAAACCCTAATTTTTCCAGCGTGTCGAACTGGTACGGTCAACGGGTTTATTGCCAATTTGGCAACCGTGAAGTCCCGGTTTCCGGCACCCTGTTCGTGAGCGGGCAAACAATCTTGGGGCGGGTCGCCTTCACCTTCGATTCACACCTCGCCGATTCGCGGTCGCGGACCGCGAAAATCAACCAAATCGTAAGCTCTGTGAACGAGTTGGGCGGAAAAGCGGCGAGCTTGACGGCGCGCTTTTCCGCGCTAGCTGGAATCACGGTTACGCAACCACTACAGGCAGTAGTGAACAAACGAGGATTTCCGCGCCGCAGCCGATTCTCCCCCTGTTCGTTCTCACTTTGTACCAGTGGTTAACGGCGGGCGTTCCGCATCCGGGCTAGGCGGCGCTGCCGCACTCCCCTACATAGGCCCAAAGATGACTGCCTCTTCCCTTAAGGCCATCCTCGGGCCCACCAACACCGGCAAGACCCACTTCGCCATCGAGCGGATGCTGGCGCATCGGTCGGGGATGATCGGCCTGCCGCTGCGGCTGCTCGCCCGCGAGGTTTACACCCGCGTCGCCGACCGTGTCGGCAAGGACACGGTGGCGCTGGTGACCGGCGAAGAGCGGATCGTGCCGCCCAAGGCGCGCTACTGGGTCTGTACGGTCGAGGCGATGCCGCTCGACATTCCGGTCGAGTGCCTCGCGGTCGACGAAATCCAGGTGGCGACCGACTTCGACCGCGGCCATGTGTTCACCAACCGCATCCTCAAAGCCCGCGGCATCAACGAAACGCTGCTGCTGGGCGCCGCGACGATGGCGCCGCTGATCCGCACGCTGCTGCCTGATGCGGAGATCATCTACCGGCCGCGCTTTTCGACGCTGAACTATGCGGGCTCGCGAAAACTCTCGCGCCAGCCGACGCGCACCGCGATCGTCGCCTTCTCGGCGCGCGAGGTTTACGCCATCGCCGAACTGATCCGCCGCGAGCGCGGTGGCGCAGCCGTGGTGATGGGGGCGCTCAGCCCCCGCACGCGCAACGCGCAGGTCGAGATGTACCAGAATGGCGACGTCGACTTCCTCGTCGCCACCGATGCCATCGGCATGGGGCTCAATCTCGACGTCCACCACGTCGCCTTCGCCGACGACCGCAAGTTCGACGGCCATCAGACGCGGCCGCTGACCCCCGCCGAGTTCGGCCAGATTGCCGGCCGCGCCGGGCGCCACATGCACAACGGCACCTTCGGGGTCACCGGCAATGCCGCGCCGTTCGAGGAAGATCTGGTCGTCGCGCTCGAAAGCCACGACTTCGAGCCGGTGCGGCAAATCCAGTGGCGCAACTCGGAACTCGATTTCGCCTCGCTCGATGCCTTGCGCGCGAGCCTCGAAATCTCTCCCGACATCCGCGCCCTGACGCGTGTCCCGATCGCGACCGACCAGCAGGCGGTCGAATTTCTCGCCCGTAACGAGGCCGGCGACCTCGCCATCGGGCGCGCCGCGGTGGAACTGCTCTGGCAATGCTGCGCCCTGCCCGACTATCGCGCCATCTCGCCGGCCCAGCATGGCGAGATCATCACGCGCATCTACACCGACCTTCGCCGTCATGGCGCGATTGCAACCGACTGGATTGCCGAGCAGGTGCGTTTCTGCGACAACGTCGCCGGCGATATCGATACGCTCAGCAACCGGATCCGCCAGATCCGCACCTGGACCTTCGTCGCCAACCGGAAAAACTGGCTTGAAGACCCAGCGCATTGGCGCGAAAAGACCCGAGACATCGATGAGCGGGTGAGCGATGCGCTGCACGAGCGGCTCACTCAGCGCTTTGTGGACCGGCGCACCAGTGTATTGATGCGTCACTTGCGAGACCGATCTATGGCCAATCCAGAAATTAACGACCGCGGCGAGATCAGCCTCGAGGGCCACCATATCGGCTCGATCCAGGGCTTCCGCTTTACCCTTGCCCGCTCCGACGGCGAAACCGATGCGAAGTCGCTCGCCAGCGCCGCCGCGCAGGTGGTGGCTCCTGAGATCGCGAAGCGCGCCGATCGGCTCGCCGGTGCACCCAACGAAGAGCTCGTGCTCTCGACCGACGGCCAGTTACGCTGGCGCGGCGAAGTGGTCGCCTCGCTGGCCGAGGGCGACAGCATTTTTGCGCCGCGGCTGATCGTGCTGGCCGACGAGTCGCTCAGCGGCCCCGACCTCGAGCGCGTCCAGGACCGCATCAACCTCTGGCTGCGCCACCACATCAACACCGTGCTCGAGCCGGTGCTGCAGCTCGAAGCGCCCGCCGATCTCGAAGGCACGGCCCGCGGTCTCGCCTATCGGCTCTACGAGAACCTTGGCCTCATGCCGCGTGCAGCCGTGTCCGAAGAGGTCAAGGGCCTCGACCAGGATGTGCGCGCGAAGCTCCGCAAGCTCGGCATCAAATTCGGCGCCTACCACATCTATGTGCCGTTGGCGCTGAAGCCGGCGCCGCGCGAACTGGCGCTGATCCTCTACGGCCTGAAGCATGGCGGCGTGCGCCAGCCGGGCGTCGGCGAGCTGCCGCATACGGTCTTGAGCGGCAGAACATCGTTCCAGATCGATCCCGAAGTTTCGACCAAGCTCTATGAGGTCGCCGGCTTCAAGGTGGCCGGCCGGCGCGCGGTGCGCGTCGACATCCTCGAGCGCCTCGCCGACATTATCCGTCCGCTGATCGCGCTCGATGCCAAGACGCATCAGGGCGATTTGCCAGTGGGCGCCGCCGAAGGTAACGGCTTCCGCGTGACGGTCGAGATGACCTCGCTGCTGGGCACTGCGGGCGAAGATTTCGCCTCGATCCTCAACTCGCTCGGCTATCGCGTGCGGCGCACGCCCAAAATCGTGGCGCCGCTCGAGACGCCGGCAGCCGAGACCGCCGCCCCCGAGGGCGAGATCGTTACCGAAGACAAGGTCGACGCTGTCCTCACCGAAGAAGCAATGGACGCGGTCGAGGGCGTGGCACTGGCCGAAGCCCCCAAGGCTGAAGAGTCTGCCGAAAAGACCGAGGAAGCCGCCGAAGTCGTTGCAGCGACCGCCGATCTCGGCGCGCCTCCGCCTGAGGCGAACGCGACTGTAGCTGAAGCGCACCCAGTTGCCGCTGTGGCTGACGATGCGAAGACTGCCGAGCCCGAGTTCGACGAAGTC
>JBKJTB010000015.1:0-5226 GCA_046594305.1 Devosia sp. | reverse complement strand
CGGAAATAATGTCCCGGCCCCGACCTCCGTCGAGCACATTTCCAGCGGCGTTGCCTACGAGCCGGTCTGCTCCGCTTCCGCCCCTCGCGTTCTCAATTAGAACGCCGTTCGCTATGGTGAATCCGCCATAGATGCCGTTGACGTAGGAGACGAGGCCGCCACCTGACCCTGAATAGTCGAGGGTCGCGGCTCTGAGATCGATCGATACCGCCTTCGCGCCGACGTAGCGAATGGTATCATTGCCGCCGACATCCCAGATCGCCGAATAGAAGGTGCCACCCGTGTTGACGTCCCTGAGCTTATAGACGTCGTTGCCGGCATGCGTCTGCATGTTGGCGCCGTACTTGAGTTGCAGTTCGGCGATGTCGAGCGCCATCAGGCTGCCGTGCCAGCCAAAGCCGTAGGTCGTTGGCCCCGGCACTCGCTCGTCTACCTGAGGTGACGTATGCCAACCGCCATTGTAGGACATGGTGGTGTAAACGCCTTGGTTCAGGTTGTACTTGCCGTAATCGTCGAAGGGCTCCGATACACCGTCCATGATACGCGAACCGCCGCCATCGTCGTGCGGATGGGCGAGACCCATGCCGTGGCCGATCTCGTGGATCAGTGTGGTGTATCCAAAACCGCCAGCCTTGAGGTTGTTGTGAGTCCAGGTCGGATCCTTGCTGTTGAAGACACCCATGCCGTCAACATCGTAGTTCTTGCCGTTGTAGCGGATCGATCCGCCGCCAATATCCCAATAGCCATGGTTGTCTATGATGCCAGTGTTCGGAGTATCGGGGTTCTCCGCCATCACGAAGTCGGCCCGGGAGATTTTCGTAACGACATTGAAATGAACGCCGACGACGTTTTCATAGTTGGCGAAGGCGTTCATCGCTGCTGCCTTTTCGGCCGCGTCCCAGCCGGTCGAGATGAACTTGCCTGTGCCATCGTCGATCTTTGCACCGGCAGGGGCGAAGAAGACGTTGATGGTCGTGGGCGCAGCATAATCGCGCCAGTCGATTGAGTTCAGCGGCGTCCTGTGGGGCGACTTCGGAACGAAGGCCGTCTCGACAACGCTGAGATCATAATAGCCCGGTCCGTCGCTTGAGGCGTCCACATAGTAGGTTCCTGACGCGGACGGCGTGAACACAAGCGTGTTTTCTTGATCGGCGACGTCGTTGCGATTGCTGTCGAGAACTAAAATGTGGTTCGACTTTGCTGCCTCCGCGGTGCCCGCGACTTCCTTGTTTCCTTGGACCGTCAGGATGTAGTGGTGGCCGGCCTGCAATGTCAGAGCGTACACATCGGAATCGTACTTGGACCCGTGGTGGCCCGTGACTGGCGTACCCAGGCTAACCATCGGCGAGAACCAGCCCGGGTAGTCGAGAGGATTGTCTGTTGCTGAAAGCGCGTAGCCCCCGGTAGCTCCGCCTACGCCCGAGACGCGAACGTAGTACTCATGATTCATCTGGGTCGGGACGCTGAGATAGGCATTGAGCCCGGCGCCGCTGTTGTCGTTGCTGGCGATAAGATTGCCTAAGCTGTCGTAGATCTGGACATAGGGGTTGGATAGCTGCTGCCCGCCGACCGTGTAGCCGCCCAGGTTTATCTGCCATATGCCCTCTGTCCCGCTGAACACGAACCAGTCAGCGTCGGCGGAACCTTCCAAGCTATCCACGACACGGCCGAAATGATCGTAACTTAGCCGGCGCGCCTCGCCGTTACCTTGAATCGAAATATCCAGCTGTGCCTGGCCCGTCAGTCCAAGCGCGTCCTTAGCCTCGTAGGTGAAGCTATCGTGAGCGATCGTTCCGCTCGCCAGGGCGTTCGTGTCGGGATCGTCATTGTCGAGCTGATAGGACCAACTCCCGTTGGAACTCACTATCAGGGTGCCATAGACCCCGTGGATAAGAAGCCCGAAGCTGGACATGTCTGTGAGGGAAGAATTTCCGGCCGCCGCACCGCTGACGAATTTTGTGCCGCCGATGCTTCCCTCAAGATCATTGGTTAGGAGATTCCCGCTGGCCGTCGAGTTGCCTGGCAGGAAGCGGGCTGCCTGAACAACGAGATCGCCCCCATTGCTATCGTTCACTGCGGTCGGCGGAGCGTGTGGAGCAGTTATTTCGTCCGCGTTCAGAAGGACTCCATTGAAGGAGAATTTCTCGACATCGACGACTGTGTCGGTTCCCTCATTGTCGATCGTGGAGTGATCAACGATCAGGTAACTGCCGTCGTCGTTGAGAGTGATCGCGTAGTCAGCCAGGCGATGGCGGAAGTAGGCCGTGTCGGTCCCACCGTCGCCGTCGATCGTGTCATTGCCGCCGCCGCCGCCCAGCGTGTCCGCGCCAGAGCCCCCTGATATGTGGTCGGCGAGTATTCCGCCGATCCAATACTCGCCGTCGTCTGATGCATTGAACAGCGTGGGGTCGAATATCTGGGACGCGATACCCGTCCCGCTCCCGTCGATCGACTTCGATTGCCAGGTCGCCACGAATCGTCCGTCATCGAGATTGGCAACCGACAGATCGACACTGTCACTCGCGTCGGTGCCTATGGCTAACGACCCACCCATCGGCTTGCCGTCTGGGTCGAACAATTGGGCATAGACGCTCTTGCCGCCAATCGTGCCAGAAGACCACGTGACCAGCAGCCGGCCGTCGGTCAACTCCCAGACGCGGGCATCAAGCGGCAGCATGCCTTCGGTGTCGGCCGTTGCAGTGTGGAGATTGTAGAAGTCATAAACCCCCACGCTCAGCTGGGGTGCGCCGCCGCTCTGCGTGACAGTCGCAAACGCCAATGCGATGCGAGTCTTGAGCACGGTGATCTCGGCATCGGTCGGCACTGGAACGGGGAACGTGTTGGTCATCGGCAAAAAGCCAATGGCCTCTTCGCCGACGTTCATCCTATCCCAAACGACAAGGAATTGATTGTTCGATAGGGCGCCTATCTGACCATCGGTCGCCGCGTTGTGACTATACCAATCGTCCGCGCTGGCGACGCCGAAGGTGGCTATCACGATCCCATTCAGGTCCAGCCGTATCCCCGATATGGCCGAGCTGTTGCTACTCACCAATAGGACGACGCCCTGCGCGTTTATCGCGAGCGCCAATGTGGTCCCCGCCTCCGGCGTCAAGTAAGTGGTTAGATCCTCTTGGGCCACAGAGGTGCTGCCGTCGGGGTTCAGGATGCCGAAGTGCCAATTGTTGTTGTTCGAGGCTTGCGCATAGTAGGCGTAAGCGAGCCTGCCATCGGGGGTCGCTGCCCATGTTGTCGGCATGGTGCCGGCGTAAGGTACCTCGCTGCCGACGACTTGTGCGTCCGCGTCGTAGTGTTGCAACGCCCACCCGGTCGCGGTCTTCCACACGACATCAAAGCTGCCGTCCGACAGTGCAACGGCTTGTGGTGCAGTCTGGTCGCCAGACGTGGTGGTATTGACCTGAGATTCAGGGCCAATGCGCTCGATCGGCATTCAAATGACCTAAGTATAAATAGCCTTCATTGACTCGATGTTGACACGTCTCCGATGGCGAAGTCCAGCGCGTCGAGACCACGAGTATCTAGAGCTTGAGCGCCAAACGATTGCGAAATAGTAGCAATCGATACTGTGTAACCCCCCGCGGGTGAGGCGAGATGGGTCCACGCGCGGGGGATGACAATGGTAATTGGGGAGAGGTGGGTCCCGGACGCTTCTCGGATCGCCGTGCGGGGATGACAGCTCTTACGAGCTGCCGGCGCCGTCCTGCCGGACGAACGCAATGCGCAGCATATTCGTCGCGCCAGGCGTGCCGAGCGGAATGCCGGCGGTGATCGCGATGCGATCGCCGGGGCGGGCGAGGCCTTCCTGGTAGGCGATGATGCAGGCGCGGTCGACCATGTCGTCGAGGTTCACGGCGTCCTCGGAATAGACGCAGTGGACGCCCCAGACGATCGACAGGCGACGGACGGTGCGGGGGTTGGGGCTGAGAGCCAGGATGGGCTTGCTCGGCCGCTCGCGGGCGGCGCGGACGGCGGTAGAGCCGCTGCTCGTGTAGGTGACGATGGCGGCGAGGTCGAGAGTTTCGGCGACCTGGCGGGTGGCGGCGGAAATGGCGTCGGCGGCGGTGGCTTCGGGCTCGGCGGCCTGGGCGCGGATGATGCCACGGTAGTTGACGTCGGTTTCAACCGCCATCGCGACCTTGTTCATCATCGCGACGGCTTCGACCGGGTACTGACCGGAGGCGGATTCGGCGCTCAGCATAATGGCGTCGGCGCCTTCGAACACAGCGATCGACACGTCGGACACTTCGGCGCGGGTAGGGACCGGCGAGGTGATCATGCTCTCGAGCATCTGGGTGGCGACGACCACCGGCTTACCGAAGCGGCGGGCGATGCGGATCATGCGCTTTTGCAGGCCGGGCACCTGCTCGATGGGCATTTCGACGCCGAGGTCGCCACGGGCGATCATGAAGGCGTCGCAGAGCTTGATGATTTCCTCGAGGCGCTCGACGGCCTGCGGCTTTTCAATTTTCGCCATGACGCCGGCGCGGCCCTGGACGATCTTGCGCACGTCGATGATGTCTTCGGGGCGCTGCACGAAACTGAGCGCGATCCAGTCGGCTTCGGCGGCGAGACCGGCGAGGAGATCGGCGTGATCCTTCTCGGTGAGGGCGCCCATCGGCAGGAGCGTATCAGGCAGGCTGACGCCCTTCTTGTCGCTGAGCTTGCCGCCATAGACGATCTCGGTCTCGATCGAGCCGCCGCCGACGCGGGTGGCCTTCAACTGCAGCTTGCCGTCATCGAGCAACAGGCGATCGCCGACCGAGACGGATTCGATGATCTCGGGGTGGGGCAGGTAGACGCGCTGCGTGGTGCCCAGCGTGTCGGAACTGTCGAGGGTGAATTTCTGGCCGGCGGCGAGCTGTACGGCGCCTTCGGCGAATTTGCCGACCCGCAGTTTCGGGCCCTGCAGGTCAACCAGGATGCCGATGGGATGGGAGAGGAGTTTTTCGACGTTGCGAATCTTGGTCACGGTCTCGCGGAGGAGGTCGTGGCTCGCGTGGGACATGTTGATGCGGAACACATCCGCGCCGGCGCGCGCCAGCTCCTCGATCACCTTCTCCGACGCGGAGGCGGGGCCGAGGGTGGCGATGATCTTTACACGGCGCAGTCGTCTCATTTTGCCCCCAGGCGGTAATCGTCTATTTTTGTCGCGCTCGCGGACCGCAAAACCGGAAGTCCACTTTTGCTGCTCGCGGTCGGCGTAGC
>JBKJTB010000278.1:0-10800 GCA_046594305.1 Devosia sp. | reverse complement strand
CGCGCACCGCCATCGCCGACGCCGGCTATGGCGCAGCGTTCGTCGGGCAGTCGGCGTGGAACGGCGTCGCAATCCTCGCGCGCGGCGCTGATCCCGTGGTGACGCAGACGACGCTGCCCGGCGATCCGGACGACGATCAGGCGCGCTATATCGAGGCGGCGGTCGATGGCGTGGTGGTCGGCTGCCTCTATGCCCCTAACGGCAATCCGCAGCCGGGGCCAAAATTCGACTACAAGTTGCGCTGGATGGAGCGGCTGCATGCGCACGCGGCGGAGCTGCTCGCGAGCAAGCTGCCGGTGGTGCTTGCCGGGGACTACAACATCGTTCCGGAGCCGCGCGACATCTACGTCACGACCTCGTACCGCGACAACGCGCTGGTGCAGCCGGCATCGCGCGCTGCCTTCCAGACGCTGCTCGAGCAGGGCTGGACCGACGGGCTGCGCAAACTCTATCCCGACGACCCGGCGCTCTACACCTTCTGGGACTATATGCGGAACCGCTGGGAGCGGAACGGCGGCATGCGGCTCGACCACTTCCTCCTAAGCAAGCCTCTCGTTCGAAAGCTCAAGGATGGGGGGGTGGACCGCGAGGTCCGGGGCAGGGAAGGCGCCAGCGATCACGCTCCGGTGTGGATCGAACTGAAGCTCTAGCGACGGCGTCCGGCCGGGCGTAGGCTTGCCCCATGCTTGCTCGCCTCCGCTCCATCACGCAGCACCGCTACGCGCCCGTCCTGATTTGGTCGGCAGTCGTCACGCTGGCGATGGCCTGGCCGATCGCCTTCCCGCACGTGCCGCCCCGCGGCGTTACGGTTCGCGAGGACACGACCAATTTTGCGATGTTCGACATGTCAGGCGAAAACTACACAGCCATTCTCGGTGCGGTTGAAACCGGCGGACTGGTGATGAGCGACATGCATGGCGGCTTCAAGTTGTTCACCCGCGGCTCGCTGTCAAAACTCGGGCTGAGCCGGCGCATCTATACGGGCAACAAGGTCATCGACCAATACATCGCGCAGGAGCGCGCCGCGGTGCGGCCGACGCTGGCGGCGATCTGGGCCGTCCTCGCGCTGCTGCTTCCCGGCCTCTATCTCGGCGGCCGGGCACTGCTTGGGCGAAAACCTCAGCCTTTGACCGCGCCGCCGGTCAGGCCCGAGATGATGTAGCGCTGCGCCAGCAGGAAGAACGCGATCGCCGGCAGGATGCTCAGCGTCAGATAGGCGAGAATGCGCGGCCAGTCCGAGCCGTACTGCCCCTGGAACTGCATGATGCCGAGCGGCCAGGTGTAGTTGGCGTCGGTATTGAGCGTGATCAGCGGCAATAGGAAGCTGTTCCAGCTCCCTACGAAGTTGAACACGCCGACGGTCGCGATGATCGGCAGACAGAGCGGCAGCGTGATGTACCAGTAGATGCGCAGGTACCCGCAATTGTCCATGCGCGCCGCGTCGATCAGCTCCTTGGGCAGTTCCTTGAAGAAATTGTGGAACAAGAGGATCGAGAAGCTGAGGCTGAACGCCACCTGCACGATGATGATGCCGAGATGTTTATCCAACAGCCCGAGGTCGCGCATCTTGATGAAGAGCGGCAGGATCGCGGTCGCCGACGGGAACAGCAGCCCGAGCAGCAGATAGCCCATCAGGAATTTGCTGCCGAAGAATTTGATATGCGCAAAGGCGAAGGCCGCCATCGACGAAATGAGGGTCGAGAGTACGACGCTGCCGAGCGCAATGAACAGCGAATTGCCGAGCGAGCGCAGATACGTCGGCCCGAAGACAATCTCGGTGAAGCGGACCGGATCCCAGCTTGCGGGCAGGCCGAAGGGATTGACGCGCAGCTCGCCGATCTCTTTGAAGCCGCCCAGCGCAGTGGTGTAGAACGGCACGACGATGAATGCTGCGATGACCAGCATCGTGAACCACTGAAACGCCGAAACGTTCGGGCGGCGACGCTTGGATGCGGTGGAGAGTGCGGGCGCGCTCATCAGACTTTCTCCGCGCGGAACAGAATACGGCGGTAGCCGATGGCGACCAGCACGCAGGCGATGAACAGCATCACGCTGACCGCGCCGCCGAAGCCGAGCTTCATGCGCAAAATGCCGAACTGGTAGAGGAAGGTGACGATGGTGTGGCTGGTGTTCTGCGGGCCGCCGCCGGTCAACGGGATGATGAGGTCGAACAGCTGCAGCGCGCCGGTGATCGAAAAGAACACCGAGACGACGATCGCCGACCAGATCATCGGCAGCTTGATGTGCCAGACGATCTTCCACTTCTTGACGCCGTCGAGCCTCGCCGCTTCGATCACCTCGCTCGGGATCGATTGAAGGCCGGCGATGTAGATCATCATGTGGAAGCCGAAATACTTCCAGATGATCACCAGCATGATGGCTGGGATCACCCAGAATTTGTCGGCGAGGACGAACGGCAGCTTGGTGTGGATCGCGTCGCCGATGATCGGCACGAGACCGTAATTGCCGTCATAGACGAACTTCCAGATCAGCCCCGCCGCGATCTCCGCTAGCATATAGGGGACAAAGAAGATCGTGCGGAGGATGTTCACATGCGTGCCGCGCTCGCTGAGCGCAATCGCCGCCCACATGGCGAGCGGCAGCTGGATCAGCAGCGAGATGGCAACCACGATGAGGCTGTTGCGGACGGCGGTGCCGAAATTGCGATGCGTCAGCACGTCCTGATAATTGTCGAAGCCGACGAAGTCCGTGATGGGCCCGTAACCGTTCCAATCGAAGAACGAGAAAGTGCCCGCATCGATCATCGGCAGGACGACGAAAACAGTGAACAGGATCAGCGACGGTGGAATGAACAGCAGCAGTGGAACGAGGCTCTTGCGGTCCATATAGCGCCGCGGCCGTGCGACGCTGGTGCTTACGCTATCGATATTCGTCGCGACGCTCGCCATGGCGTGGCCCACCGGTCAAGAAGCTGAAAAGAGAACCCGGCGGGCGGCCACGGGATAGCCGCCCACCGGAGGGAGACGCTCGTTAGAGCGTATCGTCGACCGCTTCCTTCACGAGCTCAGCGGCTTCCTGCGCGCTGATCGCGTTGGCAGCGAGTTCGGCGGAGACGTCGTTGACCACGCCACCGACGGCAGGCCCAAGCGCCTGATCGAAGAACAGCGCGTGCCAGTGAGCACCCGAGATGTTCTTGCCGATCTGCACCTTGAACGGGTTGGTCATCGAGTCCGCAGCACCCTTGGCGATCGGGATGTAGAACCCGGCCTGGCCGAAGCGCTCCTGCACGACCTTGGAGTTGTAAAACTCGAGGAACTTCACCGCTTCATCGGACGCGTTCTTGCCGAACAGATAGCCCGACAGGCCGCCCAGAGTATCGGTCGGATCGCCGTGTCCACCTTCGATGGTGGGGAAGGGCAGGATGCCGAGCTGATCGTCAGGGATGCCCTGCTTGGAGGCCGAGTTGTCCTTCATGGCGCCGTAGTCCCAGTCGCCCATCAGGTGCATCGCGGCCTTGCCGTCGCCGAAATAGCCCGAAGCGTCGCCGTAGGAGGCGGCTTCGAAGCCCTCCTGCCACGGATTGAGCGCTGCGAGCTGCAGGAAGTATTCGCCGGCCTTCACAAAATCCTCGCCGGCAAAGCCGTCGCCCTTGCCTGCGGCGGCAGCGTTGAACTCATCCTGGCCGGCGAGACGCACGACCAGCTTGCTCCACCAGAAGTGCGCAGGCCACTTGTCCTTGGCACCCACGGCGAGCGGGGTGATGCCGGCATCCTTCAGCTTCTGCACGGCAGCAAGAAAGCCGTCCCAGGTCTGGAGGCTGGCAGGGTCGACGCCGGCCTGTGCGAACAGGGCCTTGTTGTACCAGAGCACAACTTCGGCCACGTCACGCGCCATGCCGTAGATCTTGCCATCGGGCGCGGTGAACGCGGCGACGCCGGCCGAGCCTTCCTCGTCCTTGGCTGCCTGCGACAGGACACTGGTCACGTCACGCAGCACGCCGGCCTTGGCCTGCTCGTAGAACACGCCACCACCCCAGGAGTGGAAGATGTCGGGGGCTTCGGCCGACTGCAGCAGCGTCGTCAGCTTGGCCTTGAACGCCTCGTTCTCGAGGAAGGGCAGTTCGATTTTCACGTTCGGGTTGGCGGCCATGTATTCATCGGCCGCCTGCTTCATCAGCTCAACTTCGGCAGGAATGGATGCAAGGTTGAGATATTTCACCACAGTCTGGGCCTGAGCCGGCGCGAACGCCATCAGCCCGAGCATTGCGGCAAGCGCAAGTCGCTTCATGGATGTCCTCCTAATGTCCTCCATCGCAGGAAGGGCGGTCGTCGGCCTCTCCGGGCCTCGGCCATTTCCTGCGTGCTGCGATCGAGCCTCCCAGCCCCTCACAGCGCACCAAGCATTGCGCATGCGACCGGACTAATCAAGAGGCACGTACCTCATTTGGTATTGCCCTGCATGGCCACAATGGGCCAGAAGTACTGACATATCAGGGGAGGCGCGAGGAGGTGCCGCCTGATGGTCGTAAAGCAGAGTGTTGCGGAAATCCGAATTCCGCGCATCATGAGAGCGAACAACAAGACTGCCCGGGGGAGTGAATGGCCGAACTACAGCTGCGCGGCGTCAACAAGAGTTTCGGCACTGTGCCGGTCATCAGGAACGTCGATCTCGACGTTGCAGACGGCGAGTTCGTCGTCTTCGTCGGTCCCTCCGGCTGCGGGAAATCGACCCTCCTGCGCACCATTTCCGGGCTTGAAGAACTGAGTTCTGGTCAGGTCTTCATCGGCGGCGAGGACGTTACCGATTTCGACCCGTCCGAGCGCGGCGTTGCAATGGTGTTCCAGTCCTACGCGCTTTATCCGCACATGACGGTGGAACAGAATCTGGGCTTCGGCCTCCGCATGGGCGGCATGCCGCGCGACCAGGTTGCGAGACGCGTCGCCGGGGCCGCAAAGATCCTCGAGATCGAGGAGCTGATGCTTAGGAAGCCGCGCCAGCTTTCGGGCGGCCAGCGCCAGCGCGTCGCTATCGGCCGCGCCATCGTGCGCGAGCCCAAGGCCTTCCTGTTCGACGAGCCGTTGAGCAATCTCGACGCTGAACTGCGCGTCCAGATGCGCATCGAAATCGCCAAACTGCACCAGCAGCTTGGCGCGACGATGGTCTACGTGACGCACGACCAGGTCGAGGCGATGACGCTGGCCGACCGGATCGTCGTGCTGCGCGCCGGCATCGTCGAGCAGCAGGGCACGCCCATCGAGCTCTACGACAACCCCGACAATATCTTCGTCGCTGGCTTCATCGGCTCACCACGCATGAATTTCGTGCCCGCCGAGATCGTTTCGGTCTCTGGACGCGACGTCGAGGTCAAGTTCAAGGAGTTCGGTTCGCCGGTCATCCGCGTTTCGGCGCGAAGCGAGCGCGCGAAACCGGGCATGGAGGTCACGATCGGCATCCGGCCCGAGCATTTCATCGACGCCGCGGGCGCTTCCGCGAAGCTCACCGCGCGGGCCCAGGTGGTCGAGCAACTTGGCGGCGTGTCCTACGTCTATGCCGCCAGCGCAACCGGCTCTCAGGTCACTGTCATGCAGCACGGCCACTCGACCATGGCGACCGACTCGATGGTCGACCTTGGCATCGATACGAAGGCCTGCCTGCTGTTCGACGCGGACGGGAAGCGCGTCTAGCGACTACACGTGATTGCGCCAGCTGTGCTGCGGGTTGTAGTCGAGCATCCGCTTGGCTTTGTCGATGGCCAGCAGCGTGCCGGCCGACGACATGTTCGGACGCTGCTCGACGCCGGGGAACACCTCCGCCATCAGTGACGCATTGGCGCGGCTCATCACCGTGTCGGCGTTGGCGATGATGAAGGCCTCAAACCCCTTGAACTCGGCCTCGATGGCCTTGCGCACCGCCTGCGCCCCGTCGCGCGCATCGATGTAACCCCAGAGGTTCCATTTGCGCCGTTTCGGATCGCCATCGAAGCTGGGGAAAGCCTTGTAGTCTTCGACATCCATGACGTTGGAGAAGCGCAGCCCCGCGATCTTCAGTTCAGGGTCCCAGCGCGCGAACTGCGCCGCGATCGTTTCGTCGACCAGCTTGCCGAGCGAATAGGCCGACTCCGGGCGCGGATAATACGCCTCGTCCACCGGCACATAGGGCGGCGGGTTCTCGAAGGGGAGGCCGAGCACCGTTTCGCTCGAGGCGAACACCACGGTTTTGATGCCGATCACACGCGCCGCCTCGAAGATGTTGTAGGTCGCCGGCACATTGTTGGCGAAAGTCCGCGCATTGGCGAACAGGCCCGGCGCCGGAATCGCCGCGAGGTGGACGACCGCGTCGAACGGCCCTTTGTGCTCGTCGACCCCGCTCAGCGCCGCGACGACCTCGCCGAAATCGCGCAGGTCGACCCGCACCGTCGGGCACACGGCGTCCTTCGGCATCGATTGGTCGAGGTTGAGCACCTCATAGCCATTGGCCACCAAATCCTTGAGCACCGCGCGCCCAAGCTTGCCGCTGCCGCCGGTCACGATCACTTTGGTCATCTGCATTCTCCTCGGTGCGCGATGATTTCACCGGTGACCGCGCGGCGCAACCCAAGGATGGCGCTCCGGTGTTCGTCCTATGAACTGAAAATGAATGCGGCTCTCACAGGGGGTTCAATCCCGCCCGGCTAGAACCGCACCAACAGTTCGACCCGTCAGGGGATTTGAGATGACCAGGAACCACGAAAAACTGCTCGTTGCCGCACTTGCCGGCCTCATCATCGCGGGAGCGGCGGTGTTCGCCATCCAGCCCGCCATGGCGCAGTCGTTCGGCAGCAAGAGCGCCTCCCAGCTCGTTTTGCCGTCGCATCAGGTTCTGACGCTGCGTCTCGCCAACACCATCTGATTTTCGCCTACCCGGTCTCCAAAGCCGGTCCCATGCAAACGTGCCTTCCTCCCTCCTCCCGATTGACTTTCCCGGCCTCCTGATGTCCCACAAGGCATCACGGAGGCCGCTTTCTTTGTCCGACGCCAATCCAATCCTTGCCGAAGTCACGCGCGGCAACTGGGTCGAAAACCGCCACCGCGGCGCCTTCATCGTGATCGACGCCGGTGGCCGGATCATCGCGTCGGCCGGCGATATCGAGCGGCCGGTCTTCCCGCGCTCGGCGATCAAATCGATGCAGGCCCTGGCGCTGGTCACCTCCGGCGCCATCGACAAGTTCAAGCTCAAGGACGAAGAACTGGCGCTGGCCTGCGCCTCGCACCAGGGCGAGGAGTTCCACGTCGCCGGCGTCACCTCGTTCCTCGGCCACCTCGGCCTCGCGCCCACCGACCTCGAATGCGGCGCCCACGCGCCGACCTACGCCCCGGCGCGCGAACGCCTGCGCGTTTCGGGACACCAGCCGACGGCGCTCCACAACAATTGCTCGGGCAAGCACTCCGGCATGCTGGCAGTCGCCGAAGCGCTGGGCGTACCAACCGCGCACTATGTCGACCGCGACCACCCGGTGCAGTTGGCCGTGCGCGCCGGCATCGAACTCGTCGTCGGCGAACCGCTTTCGGTCGATCGCTGCGGCACCGACGGCTGCTCGATCCCGACCTGGGCTGCCCCGCTCCGCGCTTTCGCACAGGGCTTTGCCCGCATGGCGACAGGCGAGGGCCTGCCCACCGACATCGCGACCGCCGCGCACCGCATCTTCGACGCGGCGACGGCGCATCCGCATCTGGTGGCTGGCACCGGCAGTCTCGACACCGAAGCGATGCGCACCTTCGGCGGCCGGCTGTTCCAGAAGGGCGGCGCCGAGGGCGTCCAATGCGGCGCCATCCGCAACAAGGGCTGGGGCTACGCCCTCAAAGTCGACGACGGCAACATGTCCGCCTCGCACGCCATGATCGCAACCCTGCTGCTGGCGATCAGCGATCCCGATGCAGCGCAGCGCGAAGTGCTGGAACGGTTTGCGACGCAGACCATCCGCAATGTGCGCGGGCTCGATGTTGGGACAATGCGTGCGACGGCGGCGATGTCGCCGGCCGTCCACTGAGACTGTGCGCTACCCGACCGTGTTGTCCGTCACGCTCACATGCGGATAGCGGCTCGCATCCCGCGCGAGGTCGTCGCTGACGATTTTCTCCCACTCGAGCCCGATGATCCCGCCGCTCGTTGCGCCCGAAACCAGATTGCCGCTAACCCGCACGGGGCCGACCTTGGGATCGTTGACCACCGTCACGCCGATGCCGATGGTGCAGCCGGTCAGCACATTGTCGCTGATCGACACGTTGCGCACGAACGGGCCGTAGCCGGCCGCGATGCCGACGCCCGGCACGTTCTCGATGACGTTGTTGGCGACCACCGTGTCGGCTTCGGCATAAATGCCGACCGGGCGCGTATCGGGGTTCACTGCCGACGACGGATAGATGTTGCGCACGATATTGCCGGTGCACGCCGCCAGGTAGCCGCCGGAATCGAGATTGGTGATGTCGATGCCGGTCGCAGCGCCGTCGATGATGTTGTCGGCGATGATCGAGCCCGAGAAGCCGAACTCGGAGAAGATCGCGACCTCGCCCGAGTTGAGGCAGGTGTTGCCGCGCACGTGCGTGTTCTTCCCGGCGTTGATCCGCACCGCCGTGAAGGCGCAGTCGGAGATGACGTTGTCGGAGACGATGACGCTGTCGGCCTGGAAGACGTTCACGCCGTTGCCGTTCTGGCCGTTGCCGCCGCCCTTCCAGTCGATCTGGCCGATCGAGTTGCCTGATATGATCGAGCCGTCGTGTCCGGCCTCGTCTCGCCAGATGCGGATGCCGGCATTGCCGCACATGCTGATCCGGTTGCCGCGGATGAAGAACCCGCTGCGACTGTTGACGCTGTGGATGGCAGCGTCGCCCAGCCCGATGAAAGTGCAGTTCTCGATCGTGGCGCTGGCGTAAAGCGCAACGATGCCGCTCGCCGGCGAGCCCGTGAACATGCAGTCGCGGAAGCTGATGCCGGTCGAGTCCTCGAGCTCGATGAGGCCGCGGTTCTCGCCCGGCGGCACGCCGCCACCGCCCGCAAAGGTCACGCCGTCGAACACCAGGTTTGACGTCGAGCCGACGTGTCCGATCGGCGCATCGCCCCAGCTTGAGAGATGCGTGCCGCCGGAACTGCCGATCACCCGCATATAGCCGTGAAAGTCGAGATCGTGGACGTAGTAGGTGCCGCTGGGCAGCAGCAGATCGAGCCCGCGTTGCGACGCTGCATCGATCGCCGCCTGCATCGCAGGGCTTTGATCGTCCTCGGTTTCGCTGTTCAGCCCAAACTCATCGGGGCTGACGAAATCGTCGGCGAGGCCGCTGCGGCTGAGGGCAGGGTAGGCGAGCATCGCGCCCAAGCCAGTGAAGGTCTGCCGGCGGGAAAATCGGGTGTTGCGCATGGCCGATTGTCGCCGCTGCGCGCGGCGTCCGCCAGTGCCCTCCACAACCTTGGTAAAGCTAGAGCTTCTTCAAGCGCACGGCGGTCCCGACGCCGGTGACCATGATCATGGCGCCGCGGGAGCCGATCACCTCGAAATCGAGCTGCAGGCCAACGACGGCGTCGGCCCCCAGCCGCTGGGCGCGATCGCGGATTTCGCGCAGCACGTTTTCGCGGGAATTTGTCAGTTCTTCCTCATAGGCGGCGGAGCGGCCGCCCACGAAGTCGGTCACCGTCGCCATCACATCGCGCAGGATATTGGCGCCGGAGACGATTTCCCCGTGCACCAGCCCCAGATACTCGGTGATCTCAAAGCCCTGCAGTTCCTCGGTCGTGCTGATCAGCATGGCACCCCTCCCGGTCTGGCGGGGATATGGGGCGGGCCCTGGCGCTTCGCAAGCCGGGGTGGCGGGCGGCGGGGGCGGCGGTTATAAACGGTTCCCGATCCGACTCCGGAGTTTTGCGTCAGTGCCCAACCTGCTCCTCGACGACCGCCTTTACATGGGCACCAGCACCAAGCCGGAATATCTCCTGCTCAAATACGGTAACCGCCACGGCCTCGTCACCGGCGCCACCGGCACCGGCAAGACCGTGACGTTGCAGGGTCTCGCCGAGGGCTTTTCGCGCGCCGGCGTTCCGGTGTTCTGCGCCGATGTGAAGGGCGATCTGTCGGGACTCGCCATGATGGGCGAGCCCAAGGACTGGATCACCAAGCGCGCGCAGGAGATCGGCTTCGACGATTTCAAGAACGACAAATACCCGGTGATCTTCTGGGACCTGTTCGGCCAGCAGGGCCACCCGGTCCGCACCACCATCTCCGAGATGGGGCCGCTGCTGATCGCGCGCATCCTCGACCTCAATCCGACACAGGAAGGCGTGCTCAACATCGCCTTCAAGTTCGCCGACGACAAAGGCTTGCTGCTGCTCGACCTCAAGGATATGCGCTCGCTGCTGATCGAGATCGAGCGCAACGCCTCTGAAATCTCCGCCACCTACGGTAACGTCGCAACGGCGACGATCGGCGCCGTGCAGCGCGCGCTGCTCGTCCTCGAGCAGCAGGGCGGCGAGAACTTCTTCGGCGAGCAGGCGCTCAAGATTTCCGACATGATGCGCACCTCGACCGACGGACGCGGCATGATCTCGATCCTCGCCGCCGACACGCTGATGCAGTCGCCGCGGCTTTACGCGACGTTCCTGCTCTGGATGCTGTCGGAATTGTTCCAGGAACTCCCCGAGGTCGGCGATCCGGACAAGCCGAAACTCGTGTTCTTCTTCGACGAAGCGCATTTGCTGTTCGACGATGCGCCCAAGGCACTGGTCGACAAGGTCGAGCAGGTGGTCAAACTGGTTCGCTCGAAAGGCGTCGGCGTCTATTTCGTCACGCAGAACCCCCTGGACATTCCCGATTCG
>JBKJTB010000097.1:0-3431 GCA_046594305.1 Devosia sp. | reverse complement strand
GCCCGTCATCCTCGTCGCGCGCTCCGATCGCCTGCGCCGTCAGCCCGGCCGTGCCGAGCCGCAGATAGAAGCAGAGCGAAAAGATGATGTCGAAGGCGAGCGTACCCAGCACCAGTCCGCCCAGCAGCGCCGCGTCACCCAGTCGCCCGACGACCGCGACATCGACGAAGCCGACCAGCGGCTCGGTGATGAACGCGAACGACGCGGGCAGCGCAATCGCCCACACGTTCCGGCTCGTCACGGTGAAGGGGAAGCTCGGGCGGATGTTCATCTAGGCATCCGTGATGAGGTCGATGGCGATGTCGGCGCGGGGGCGCGAGCGCTGGATGGTGTCGTAGTTGACGAGGTCGACGCGTTCGATATGCGCCCGGTTGCGCTCTTCCGTAAACAAGCCCTCCTCGGCATGCCGCTTCATCAGGCGCGCCCGCACCATCTCCGCTGGGATCTCCAGATAAATCGCGCGGTCGAGCAGCGTCTTTACGCGCCACCACGGCGAAGTGGCCAGCAGCAGATAATTGCCCTCGACGACGAGCAACCTCACGGTTGCGGGAACGGTGAAGGCGTCCTCCACCACATCCTCGATTTTGCGTGAGTAGCCGGGGCCGTCCATGGGGCCGGTGGTGGATTTGAGCCGCTCGAGGAAGCCGGCGAAGGCGGAGCCCTCGAAGGTATGCGGCATGCCCTTGTCCGTGGCGGTGCCGAGCGACTCGAGTTTGGCGTGCTTCATGTGAAAGCCATCCATCGGGACATAGGCCGCGACCTCGCCGAGTTCTGCCGCGAGTTTTTGCGCGATGGTGGACTTGCCGACGCCGGGGCCGCCGGCGATGCCGAGCACCGTGCGCCCAGCCCCGGCCAGCAGCACCGCGGCCTCGCGATGCAGCAGCGCGAGCGCGTCGTCAGGTGTCAGGCGCAGGGCTTGGGGTTCCGTCTCCATCAGAGTCACCTAGCTGGAAGCCGCGGCACTTTCCACTCTCGCCTGCGCGCCCTAGAACTGACGCATGCAAAAGCTTCTCATTCTCCAGTCGCTCTGGACCATGGATCATCTGCGCGGCCAGCCCGACCGGCCACTGGCCGACAACATCGCGCGGATCGCCGATGCCGGCTTCGACGGCATCGCGGGATTGTGGATAGATCGCGCCCAGGCCGAGGAGACGGCGCGCCTCGCCGCCGCGCGCGACCTCATTGTCGAGGGCCTGTGCTTTCCCGCCGATATCGACAGCCTGAAGCCAGCGCTGGAGTGGGGTGCGGCCTTTGGCGTGCACCACATCAACATCCAGCCGCAACTTCGCCCGCGCCAGCTCGCCGATGCCGTTGGCGTGCTCGAAGGTTGGCAGCGGCTGGCGGAGCAGGTGGATTTCGCGGTCAATGTCGAGACCCACCGCGGGCGCATGACCAACGATTTGCTGGTGACCCTCGACCTCATCGACGCTGTCCCCGATCTCCGCCTTGCCGCCGATCTCTCGCACTATGTCGTCGGCCGCGAGATCGAGCTGCCGGTTGCCGCCGAAACCGAGCCGCAGATTCGGACCATCCTCGACCACGCCTTCGCCTTTCACGGCCGCGTCGCCAGTTCGGAGCAGGTGCAGCTGCCGCTGAGCTTCCCGCACGCAAAGCCGTGGATCGAGCAGTTCAAGCTTTGGTGGCGCTACGGATTCAAGTCGTGGCGAGGTCGCGCCGGCCCGGACGCCGAACTCACCTTCCTCTGCGAACTCGGTCCGCAGCCCTATGCCGTCGCCGCCGCCGATGGCCAGGATTTGACTGACCGCTGGCAGGAATCGCTGCTGCTCCGCGATATCGCGCGGGAATGTTGGAGTTGAGGCTTCATTTGGCAACTTCCCCTCCAGCCCCTACATTGCGGCACTCATGCCGCTCCACCCAACCATCACGACCTGGTTTGCCGGCAAGGGCTGGTCGGTGCGAAAACATCAGCTCGATGTGCTCGCCAGTTGGACCGATGATGCGTCGGCTCTGCTGATCGCCCCGACCGGCGCCGGTAAGACGCTCGCCGGGTTCCTGCCGACGCTCGACGATCTCACGCACACGCCGAGCAAGGATCTCCACACTCTCTATATATCGCCGCTCAAAGCCCTCGCCGTCGACGTCGCGCGCAACCTCACCATTCCGATCGAGGAGATGCGTCTTCCGATAACCGTCGAGACGCGGACCGGCGACACGCCCGGCTCGCGGCGCACACGGCAGCTCCGCACGCCGCCCAACATTTTGATGACGACGCCCGAGCAGCTTGCGCTGCTGCTGAGCCATGAGCATGCGGCGACCTTCTTCGGCGGGCTCCGGCGCGTCGTGCTCGACGAGCTCCACTCGCTGGTGACCAACAAGCGCGGCGAATTGCTGTCGCTCGGCATCGCCCGCATCGCGAGCTACGCGCCGAACCTCCGCATCACCGCACTCTCGGCCACCGTCTCCCGCCCCGATCTGCTGCGCGACTGGATCGCGGCTCCGTTGCCTCATGCCCGCACCGATCTGCTGATCGGGCAGGGCGGCGCAAAGCCCGATCTGTCGATCCTCTCATCGAGCGCCGTCATCCCCTGGTCCGGCCACTCGACGCAGTATGCGGTGCCCGAACTCTACTCGATCATCAAGGAGCACAAGACGACGCTGCTGTTCGTCAACACGCGCTCGCAGGCCGAGATGCTGTTCCAGAACCTCTGGTCGATCAACGACGACAACCTCGCCATCGCGCTCCATCATGGCTCCCTCGCCGTCGAGCAGCGGCGCAAGGTCGAGGCGGCCATGGTGGCGGGAAAGCTCCAGGCGGTGGTCTGTACCTCGACTCTCGATCTGGGCATCGACTGGGGTGATGTCGATCTCGTGGTGCAGGTCGGCGCCCCCAAGGGTGCGAGCCGTATGCTGCAGCGCATCGGTCGCTCCAATCACCGCATGGATGAGCCGAGCAAGGCGATCTTCGTGCCCTCCAATCGCTTCGAAGTGCTCGAATGCGAAGCGGCACTGGAGGCCGTCGAGAGGAACGCACAGGACTCGGAGGAGCCATCGATCGGCGGCCTCGATGTGCTGGCGCAGCACGTGCTTGGCGTCGCCTGCGCCGCGCCGTTCGATCCGGTCGCTCTGCATGAAGAAGTCAACCGTGCGTGGCCCTATCGCGATCTCGACTGGTCGACGTTCGAGCGCGTCATCGACTTCGTTGCCACCGGCGGCTACGCGCTGCGCGCCTATGAGCGTTACGCGAAACTCAAGAAAACCGCCGACGGAAAATTCCGCATCGCCAACCCCACCATCGCGCAACAATACCGGCTCAATGTCGGCACCATCATCGAAGACCCGATGGTGAAGGTGCGGTTGGTCCGCGGCGGCCGCCCGCGCGATGGACGGCAGTCGACGGGCCCGATCAACCGCTTCGGCCGCGTGCTCGGCGAACTCGAGGAATACTTCATCGACCAGCTGGTGAAGGGCGA
>JBKJTB010000080.1:0-16059 GCA_046594305.1 Devosia sp. | reverse complement strand
GCACCGCAAGATCGCCGCGTAACATCAACCCCAGAACGAGGCAGATACCCCGCCAATCGACACCGCTAATTGCGCCAAATGATCTGACGACGGACACCGACGAAACAGACGAACTCGCCTTTTTCGATCGTGAGGTCGATCTGCTCGATCACCTTAACCGTACCGAACGACTTGGTGACGCCCCTGAGTTCGACGCTGGCCATGCCGCCCGCCCTCAGCTGTTCCGCTCGGTGACTCGCACCTTGTTGAGGGCCGTGCGGTCCAGTTCGTCCCAGTCGAACGAATAGCCGAGCCCGGGCTCGCTGCTGACATTGAGGAACCCGTCGACGATCGACAGGCTGCCGAGCTTGTCGAGCTCCCGGATCTGCTCTTCGTTCATCACCAGCTGTTCGTAGTAGTCGTTGTTGGAAATGGCCGCGCAGAGCTGTGCGTTCTCGAGGCCCATGCCATGCACCTGCGCCCGCATGCCGAAACTCTCGGACATGTGCGCGATCTTCATCGAGCCGGTGAAGCCGCCCTTGTAGTGGGTGGACACGCGCGTCATGTCGAGCGCCCTGGCTTCTATCCAGCTCGCCATGTTCCAGTGCACGCCGTCCGACGTCTCGGCCGCGAGCACCGGCAGGGTCAGCTTGTCGCAGAGCTTGGCGTACGAGCCGAGATAAAACTCGCGCATCGGCTCCTCGTACCAGAGGAAGCCTTCGCCCTGCAGCGCCAGGCCGACCTCGAGCGCATCGACATAGTCCCAGCCGGCCGAGCCGTCGAACATCAGGTCGGCGTCCGGCCCGACCCATTGGCGCAGCGCGCGGGAAAGCTCGATATCGCGCTTCACATCGCCCCAGGCGTGCAGCTTGAAGGCCGAAAAGCCGATGTCTCGGCACATCTTGATGTGGCGCTCGTACTCGCCCAGCGTCGGCCAGGTGACGGTTGACGCGTAGGCCGGCACCTTGGTGTCATGGCCGCCGAGCATTTGGTAGATCGGCATTCTAGCCTGCTGCGACTTGACGTCCCAGCATAGCATGTCGAGCAGGCCGAGCGAGCGCATATGCACTTCCTCGATGCGGTCGATTTCCCACATCAAATGCCACATACGCTCGGTGAGCAGCGGGTTCTCACCGATGAACCAGTTGTAGCGCCGCTTGATCAGGTCGAGCACAGCCTCGCCGCGGCCGATCTCGAGCGCACCGAACAGCCCGCTGTCGGTTTCCATGCGGATCACCGCCTTGGTCGGCCTGGTTCCCCTCGCAATATCGCCGTGCGACCCCGGTAGACCGTTGCGCCAGATGAACTTCGGCCCCGGTTCGGCCTCGACCAGCCAACTGGTGAACCCGGTGATCTTCATGCAGCGCCCCTCGACATCCGAACTTGAGATATTATTGGAGGCTAATGATGTATCATGTCAAGCCCCAGCGCCGTCGCGGTATGAATGCCGCTCCCATTTCGGGCCGATATCGCGTCAAATCGGGCAAGCCTCGCAGTTTACGCACGATTGAAGATATTTCCAGGCGGCGACTTGGTATGCTAAGGCAGGCTTGTTTCCGAATTTCACGAGCGAAAATGGCCGATATTCAGCACGACAACGAAGGCTACCGCCGGTTCCGCGAGGCCCTGCAGGTGGGGACCATCCAGGCCGGCATGATCGTGACGCAGAACGAGTTGTGCGAATTGCTCGGTGTGTCGCTCTCGCCGCTGCGCGAGACGCTGGTGCTGCTTGAGGAGTTCGGTCTCGTCGAGATCAAGCCGCGCACCGGCATCCGCATCGTCTATCCCGAGGTCGCTTTCATCCGGGAGAACTTTCAGTTCCGCAGCATGATCGAGATTCACGCCCTGCGTACGTTCGGCGATCGCATCAGCGTGGAATGGCTCTCGAGCATGCGGGCCGCGCACGAGGAGTGCCGGATCGAGCTGATGGGCAGCGCACCCTTCGAGCAGGCGCAGAGCCGGATTCTGACGCTGGATCGCAAGATGCATCGGGACATCGTGGACCTCCTCGACAACCAGGCCATCCTCGCCACGCACGCGCGGCTGCAGGACAATCTGAGAATGGCGCGGCGGGTGCACCAGCGCTCGGTGTTCCGGGGCCAGCTGGTCGGTACGGTGGACGAGCATATGGGTGTCATCGCCAGCCTCGAACAGCGCGACGTCGCTGGCGCGATCGCCAACCTTGAGCTGCACTTCAGGGGCGCGACGCATCGCAATTTCGTCGCGTAGTCGATCCGCGCGCGGCGTCCGCAGGCGTGGACCGGGCCGGGCGATGCCCGGCTTTGCTCGGCGGTGCTTTACGTCACCAGCAGCAAACGCAGGCCCCCGCTTACGCGGGGGTGACTCCGCGAGTGTTTTCGCGTCCAGAGTCCTGGCGGCCATTGCCAGCAACCCACCGGCCCCGAAACTACTCAACATCTCCTCCCTCACCGGGTCATTCCCGCGAGCGCGGGCACGCTCGCTGCAGCCGCACATAAGCACGTCCAAAGGCAGTGTGGCGACAGCCAGCGCGTCCGACGCATGAACCATATCACGCCATGAAAATATCATAATAGCGCTTGTGATATCTGAAGACTGATGATTAATATGTCATAAGGTGGGTGGGGGCAGTTAGAACTGTAACAACCCTCCTTTTGCGCCTGAAGCTGCAGAACAACGCGGGCGGTCAGGATGCGACCAAAGGGAGGTGGCGTTGGATCAAAGGGAGGTGGCGTTGGATCGCCGTGAGTCACGCCGCCCCGGTCGCCGCAGTCATGACGCGCGCGCCGCAATCCTGTTCCTGCTGCCGTTCCTCGCGCTGTATCTGGTCCTGAAGCTGTGGCCCATCGTCTATGGCTTCTGGATATCGCTTCACAACTGGTCCTCCATCGGCGGCACCCCCAGTTTCGTAGGCGCGCAGAATTACCAGCGCATCCTCTACGATCCGCTGTTCTGGCAGGCGTTGAACCACACCATGCTCTTTACCGCTCTGGCCACGCCGTCATTGATTGCCTTGGGTCTGGCCCTGGCGCTCGTCCTCAACCGCAAATTGCCAGGTGGAGGCCTGTTCCGGACCCTCTTCTACTTGCCCAACATGCTCTCCGTATCGGTCATCAGCCTCATCTTCGTGGCCGTCCTGACGGCCGACAGCAGTGGGCTGGTGAACAACTTCTTGGGCAACTTTGGCATCCCGCCGATTCCGTTTCTGCTCAACCAGCACACGGCTATCCCGTCGCTCGCATCGGCCGCGGTCTGGTGGACCGTCGGCTTCAACATGCTCATCCTGCTCGCCGGCCTGCAGAACATCCCGAACGAGGTCATCGACGCGGCGCGCGTCGACGGCGCGAGCGGGTGGCGACAGTTCGTCTGGATCACGCTCCCGCTGCTACGCCGCCCGTTGATGCTGGTCACGATCCTGCAGTTCATTGCGTGCTTCCAGGTCTTCGGACTGGTCGACATCATGACACGGGGCGGGCCCGGCGGAGCGACACGCAGCCTGGTTTATTACATGTTCGAGCGTGCGTTCACGAACAGCCAGCTGGGCTACGGCGCCGCGATCGCATCGATCCTGTTCCTGATCCTGTTTTTGGTTTCGATCTTGCAGCTGACCTTCTTCCGGCGGCAGGACGACGCAGCATGACGGTTCTCGCTGCACCGGTAGAGCTCGCATCCTCGCGACCAGTCATCTGGTGGCGCAGGCCGCGCAAGTGGGGCGATGTCGCGCTGTTCCTGCTGTTCTGCCTCTTCACGTTCTTATGGATGCTGCCGGCGTTGTGGTCGCTGATCACCTCGTTCCGCTACGAGGCTGACATCCAGCGCCAGCTCATCACGCTCACGCCGACTGCGTTGACGCTTGACTCCTATGCCCGGATCCTGGGCGACGGGCAGGTCGCGCAGTGGTTCGTCAACAGCATCGCCGTGGCCGGCATCCGCACCATCGCGCAAATCGCAATATGCTCGCTGGCGGCATTTGCGTTCGCGCGCATTCCGTTCCGCGGCAAGCGGCCGCTCTATCTGCTGGTGCTCGTCGGACTCATGGTTCCTTTCGAGGCCGTGCTGATACCGGTCTATCTGCTGTTCGCGAACGCCCACCTGCACAACACCTGGTGGGCGCTGATTGCGCCGGACATTGCCTCGCCGCTGGCGCTGTTTCTGTTGACCCAGTTCTTCCAGGAGATTCCGAGTGAGCTGGATGAAGCTGCCTACATAGACGGAGCCAGCCGCTTCACGGTCTTTTTCCAGATCATCCTTCCACTGGCCAAGCCCATCCTCGCAACGCTGGCCATCTTCACCTTCCTCGGAACCTGGAACGAGTATTTGTGGCCGCTCGTATCGGCCACCGATCGCGACTCGCTGACGATCACCATCGGCTTGCGCAAGATGGCGGAGACATTCGGCCACCAGGAGCGCAATCTCGGCCTGAAAATGGCGGGCGCCTGGGTCGGCGGCATTCCGATCCTCATCTTCTACTTCATCTTCCAGCGCCGCATCGTGGACGGAATTCGGCTCACGAGCGGCTTCAAGTAGGCAGCACCCGACAGGAGGGGAAACGTCAATGACAACGGAAGTCGACGTAGTGGGCGTCAGACCGGTGCTGGCAGGGCTGGACCTGCCACCGGACAACTTGGCGTCGTTTGAAAGCAAACAGGAGGATACAATGCGAACATCCAAGACTTGGCGAAGCGGAGCGTTGGTAGGGGCGCTCGGGCTCGTCGCTGCGCTGGGGAGCGTGCCGACGGCTCAGGCCGCCGATCTCCAGTTGTGGCGCTTCTTCAATGAGTGCGCCGCAAAGTTCCCGGCCGACGTCACCACCATCGACCCAAACAACGCCGACGTCTGCGCGGTGCAGCAGATCTTGGCCAACCAGTGGAACGCCGCGAACCCTGACCTCCAGGTCAAGACGACCTCGCTGCTCTGGCCGGGCATCGTCGAGCTCAATTCGGCGCTCTCGGCCGGCACGCCGCCCGACATCGTCACCCTGCACGCTTTCCGCGTGCCTGCATACGCGTCCAAGGGCGCGCTGACAGACCTCACGCCGTACCTCGCCGAGGCCGGCATCGACGCCAACGACATTCTTCCCAAACCCCGCGAGGCCGTGACCTACAACGGCAAGATCTACGCCATTCCGATCGACGTGCACGGGATCCTGTGGCATCTCAACCTCGAGCTTTGGCAGAAGGCCGGTCTTGTCGACGCCGATGGCAAGCCGATGTTGCCGACCACCCTCGCGGACTTCGAGACGGCCTGCCAGAAGATCCAGGCAGCCGGTGGCGGCCCGATCATCGGCGGCGGTGACGATGATCAAGTCGCCACCAGCTGGCTATGGGCGAGCCTCTACGCGCAGTTCGGCGGCAAGGCTTTCGACGACGCAGGGCTGCCCAGCGTGGACACGCCTGCGGCGCTCACGGCGCTGCAGACGATGCTCAAGCTGCGCAGCGACGGCTGCCTCAGCGGCGGTCAGCTGGCCAAGACCTACGAGGACTTCCTCAACGGCAAAGTCGCCGGCGTGGTCGCGGGCACCTGGCAGGTCAATGAGTGGGACGCCCAGGTCAAGGATCCCAAGGCTGCCCTCAAGCAATACTACGTGGCGCCCCTGCCGCAGCTCGGGAGCCAGCCCGGCACGTGGGGTGGATCGCACACCTTCGTCGTGCCGCTGGGCACCAACGCCGACCCGGTACGCGTCAAGGCCGCCCTGTCGTACATCAAGTTCTTCTGGGACCACGATCTCGATTGGACGCGGACCGGCCATTCGACCACCAGGAAGTCCATCCTGGACAGCGCCGAGTATCAGGCACTCCCGCACCACGCGGAGTACCTCACTTACGCCGACCAGGCCGTCTACAACCCGCAGACCACCTGGGCCGCAGGCTACGACTCGGTGATCTATGATGAAATCTCCGCAACAATGCTGGGGACAAAGACGCCGGAGCAGGCTCTTCAGGACATGCAGAGCCGGCTCACCGACGCCGCAAACTTCCAGTAGTCCAGCGCAAGGGGTTCGGGGCACCTGTGTCCCGTACCCCGCAGTCACGCAGTAACCGCTGCTCGAGGTGCCTCCCAGGCCTCGGGCGGCGGTTTCCGCTGGCAGAGCTCGCGGGCCGAAGGCTGGGTGTGGATGAATGGTCCAATCGCTTCGTCAAAGCGACTGGGTTCGACCTTCAGCATCCCGCCAGGTTCCCGTCGCCAACCCCCCGGGCACCACCTCCGGACAAGCCGAAGTCAGCGAACGCCCGGCAAGAACATCGCCGCGACGACGACGATCATTGCCGAGGCGATGAACGCTGCGACCAGCAACTGCTTCGCCCGTCCATGTTCGGCCGCGATGTTGAAGCGCACCACAGCGCGCGGCTTCATGTCAGCATGGTTGAGTTCGATATGCGCCATTCGAGCACGCTCCAGGACCCCGCATCAGGGGGCGCTCCGAGGCCCGCTCCAGCCAGCATTGCCTTGCTTTGTGCTTAATTTTGTTCAAATGCGTCATGTCGCCCGGTGCCTGCCGCGCCCGGCCGCTGTAAGAAGCGCCGTCCCTACAGGAATCGCCTCGATGTCACTGAACCGCCGCGCCTTCCTCATTGTCGGTGTCAAACGGCGTTGAAGATTTGCACGCCGAAACACACTCTAAACTCGACAATCACCACGACCCTCCCCGACAAGCGTCAGTTCGTCGTCACTTCCGACACCTCCAGAAACGCTGATGTCGTGGATTTCATCGCGCGGATCACTACGCGAATCCACGACTATGATGTCATTCTAGCTTCGCCAACTATGTCCACGGGAGTGGACATCAGCTTCAACAACGACGAACAGGTCGTCGATCATGTGTTCGGCTTCTTTGAACCGCTGGTCACGACACATTTCGAGTGCGACCAGCAGATTTCGCGGGTTCGGCATCCGAAGAAAGTCAGTGTGTATGTAGCACCAGCGGTTTTCGGTTTTGAGACGAATATCGATGTGGTCGAGTCTGACCTTCTGAAAGGGCGACTGTTTGACCAGTTCATCACGGGCTATGACGACACGAACCGGCCGGTTTTCCGAGCATCCGATGCCCTGCTCGACCTCGCATGCAGTGTCGTTTCGCATCAGCGTGCATCAAAGAACAATCTGAGAAAACACTTTGCGCAGCACAAGACGGATCAGGGGTACGAGGTCCACCACATCAAGACGGAGTTGTCCCGATCAGATGTCGGTAAGGACGCGATGCGCGAGGGAGCCGGCATCGCTTGGGAGGAATACGTCAAACTCCTTCAAGCATCCCGACCTATCGATGACACTGAGTTCAGCCAGCTTCTTGGTCGACTAGAAAACAACGAGTTCATCGACGCTAGCGAGCGGTTGTGCCTTGAGCGCAAGCGGATCGAGTCGTTCTATCGGCAGGAAATCCTTGCCGACCTAAGGGCCGCTTCATTGGCTTCGACGTCAGAGGAGTTGATCGGATCGCTCTCAGACGCATCAGCGGGCTTGGGCGATGGCTTCTTCTTGGTCATTTGGCATCTCCACGCGCGATTGATTTCGCTTGGAGCGCCCTCCCCGAGGTCAGACCGGATGGCAACAGCTAAGACCGGCGTTTTGACCAGCTGGCTACGCTACTGGGGCAGGTCAGCGTGAGCTGTTTCGGGGTGGAGAGTTAGGATGACAGGCCCTTGACCGCCGCTTGACCGAAGGTCCAACAGTGGTCGATTTCCAGCACCGAAACCGGGCAATTTCCACGATGGCACACCATTCCTGATCGGAGGAAAACCCCGGAAACAGTGGTGCTCGCTTATCGGATTTCTTGTCGACGGGGATTGGGAAGCTTCTGCTCTACCATTGAGCTACACCCGCGACGGCAACGATCTCTGCTTGAAAAGACTTTTGTCGTCAAGGCGAGCGCCGGTCGCCGGGCCTCCCCATTTTTGCTCTTTGAGAACCCGGGCAGGATCTCGCCTGCGCTACTGGATGTTGCCCCGCGACCGCTTGCAAAACTCCTCCCGGCATGCGAATGGACTCGCAAGAAAAGCTTTTCCGAAATCAACGAGCCTGCCACCTGGCAAATGTTCTCGAGCGATAGGAAAAGCTTTTCTGGACGCCGGGAGGAGCCCTTTTGGGGCCGGCGCGGGACTGGCAATAGGGAGGAACCGATGAAATTGCCGAGAATGCTATCGATCGCTGCTGTGGCGGTCGCCGCCGTGATGGCGGCAACACCGATGGGCGCGTTCGCCCAGGACTTGCAGATGTGGGAACGCACCGGTGGCAACGCGTCCATGGTGGACGAGCTGGTGCGCGCCTGGAACGAGAAGAACCCGGACCGCAAGATCGTCCTGACCTATATCGAGCACTCCGAGATGGTCCCCAAGCTCGCCCAGGCCATCGCCTCGGGTGAGGTGCCGGACCTGATGGGCATGGATCTGATCTACGGTCCGCAGTTCGAATCTGCCGGGCAGCTCGAAGACATCACCGATACCGTCAAGGGTTGGCCGGAACTGAAGACCGCCAGCCCCGGCCACATGCAGGTTTCAACCTTCAACGACCGCATCTATGGCGTGCCGCTCTATGCGGACGTGTCGGTGCTCTACTGGAACAAGCTGCTGTTCAAGAAGGCCGGACTCGATCCCGAAGTCGGCCCGAAGAGCCTGCAGGACATCCACGACATGGCGGCCAAGATCACCGCGCTCGGTGATGGCACCTATGGCTACTACCTGCCGGGCAATTGCGCGGGCTGCAACATCTTCACCTTCGGCCCCCTGATCTGGGCCTCGGGTGGCAAGATCGAGCCGCTCGACGCCAATGACGAGCCGCTGGTGGGCGACAACATCCCAAAAGTCCTCGAATGGGCCCGGATGATGCACAAGGAAGGGCTGATCAATCCGTCCGCCCAGGCCGAGAACGGTTCGACCTTTGCCGAGCAGTTCGGTACGGGCAAGCTCGGCATCATGGGCACCGGCAACTTCCAGCTCTATCTGCTGAAGGACCAGAACCCGGAACTGTTTGCCGACAACAACACCGGCATCACGTTCCTGCCCGGCCTCGAGCCCGGCTCTGCCGCCTCGTTCGCCGGTGGTGACATCGTGACGATCCCCAAGGGGTCCAAGCGCGTCACCGACGCCCTCGACTTCATGAAGTTCATCCTCTCGGACGAGGTGCAGGTGGAGAGCTATGCCAAGCTCCTCAACCTCACGACGCGCGGCGACATGGCCAAGAACAAGTACTTCGACGCCAACCCGCAGGTGCAGAAGATGGCGACGGCGCTCGACGTGGCACGGACCCCGTACACGCTCAAGTTCTTCGAGCTGATCAACTCCCCGCAGGGCCCGTGGCTGCAGATGCTGCAGCGCGTCTACTACACCGATGATCCGATCGATCAGATCATCGCCGACACGAAGGCCCAGATGAAGGCCATCGCGGCGGAGTAACCCAGCACCGTCTCCCGGACGGCTCGGGTCGCGGCACTCCCCAATGGGTGCCGCGACCCACACCGGGGCTGGATGGGTTGGTGCCTTCGCATCTAATGTGGTTCATCCGGCCCTCGGGACCGGATGGGAATTCCCAAGGCGGACTCGATGTATTCCTCTGCCAACAGCAAATGGCTGGGCCTGCTCTATCTGACACCGGCGCTGCTTTTTGTTGCCGTCTTCACGATCTACCCGCTGACCCAGATGGTCTGGGTGTCGTTCAACAACTGGTCGCTGATCACGCCGCCCAAATTTGTTGGCCCCAACAATTTCATCAAGGCGTTCAACGACCGCCAGTTCTGGGTCTCGCTGACCTTCACCCTCAAATACACGCTCCTCATCACGCCGATCCTGATGATCGGGGGCTACGCCATCGCGCTATTGGTCGCCGGCAATTCGGTGCTGCAGCGGTTCACGCGCACTGTGGTGTTCCTGCCGGTGGTGATTGGGCTCGGGGCGTCGAGCCTTCTCTGGTACTGGCTGTTCGCGCCCGATGCCGGTTTCATCAACACGGCCCTCAGGGATCTCGGCATCATTCCCGATCGTATCCTGTGGCTCGGCGTGAACGCAGACATTTCCAACTGGGCGATCATCATTTCCATCGTCTGGAAGGTGATCGGTTTCGGCATGATCCTGTTCGTCGGCGCCATCCAGGCGATCCCGACCGAGGTCAATGAAGCCGCCCTCGTCGACGGCGCGTCGGGCTGGCAGCGCGTCCGCGCGATCACCCTGCCGCTGACGCTGCGAACCATCCTCCTCGTGACGCTGATCTCGATGATCGGATCGCTCCTGGCGTTCGACCAGTTCTACATCATGACCGCCGGCCAGCCGCAGAACCTGACGGCGACCTCGGTGTTCTTCATCTACCTCAACTCGTTCCCGTACCTGAAGCTCGGCTATGGCGCCGCGCTGTCGCTGATCCTTGCGGTCTTCGTGCTGCTGTTCACGCTGGTGCAGATGCTCCTGACCCGCAGGAGCCACGCATGAGTGCCGCAACAGCCGGGGGCGGCATGAGCAGATCGCGGGCGCGTGGTGGCTTGCTGGCCACGATGTGGCAGGGTCGCACAAAATATCTGCTGGGCGCGATCATGCTCGCGCTGGCGCTGATCATGCTGCTGCCGATCTATGCGACGATCACGGCTTCGATCAAACTGCCGACGGAGGCTGCGGCGATACCGCCCACCTACTTCCCTCAGAGCTTCTCATTGGAGAGCTACGCAAAGCTTTGGGACTATCAGCACGGACTGCCGCGCTATCTCTTCAATTCGTTTGCGACGGCGTTCCTCGCGATCCTCTTCACCGTGGTGCTGACGGTTCCCGCCGGCTACGCGCTGGCGCGCTTCCCGGTGCCGGGCAAGGAGATCCTGTTCGTCTTCCTCCTCACCGCGCTGATCATTCCCTACCAGGCGCTGCTGACGCCGATCTTTTTGATGTTCGCCCAGCTCAAGCTGACGAACTCGCTGGTCGGTCTCGCGATCATCCACACGGCGATCCAGCTTCCCTTCAGCCTCTACATCATGCGCAACAGTTTTGAGGCCATCCCCAAAGAGCTCGAAGAGGCGGCGGTGATCGACGGGTGCAACACCTTCCAGTTGCTGATCCGGATCTGCATCCCATCGGTCGTGCCCTCAATCGTCACCGTGGCGCTGTTCGCGTTTATCACCTCATGGAACGAGTTCCTCGGGGCGCTGGTGATGCTCAACCGGGGCGAGATGTTCACGCTGCCGCTGGTGCTCGCCGCCTCGCGCACGGTCAACATGCTGGGCGGCACCGACTGGGGCATGCTGCAGGCAGGCGTCACTGTCTCGATCATCCCGTGTGTCGGCGTGTACCTTCTGCTGCAGAAGTACTACGTGTCGGGACTACTCAGCGGGGCGGTGAAATAATGGTCGACGGGCGGCCGATACGGACGGGTCGGCGCGGCTTGACCATTCACGACGTGGCGCGCGCCGCGGAGGTGTCGATCGGCACGGCGAGCAAGGCGCTCAACGGCACGGGACATCTGCGGCAGGAGACGCGCGACAAGGTGCTCGCTGCCGCTCGGAAACTTGGCTACCGGCCGAACGATCTGGCGCAGAGTCTCCACCGCGCGCGATCGATGACGGTGGGGCTGCTCACCAACGACTCCTTCGGCCGGTTCAGTTTTCCCATCGTCGAAGCGCTCGAACAGAAGCTCGCCGACCAGGGCATTGCGGTGTTCATGTGCAACGCCACCGACGATCCTGAGCGCGAGAAGCAGCATGTCGAAGCCTTGATGCGCAAGCGCATCGACGGGCTGGTGGTCACCGCCCGCCGCGCCGACAAGCGCCCGCCGATCGGTCCGCTGCCCGGCGTGCCCATCGTCTATGTCTATTCGCAGGCCGACGATCCAGATGCGCTCTGCCTCATCCCCGACGACGAGGGCGGCGCGGTGCTCGCGATCGAGCATCTGCTGTCGCTGGGACGTAAGCGGATCGCGCACATCGCGGGCCCCGAGCGGTTCGACGCCGTACGCTTACGCCGGGCCGGATACATGCGCGCGCTGAGCGGCGGCGGCATCAGCTACGATCCGGCGCTCTATCTCAACGGGCCATGGTCCGAGACGTGGGGGCGCGATGCTGTCGGAAAGCTCTTCGACGGCCCGGGTCCGAGGCCCGACGCTCTATTCTGCGACAACGATCAGCTCGCCCGCGGCGCCGGCGAAGCACTGCGCGAGCGCGGCATCACCATCCCGCAGGATGTGGCAATCGTCGGCTTCGATAATTGGGATGTGATGACGCTCGCGGCACGCCCGCAGCTCTCCAGCATCGACATGAACTTGAGTACGCTCGGCCGCGAGGCCGGCGAGGCGCTGATCGCCATCATGACCGGACACCCAATGGGCGGCGTCCGCCGGCTGCCCTGCAGCCTCGTCATCCGAGAATCCTCTAGAGCATAGAAGGCGGGCGGCGGCGCCGTCCGGAATGGAGTTTTAATGAGCCAGTATCACCCCGTGCGCTTCGTCGATGTCCGCCTCGAGGGCGACTTCTGGAAGGAACGGCTCGACACGGTGCTGAAGACCACGATTCCGAGCCAGCACAAGAAGCTCGGCGAATACGGCATCCTCGAGTCGATCACGCTGCCCAAGCCGGTGCCGCCGCTGCGCTTCCCGCGTCACGCCAACGGCTTTTCGGTGCAGGTGTTCTGGGACTCCGATGTCGGCAAGTGGATCGAGTCGGCGAGCTATGCGCTCTCGCACCGTCGCGACGCGGATATCGAGGCCAAGATCGAAGCGATCGTCGATGATTTCGAGGCAGCGCAGGAGCCGGACGGGTATCTCAACTGCTGGTATCTCGAGCGCGAACCCGACAACCGCTGGAGCAACCTCCGCGACAATCACGAACTCTACAATGCCGGCCACATGCTCGAAGGCGCCATCGCGTATTTCGAGACCACCGGCCGCCGGCGCTGGCTCGACATCATGGAGCGCTATGTCGAGCATATCCGCACGACGCTGGGGCCTGGCCCCAACCAGAAGCGTGGCTATTGCGGGCATCCCGAGATCGAGCTGGCGCTGGTCAAGCTCTACCATTTGACCAAGGACAAGAAGCACCTCGACCTCGCCGCCTATTTCGTCAACGAGCGCGGCAGTCCGAACCCGCATTATTACGACGTCGAGAAGTCCGAGCGCGAGAAGCGCGGCATCGACGTGCAGCGCTATGCCTATGGCAATTACGAATACAGCCAGTCGCATCAGCCGGTGCGCGAGCAGAAGAAGGTGGTCGGGCACGCCGTTCGCGCGATGTACCTCTACACCGCCATGGCCGACCTCGCGGTCGAACTCAACGACGCGGCACTCAAGGCGGCGTGCGAGACGCTGTGGAACGACGTGATGATCACCAAGATGTACGTCACGGCGGGCCTCGGCCCCTCGGCGAGCAACGAGGGGTTTACGTTCGACTACGACCTGCCCAACCAGACGGCTTATGCCGAGACCTGCGCCTCGGTGGCGCTGATCTTTTGGGCGCAGCGCATGCTGCATCTCGATCTCGACGGCAAATATGCCGACGTGCTCGAACTGGCCCTCTACAATGGTGCACTGTCGGGCCTCAGCCGCGACGGCCAGCATTATTTCTACGCCAACCCGCTCGAGAGCAACGGCTCGGCCGAGCGCTGGGAGTGGCACACCTGCCCGTGCTGCACGATGAATGTCAGCCGACTGGTTGCCTCGGTCGGCGGCTATTTCCTGTCGACCGCCGAGGACGGCCTTGCCTTCCACATCTACGGCGGCATCTCGGCGACACGCGAAATTGTGGGCACCTTGGTCGAGATCCGCGAGGTCTCGAACTATCCGTGGTCGGGCGACATCAAGATCAGCATCGATCCGGCATCGCCGACGCAGTTCGACGTCAAACTGCGCGTGCCCGGCTGGAGCAGGAACCACACCATTGCGATCAACGGCCAGGCCGCCACAGCCGCGCCGGTCAACGGCTACGTGAAGATCAATCGCGTGTGGGCCAAGGGCGACACGATCACCATGGACCTGCCGATGCAGCCCGAGCGGCTCTACGCCAATCCCGGCGTCATCATGGATGTTGGTCGCGTGGCGCTGAAGCGCGGGCCGCTCGTCTATTGCGTCGAGGAAGCGGACAATCCGGGCGGCGCCGTGCAGCGGCTGAAGCTGCCGCGTGATGCCGAGCTGAAATCGACGACACGCGCCGACCTCTTCGGCGGTGCGGTGACGCTCACGGCAAAGGCGCAGGCGATTGACCTGGCGGACTGGCGCGATCTCTACCGGACCTCGCCCCCCAGGGAGTCGGAGGCAACCCTCACCGCCCTGCCCTATTATTTGTGGGCCAACCGCTCGCGCGGCTCGATGGTGGTGTGGATACCGGAGGCCTGAGGCAACCGACGCGTGCATCTCCCGTTCTTCGCGATAGAGTGAGAACGGGAGGACCTTTATGCTTCGACTCGTTGCCGCTTCGGCTGTGCTGCTCTGGCCGCTTGCCGCCCTTGCGCAGGATCTGCCTCCCGCCCCCGCAATGCTCGGCGATACGCGCATCCACGATCCATCCGTGATCGTCGAGAACGGCCACTGGGTGAGTTTCCAGACGGGCGACGAAGGCGGCCTCCACCAAGGTGCGATCAAACTCAAGACGTCGCCCGACGGCATCACCTGGACCAATGCCGGCGCCGTCGGAAAAGGCGTGCCGAAATGGACGCAGCAGGAGAACGGCTACAAGAGCCTCAACATCTGGGCGCCGTCGGCGACCAAGCACGGGGATCGCTGGTACCTCTACTACTCGGTGTCCAGTTTTGGCCTCCGGGTCAGCGCGGTCGGGGTCATGATCAACGACGCCTTCGATCCGACCAAGCCGAGCGAGGGTTGGGTCGATCAGGGCATGGTGCTCAAGAGCGGCGGCCGCGACGATTTCAACGCCATCGATCCATACCGGATCGACACCGCCGACGGCCGTGCCTGGCTGAGCTATGGCTCGTTCTGGTCGGGCATTAAGCTCCGCGAACTCGACCCGGAGACGGGCAAGCTGATCGCCGAGGACACACCCAGATACGACCTCGCCTGGTACGGCGGCGACGTCATCGAGGCCTCGGCCATCCTCGAGCATGACGGCAAGTTCTACCTCTTCTTGTCGTACGACCGCTGCTGCGCGGGCGTCGACAGCACCTACCGGATGATGATTGGGCGCGGCGACACGATCACCGGGCCATATCTGGGCAAGGACGGCGTCGATCTGCTGAAGGCGGGGGCGAGCGAGTTGCAGAAGACATCGGGCCGCTACATCGGGCCGGGCGGTCAGGAGCCGGTGTTCGGCGCGCCGACCGACATGCTTGTCTATCACTACTATGACGGCGACGACCTGGGTAAATCCAAGATTCAGATAACCTCCATCGGGTGGGACATCGACGGTTGGCCGGTTTTGGCGTCGCCACCACAATAAAATCGCGACCCGGCGCAATTTTCGGCCGTTGCCGTCAACCAGAACGCTGATATGTATCAACTGTTCTGAGATGATTTCTCTCGGCGTATTGGTCCATGAGCCGCAATTTTCTGTTGGTCGATCCCGAAGAGCGCCCGGATGTCCTCCGTGGCCTCGCTTCTCCGGTGCGCGTCAAGATCCTCAAGGCCCTGCACCAGCGCGGTGGCCTCAACGTCAATGACATCGCGGACCTGCTCAAGCTGCCGCAGTCGACGGTCTCGTCGAACCTGCAGATTCTCGAGGAAGCAGGGCTGATCAAGACCGAGACGCAGAAGGCGCGGAAGGGCAACCAGAAGATCTGCCGCGCCGTGTTCGACGAAGTGCTGGTGATGTTCAAGGAGGACGTCCCGGCGACACGGCAGAACATCATCGAAGTCGCGATGCCGGTGGGGCTCTACACCAGTTGCGAGGTCAGTGCGCCCTGTGGCCTCTGCTCAACCGAAGGCATCATCGGCCTCCTCGATGTGCCCGACATTTTCCTCGATCCGGGCCGTATGCGCGCCGGGCTTATGTGGTTCACGCGTGGCTTCGTCGAGTACCAGTTCCCCAACAATGCGCGGCTCAGCAAGGTCAACGTCGACGCTCTCGAGTTCTCGCTGGAGCTCTCATCGGAAGTGCCGGGGACGGCGACCGAATGGCCGAGCGAAATCACCGTGTGGGTCAACCATCAGGACGTCGGGACCTGGACCAGCCCCGGCGATTTCGGCGATCAGCGC
>JBKJTB010000396.1:0-13541 GCA_046594305.1 Devosia sp. | reverse complement strand
CCCCCTCCTTCTCGGACCCCAGCGCCACCGCGCCATCCTCGATTCCCTGCAATCCTCTGGCGGTATCCGCGTCGCCGCCCTCGCCCCCGACCTGGGCGTCACCCCCGAAACCATCCGTCGCGACTTGGAACAACTCGAACAACAAGGCGTCCTCGTCCGCACCCACGGCGGCGCAGTCCCAGTCGACACCGGCCGCGCTGAACTCCCACTCGACATCCGCGAAACGCTCAACATCGAGGCCAAGCGCGCCATCGCAAAAGTCGCGGCGGAACTCTGCCGCGACGGCGAGCCGATCATCCTCAATGGCGGCACCACCACCTACCAGATGGTGCACTATCTGACGCAGAAGCGGATGTCGGTGTTCACCAACAGTTTTGCCATCGCCGAGCACCTGCTGCACAATTCGCGCAACAGCGTCGTGATCCCCGGCGGCACCGTCTATCGCGAGCAGAACGTTATTCTGTCGCCCTTCGGCGGCGTCGTCGCCTCGCACTTTTACGCCAAGCGCATGTTCATCGGCTGCCAGGGCCTCGGCCGGCACGGGCTGATGGAAGCCGACCCGATGGTGGTGCAGTCCGAACTCGCCCTCATCAACCAGGCGGAGGAACTGATCGTCCTCGCCGATTCATCGAAATTCTCCGGACGCTCGAGCCTGATCCTGTGCGGGCTGGACCGGATCGCCACCGTGATCACCGACGGCGGCATCCGCGAGGAGGATCGCACCATGCTTGAGAAAGCCGGCGTGAACCTCGTCGTGGCGGATGCAGGTGAACAAGGGACTATCCAATCGGTCGCGTAAGCGGCCGGATACGCAACCGCTCAGGGAGGAAAACTATGAGCTTGCTTAAGAAACTGGCCTTCGCCACCGCGATCGCCACCGTTATGCTGGCGGCCCCGTCGGCCATGGCGCAGACCAAGATCGCCCTCGTGGTGAAATCGCTCGGCAACGGCTTCTTCGATGCCGCCAACAAGGGCGCGCAGGAAGCTGCCAAGGAGCTCGGCGATGTCGAGGTGATCTACACCGGCCCCACCACCGCTTCGGCGGAAGGCCAGATCGAGATCATCAACTCGCTGATCGCGCAGAACGTCAACGCCATCGCGATCTCCGCCAACGACGCCGACGCTCTCGTTCCCGCGCTGAAGAAGGCCATGGAACGCGGCATCACCGTCATCTCCTGGGATTCGGGCGTTGCCGCTGAAGGCCGCCAGATGAACCTCAATGCCTCGGGCACCCAGCTCATCGGCGACACCATCTTCAAGATGGCCGCCGACGCGCTTCCCGATGGCGGCGAAGTGGCGATCCTGTCGGCGTCCTCGACGGCGACCAACCAGAACGCCTGGATCGAAGCCGGCAAGGCCTCGCTCGCGACCAAGTTCCCCAAGCTCACGCTCGTCGCCACCGTTTATGGCGATGACGACTCGGTCAAGTCGACCAACGAAGCCAAGGGCCTGATCGCGACCTATCCGAACCTCAAGGCGATCATCGCGCCGACCACCGTCGGCGTCGTCGCCGCGGCCCAGGTCGTCACCGATATGAACCTGATCGGCAAGGTCAACGTCGTCGGCCTCGCGCTGCCGTCCGAGTTCAAGCAGTTCATCGACAATGGGTCGTCGACCGCTGCCGCACTCTGGAACCCGATCGACCTCGGCTACTCGGCCGTGCAGATCGCCTATCAGCTGGTCAAGGGCACGGCGAAGGCCGAGCCGGGCGCCACGATCTCGATCGGCCGCGTCGGTTCGATCACGCTGAACGACACGCTGTCGGCCGACATGGCGCCGCCGTTCGAGTTCAACAAGGCGAACATCGAAGAGTTCTCCAAGATCTATTGATCCTGTCAGTGGGGCTCGGTGCGAAAGTGCCGAGCCTGCTTTCCTCGTTGTCACCACACCCACCGCGCCGTTCCCACCACCGCCGTCATTCCCGCGCAGGCGGGAACCCAGGGGCCAAATCCACGATGCGGTGTTCGCGACCCTGGGTTCCCGCCCGCGCGGGAATGACGTCGTGTGTATGATGAGCGCTCCATGCAAGAACCGATGACCCAACCCAAGCTCACATTGTCGGGCATCTCCAAAAGCTTCCCCGGCGTGCGAGCGCTGCACGATGTGAGCCTCGAACTCTACCCCGGCGAAGTCACCGCGCTGATCGGCGAAAACGGCGCCGGCAAGTCGACGCTGGTGAAAACCCTCACCGGCATCTACCAGCCCGATGCGGGCCAGATCACGCTCGACGGCAACCTCATCACCCTTAGCTCCGCCCACAAGGCGTTCGAGCTCGGCATCACCGCCATCCATCAGGAGACGGTGCTGTTCGACGATCTCAGCGTCGCCGAAAACATCTATCTCGGCCACGCGCCGCGCGGCACGCTCGGCATGATCGACTGGCGCAAGATGCGCACCGATGCCCGTACGCTGCTCAAGGACATGGGCACGGGGCACATCGACGCCGAGGCGCGGCTGCGCGACCTGTCGATTGCCAACAAGCATCTCGTCGCCGTCGCCCGCGCCATGTCGATCGAAGCCGAGATCGTCATCATGGACGAGCCGACCGCGGCGCTCTCCCACAAGGAGATCGAGGACCTGTTCGTCTTGGTCGAGCTGTTGAGGCAGGCCGGCAAGGCGGTGCTCTTCATCTCGCACAAATTCGACGAGATCTACCGCATCGCCGACCGCTACGCCGTGTTCCGCGACGGCGAGATGGTGGGCAAGGGGCTCATCAAGGACACCAGCCAGAGCGACATCATCAAGCTGATGGTCGGCCGCAACGTCGATCACATCTTCCCGGCCCGGTCGCCAACGATCGGTGCCCCGGTGCTCGAGGTGAAAGACCTCAGCCACCCGACCGAATTCGACTCGATCAGCTTCACGTTGCACGCCGGCGAAATCCTCGGCTTCTACGGCCTCGTCGGGGCCGGGCGCAGCGAGATCATGCAGGCGCTGTTCGGGCTGACGAAACCATCGCGTGGCACCATCACGCTCGATGGCAAGCCGCTCAACTCGGCATCGCCCGCCGATGCGATCGAAGCCGGCATCGTCTATGTACCCGAAGAGCGCGGCAAGCAGGGGGTGGTCGTCGACCTTCCGATCTTTCAGAACGTCGCTTTGCCCTCGCTGAAGAAAACCAGCCGCAACGGCTTCCTGCAGCTCGCGGAAGAATTCGCGCTGACCCGGCAATACACCCAGCGGCTCGATCTGCGCGCCGCCTCGCTCAGCCAGAACGCCGGAACACTATCGGGCGGCAACCAGCAGAAGGTGGTGATCGCCAAATGGCTGGCGACGAAACCGCGCGTCATCATCCTCGACGAGCCCACCAAGGGCATCGACATCGGCAGCAAGGCCGCGGTGCATGCCTTCATGGCCGAGCTCGTCGCCGAGGGCCTGTCGGTCATCATGGTCACCTCCGAGCTGCCCGAAGTGATGGGCATGTCCGACCGCATCGTCGTCATGCGCTCCGGGCGGATGGTGAGCGTGCTCGACAACAAGGGCCTCACCGCCGACCACGTCGTCCGCCTCGCCATCGGTGCCGAAGCGGTGGCCGCATGACAAAACTGTTCAAGGCCCGCGAAATCTGGCTGGCGCTCGCCATTATCGTGCTGGTCGTCGCCGTCACCACCCGGTCGCCGAATTTTGCGCGACCCGACAATCTCGCGTCGATCTTCAACGACACCTCGATCCTCATCATCCTCGCTCTTGGGCAGATGGTGGTGATCCTGACGCGCTCGATCGACCTCTCGATCGCCGCCAACGTCGCGCTCTCGGGCATGGTGATCGCGCTGCTCAACCAGGCCTACCCCGGCATTCCCGTGCCGCTGCTGATAGCAGCCGCGCCGCTGCTCGGTCTCGCCTTCGGCGCCATCAATGGCGTCCTCGTGTGGAAGCTCGATATCCCGGCGATCGTGGTGACGCTCGGCACCCTCACCATCTATCGCGGCACGACCTTCCTCATCGCCGGCGGCCAGTGGGTCAATGCCGACGAGATGACGCCCGATTTCATCGCCATCACCCGCGCGGTATTCCTCGGGCTTCCGGTGCTGAGCTGGGCGGCGGTCCTCGTCGCCATCGTGTTCTTCGTGGTGATGACGCGCACCGCCATCGGCCGGGCGATTTACGCCATTGGTGTGAACCCGACCGCAGCCGTCTATGCCGGCATAGATGTGGGCCGCACCAAGTTCATCTCCTTTTGCATCTCGGGGCTGGTGGCCGGCCTCTGCGGCTACCTCTGGGTCAGCAAATTCGTCATCGCCTCGTCCGAAACCGCCATCGGCTATGAGCTGCAGGTGATCGCGGCCTGCGTCATCGGCGGTGTGTCCATTGCCGGCGGCGTCGGCACGGTGGGCAGCGCCGTGCTCGGCGCCATCTTCCTCGGCGTCATCGGCCGCGCCCTGCCGGTCATCGGCGTCTCGCCGTTCTGGCAGATGGCGATCTCGGGCACCGCCATCATTGTGGCGGTGGCGCTGAATGCGAGGGCTGAGCGGAAGACCGGGCGGATCATCCTCAAGCAGGAGGGGGCATCGTGATCGTGGCCTCCCCCTCATCCGCCCTTCGGGCACCTTCTCCCACGAGGGGAGAAGGCAGAGGTGGCAACAATTGTGGCAGACTTCCCTTCTCCCCTCGTGGGAGAAGGTGGCTCGGCGAAGCCGAGACGGATGAGGGGGAGGTCGCTCGCGCGATGTATTCGCCATGACCAACGAAGCCCCCAACCGCAACATCCCCGACCGCCTCGACTCCCCCCTCCGCAGCGCCATCTTCTCGTGGCAAACCCTGCTGCTCGTCGTCGCCATAATCATCTTCACCGCCAACTCGCTGGCCTCGCCCTATTTCCTCTCGCCGTGGTCGCTCAGCGACGCGACCTTCAACTTCACCGAGAAGGCCCTGATCGCCCTCGCCATGGCGTTGCTGATCATCGCCGGCGAGATCGACCTGTCGGTCGCGGCGATCATCGCGCTGGCCTCGACGGCAATGGGTTTTGCGCTGCAGTTCGGCGCCGACACGCCAACCCTTGTCGCCATCGGCATCGGCACCGGGCTGCTGTGCGGCGCCTTCAATGGCTTCCTCGTGACGCGGCTCAGCCTGCCCTCGATCGTCGTCACCATCGGCACGATGAGCCTCTTCCGCGGCATCAGCTACATCGTGCTCGGCGACCAGGCGTTCAAAGGCTATCCCGCGAGCTTCGCCTTCTTCGGGCAGGGCTATGTCTGGTGGGTGGTGAGTTTTGAGTTCGTGCTCTTCCTCGTCATGGCCGTCGTCTTCTACGTCATCCTCCACCGCACGAGTTTCGGCCGTCGCATTTTCGTCATCGGCAACAACGCGACGGCCGCGCAATTCTCCGGCGTCCGTGTCGAGCGCATAAAATTCATGCTGTTCTGTTTGACCGGCCTGATGTCGGGGCTCGCCGCGGTGCTGCTCACCAGCCGCCTCGGCTCGACGCGGCCATCGATCGCGCAGGGCTGGGAGCTCGAAGTCATCACCATGGTGGTGCTCGGCGGCGTCAGCATCCTCGGCGGGGCAGGGTCGATCATCGGCGTCGTCATCGCCGCCTTCATCATGGGGCTCGTCACCTTCGGCATGGGGCTGCTCAATGTGCCGGGCATCGTGCAATCGATCTTCATCGGCCTGCTCTTGATAACAGTCATCGCTTTGCCCATCGTGGTGGGCAAATTGAGAGGACTACGCAAATGAGCGAGCGACACGCTTTCCGCATGCGGCTCCATCCCGGCATGAAGGCAGAGTACATCAAGCGCCACGAGGAGATCTGGCCCGAACTGGTCGACCTGCTGCACCAGGCGGGCGTGTCGGACTACGACATCTGGCTCGACGAGGAGACGAACCTGCTGTTCGGCATCCTGACGCGAACCGACGATCACACCATGGCGACGATGCCGCTCGATCCGGTCATGAAGCGCTGGTGGGCGCACATGCGCGACATCATGGAGTCGAACGCCGACAATTCTCCCGTCGACGCGCCGCTGACGCGCGTCTTCCACATGGACTGACCGTGGCCATCGCCGTCATCGACATCGGCAAGACCAACGCCAAGGTGGCGCTCGTCGATCTTACGCGGTTGGCCGAGACCGACGTGCGCCGAACGCCCAACGACGTGCTGCGCGATGGGCCGTACCCGCACTACGACGTCGAGCGGCTGTGGGAGTTCATCCTCGACAGTCTTCGCGAGGTGGGCTCCATCGCCCCGATCGACGCTATCTCGATCACCACGCATGGCGCCACCGCCGCGCTGGTCGACGAGGACGGCACCCTGGCGCTGCCCATCCTCGACTACGAGCACACCGGACCAGAGACGCTCGCGGCCGACTACGACGGCGTCCGTCCGCCCTTCGACGAAACCGGCTCGCCCCGGTTGCCGGTCGGCCTCAATCTCGGTGCGCAGCTCTACTGGCAGCAGAAATCGTTCCCGGCCGAATGGGCAAAAACCCGCTCGATCCTGATGTATCCGCAATACTGGGCCATGCGGCTCACCGGCAATCGCGCCGGCGAGGCGACCTCGCTGGGCTGCCACACCGACCTCTGGTCGCCGCATCGCCGCGCCCTCTCGCCGATGGTTTTGCGCCTCGGCTGGTCACCGCTGTTCCCGCCAGTGGCGAACGCGTCCAACCGCCTCGGCCCGCTGCTGCCCGAGATCGCCGAGCGCATTGGCCCCGCCGCGAAGACACCGGTCCATGTCGGCATCCACGATTCCAACGCCTCGCTGCTGCCGCACCTGCTGTCGCGGCCGGCGCCGTTCTCAGTTCTCTCCACCGGCACCTGGGTCATCGCCCTCGCGGTGGGCGCGCAGCCCATGTCGCTCGATCCGGCCCGCGACACGCTCATCAACGTCAATGCCCTCGGCCATCCGACCCCCTCCGCCCGCTTCATGGGCGGCCGCGAGAACGCACTGCTGGGCGAGGGACTGCCCGACGCGACGCCCGAAGCCATCGAGGCCGTGCTCAAGACCGGCCTCATGTATCTGCCGTCAGCACAGCAAGGCTCCGGTCCATTCCCGCACGCGACAGGCCACTGGACCGGCAAAGGCACACCGGCCGAACGCCGTGTCGCCGTCTCGTTCTACCTAGCCCTCATGGCCGCCACCTGCTTCGATCTCATCGGCGCGCAAGGCCCGACCATCATCGAAGGCCCTTTCGCCGCCAACGCCGAGTTCGCGAAAATGCTGCGCGCCGCCACCGGCCGCGATGTCATCACCGAAGCCGCCGGTACCGGCACGAGCATCGGTGCAGCTCTGCTGGCGGGGAGGGCGGATCTCAAGCCCAGTGGCGAGCCCGTCGCCGACCCCGGTCCATCGTGGTGGCCCTATGCGATCGCCTGGCGCGTCGCCGCTCAGGCCGCGTCGTAGAGCGGCACGCGCTTTCCGGCCGCATCGAAATAGTGTGCGGCCCTGGCGTCGAATGACACCTGCGCCGTGTCGCCCATCTTGATCCCTGCCTTGCCGTCCGCCTGCGCCAGCACTTGCTGGCCCGAGGGCAGGGTCATGTGGACGAAAATCTCGCTGCCCAGATACTCGACCAGCGTCACCTTGCCCTCGGCGCCGCCTGCTCCCAGCACCAGATGCTCCGGGCGAACCCCGATGCTCGCCACCTCGGCAGGCATCTCGAGCTTGCCGAAATCCGCCGTCCCGCCGCCGCTGGCGGTCAGCAGATTCATCTTCGGCGAGCCGATGAACGTGGCGACGAACCGGTTGCGCGGCGCGTTGTAGAGCTCATACGGCGTGCCCACCTGCTCGATAGTGCCGGCGTTGAGCACGGTGATCCGCGTCGCCATCGTCATCGCCTCGACCTGGTCGTGCGTCACGTAGATCATCGTCGTGCCGAGCCGGTTGTAGAGGTTGGCCAGCTCCACCCGCATCTGCACCCGCAGCTCGGCGTCCAAATTCGATAGCGGCTCGTCGAACAGGAACAATTGCGGCTCGCGCACGATCGCCCGGCCGATCGCAACGCGCTGCTTCTGCCCGCCCGACAGCTGCCGCGGCTTTCGCTCCATCAGTTCGCCGATCTGCAAAATCCGCGCCGCCTCCGCCACCCGCCGCTCGATCTCGTCGCGCGGCATGCGCAGATTGCTGAGCCCGAACGCAAGGTTCTTGCGCACGCTCATATGCGGATAGAGCGCGTAGGACTGGAACACCATCGAGAGGTTGCGCTGGCTCGCCGGCAGCTCGTTGACCACCTTGCCGCCGATCGAGATCAGCCCGTCGGTGATCTCCTCGAGCCCCGCGATCATCCTGAGCAGCGTGGACTTGCCGCAACCCGAGGGTCCGACCAGCACCATGAACTCGCCGGAGCGCACCTCGAGGTCGATGCCATGGATCACCTCGGCCTTGCCGTAGGCCTTGCGAACGTCGTTGAGAACAACACTGGACAACAGAACGTCCTTTTACTTGAGCCCGCTCATCGCTATGCCGCGAATGATGAGGCGCTGGAAGATGACGAAGAACACAAAGATCGGCAGCAGCGACAGGATCGACATCGCAAACATCTGCCCATACTGGGTGACGCTGTCCTGGCTGTTGAACATGCGCAGCGCCAGCGGCACCGTGTAGTCGCGCACGTCGTTAAGGTAGACCAGCGGCCCGAGGAAATCGTCCCAGGTCCAGATGAAGCTGAAGATCGCCGCCGTCGCGATCGCCGGGATCGATAGTGGCATGATGATCGCCCAATAGATCTTGAACGGCGAGCAGCCATCGATCATCGCCGCCTCGTCGAGTTCGCGCGGCAGCTGCTTGAAGAACTGCACCATGAGAAAAATGAAGAACGCATCACCCGCAAGGAACTGCGGCACGATCAGCGGCAGATAGCTGTCCACCCAGCCAAGCGACAGGAAGGTCAGATACTGCGGGATCAGCACGACGTGATAAGGGATCATCAGCGTCATCATCATCAGCGCAAACCACATGCGCTTGCCGGTGAATTCGAGCCGCGCGAACGCATAGGCGGTGAATGAGCAGCTCAGCACGTTGCCGATCACCGACAAAATCGTCACGAACAGCGAGTTGCGGAAAAACGTGCCGAAACTGACGGCCATCCCGTTCCAACCCTCGGGATAGTTCGCCCACGTGAACTCGGCCGGCCACAGCGAGAGCTGCCCGAAAATCTGGTTGTTCGGTTTGAACGAACTCGCCAGCATCCACAGCAGCGGATAGATCATGATCAGCGATGCCGCGATCAGAAAGATGTGCTTGAGCAGCGCCGAGCGTTTTCCGCGCTTGGCTTTCGCTTCGCGCATCGCGCGCGCGATCATGAGCGGATGGTCGGCGGGCAGGGCGGCGTCCATCACCCGCGCTCCCCTTCGTAATGGACCCAGTATTTGCTGGTCCAGAACGCGATGGCGGTGAAACTCGCGATGATGATCAGCAGCACCCAGGCCAGCGCCGACGCATAGCCCATGCGAAGGAACGAGAACGCCTCGCTGAACAGATACACCGTGTAGAACAGCAGGGAATCGAGTGGGTCGCCGCGGCCGTTGGAGATGATGAAGGCGCCCGAAAAGCTCTTGAACGCCTCGATCATCTGCAACACGAGATTGAAGAAGATCACCGGCGCCAGCAGCGGCACGGTGATGGCGAAGAACTGCTTCACCTTGCCCGCCGCGTCGATTTCGGCCGCCTCGTAGAGCTCCTGCGGAATGGCCCGTAGCCCCGCAAGGAAGATCAGCATCGGCGAGCCGAACTGCCAGACCGCGAGCGCGATCAGCGTCCACAGCGAGTAGCGCGGATCGGCGAGCCAGTACGGCCCATCGATCCCGACCAGCGCGAGGATCGAGTTGATGACGCCGTCGGCGTTGAACAATTGCCGCCAGAGGATCGCCACCGCGATCGATCCGCCGAGGATCGACGGCAGGTAGAATAGCGCCCGGTAGATGCCGATGGCGCGGATCCCCTTGTCGAGCACCATGGCGACGGCGAGCGCGAAGATCAGTTTTGCCGGCACCGCGAAGGCGACGAAGGTGAAGGTGACCTGCAGCGCTTTCCTGAAGCGGGCATCGCGCGTGAACATGTAGGTGTAGTTGTCGAGCCCGATCCAGCTCGGCGGATTGATGACGTTGTATTTCGTAAAACTCAGATACAGCGAGAACAGGATCGGCCCGATCGCCAGCAGCAGGAAGCCGATAAGCCACGGCGTCAGAAACGCATAACCCGCGAAGTTCTTGCGGATGAATTTTCGCATCAGCCTCGATCGCTCCCTACCCACGGTGTCATCCCCGCGAAAGCGGGGATCTCCGTTTGCCGACGGCGCAGTCGGCATTGCAGCGCAAAGCCGGGCGACGCCCGGCCCGTCCACCGGGCCGTCTCTCCCGTCCCGCCAACAGAGTTTCCCGCTTTCGCGGGAATGACCCTGTGGTTGTGAGGCTCGCAGTTGATCACCGCGAGCCGATCCTCGTCACGTTCGGCACCCTTACGCCCGTTCAACAATATCCTTCGCCTGCTGCAGGAAGTCCGCGGCAACTTCCGTCGGCGTACGCCCACCGACCAACACCTCCACTGCCAGCCGCTCGAACGTCTGCTCGACTTCGTTGGCGCCCGATGGGGGCGGGGGCGGCAGCAGCATCGTCTTGCCCTGGATGCCGTCGAAGAACGCCACCGACACCTTCTCGATATCGCTGAGCTGCGCTTCGAGCGCCGCACGCACGTCCGGATTGCTCGGGATGCCGCGCTCGAGGCCGAGCACCTTGGTCATGTCGAGGTCGTTGACGAAGGCGCTCATATAGCTCGTCGCCGCTTCGCCATCCTTGCTGTCGCGGGTGAGACAGACGAACTGGCTCGGCTGGACGATCGAGCCGGGCACCATCGCTGCCGTGTTGGGATACATCGCCGCACCGAGCTTGTCCTGCAGCAGTGCCTGCGTCCCGACGAGCTGGTTCGACCACGCGTAGGAGGTGGCCGACTTGCCTGTCACGAGGCCCGTCTGCGCCAGTTCGGCAACGCCGGCAAGCGCCGCAGTCTCCTCGGCGGGCACCGTGGCGCCGGCATCGCGAATGCTCTTCCAGATGGCCCAGTATTCCTCGACCACTTCGGGTGGCACGGTGTACTGGCCGTCCGTGTACATGGAAACGCCCTTCTGGCCGACGAAGTCGGAGAAGTTCTGGTAGTCGGCGGTGTTGTCGTCGGTGCCGGCAACCCCTGTCGCGTCCTTGATCGCCTTGCCGATGCGGGCGACGTCGTCATAGGTCCAGCCGAACGGGTCGAAGTTCTCGCCCACCTTGATGCCCGCCGCTTCGTAGAGTCGCGTATTGTACATCGCGACATGCGAGTTGGCGCCGATCGAGACGGCATAGAGCTTGCCGCCCACCGTGCCGGCGTCGAGCGCGCTCTTGTCGATCTTGGAAATATCGAGGCTCTTGCCGACATAGTCGTCGAGCGGCACGATGGCGCCGTTGTTGATGTATTCGAACATCACGCCATAGCCCATCTGGATCACGTCCGGCATGTTGCCGCCCGCGATCTGCGTGGTGAGTTTGGTGAAATAGTCGGCAAAGCCGAGCGTTTCGCCTTCCACCGCGGTGCCCGGGTTCTTGCCGTTGAAGATGTCGATCACGGCGAAAGTGCGCTTGTCGCGCTCCGGATTGCCCCACCAGAAATGGCGGACCTGGCGGTCCTGGGCGAAGGCGGGTGTCCCCAGCGCCCCGGCCACGGCCAGTGCGCCCGCCGCCCCGGCGGTTGTCCTCAGAAATGTCCTGCGGTTGTAGAAGCTCATTATAGTCCTCCCTGTTCGAGCTTTCGATGAGTGCTCCTGGCGGAGCGGTGTGTTAGGTCGTCGGCGGCACGTAGCCTCCCTTGCGGACGGTCACGAGCCGGTCGTTGCTGAAATCGAGCTGTTCATTGGCAGTTGCGCTGAACTCGACACTGCCATTCGCCGTCCGGAGCGTGCCGCTGACCGGCGCAACGCTCATGCCGATCACCGACCCGATCTTGCCCGCGCGATTGGTCACCACGCGCACGCCCTTGGGCGCGCTGAACAGCAGCTCGCCGTCGCGATAGGCGGTCGTTGTCTCCGGCGTATTGATCAGCTCGAACTGATGGCCATCGATCGTGCGCGAATAGGCCGTCTCGTGCTGCACATCGCGGTGCTCGATCTGATACGGCACGAGGCCGGTGAACCACAGGCTGCCATCCGGCCGCGGCATGATCCCGCTCAGCCGTTCGATGAAATCGAGGAGGCAGAGGATCGAGGGCGAGTAGGTGTCGGTGTAGCCGGCATTGCCGGTGAACGGGCTGACGGTCTGCGCGAAGCGCGGCGCGCGGAACAGGGCCGAGAGGATCGGATAGATCGCCCAGCTCAGCTCGACATAGCGATGGTGCGCCTCGAACGCATGCGGCGCCCGGATGATCGACAGGAAGTTCGACGGGCCCGACCACGAATTGTAGTCGAACGCCGGATCGAACCGCGGGTCGTCGAGCGCGATCGAAGCGAAGGGGTAGCGCGCGAAGAATTTGCGCGTGTTGAGCAGATAGCGGCGCAGCGCACGCTCGAACAGGGCGTCGTCACCGATCTCGCAGGCGAGGACCCGCAGCAGCACATCCGACTGCACGCGGATGAACTCTCCGTTGCGGTCGAGATCGTAGAAGAACGAATCGTCGGCATCCCAGCAGCAGGCGAATAGCGCGTCCTCCGAGGCCCGCGCCTTGTCGCGCCAGACCGCGCCATCCTCGCCCAGTTCCTCTGCGATGTGTGCAAGGTAGAGGCGCTGGCAGGCAACGTTGGCGGTGAGGTCCGGCGCGACAAGCGGGAGAAACGGGTTGTCGGGGTTGTAGCGCTTGGGGTCGTTGTCGAGCGGGCTGTCCGGCATATGCCAGAAGCGTGCGGAGAGATCGTGCCCGGTGTCGTAGGTGCAGAAGGCTTCGACGCCGCCCGTGCCGCGCGTGTCGCGAAAGCGCGCGAGCCAGTCGTCGTTGCGCGCCATCGCGGCATACATGGTCGCGAGGAAATCGCGCGGCCGCCCGTTGAGCAGGTAGTGGGTCCATACGCTGCGCGCCAGCGGCGTCACCGTCTGGATCTGCGAGAAGGCCGGACCATTTGCTGCGATCTTGTAGGGGAACAGCCCATCGTCGCGCTGATGCGTGGCGAAGCCGGCGAAGGTGCGTTCCGCCACCGAGGGCAGGAAGCGCGACAGCAGTTCGGCGTTGATCGTTCCCGTGCTCTCGAGCCAGCAGCCATGATAGACGCCGCCCTCGTGGAGGATCGGCTCCGGCCCGATCGTCGGCTTGATCGCGCCGAACAGCTCGCGGACCGCGCGGTAGTATTGCGCCTCCATCTCAGGCGAAGACGCTGCAAACTTGACGCCCGAGCGTTCCCACTCGGCCAGCAGGTCCGCATGCCACGGCTCCGCCGGCGCACCGATTTTGTCGGCAACATCGACGGCGCGCAGCCGCGTCAGCAGATCTGTGGCCTTGGCCAACACTTGCGTTACGTACCTCCCATCAATGCGAGCACTTCACTCGCGACAATCCTCAAGCCGCCCGCCCCGGCGGCAGCACTTCCTTGCCATGTGGAGAAACCAGCCCGCGGCGGCGCGGCGTCAGCCCCTCGAGCAGGGCCGGGCTC
>JBKJTB010000379.1:0-13672 GCA_046594305.1 Devosia sp. | reverse complement strand
TGCGCTACGAAGGCGACAAGGTCGTGCACTCCAACACCATCGAAAGCTACTTTTCGGTCTTCAAGCGCGGCATGCGTGGCGTCTATCAGCACTGCGACGAGAAGCACCTTCACCGCTATCTCGCGGAGTTTGATTTCCGCCACAACAACCGCATAGCGTTGGGCACTGGCGACGTGAGCCGCGCCGCAGCCATCCTTGATGGCGTCGTGGGTAAGCGGCTCACCTATCAAACGACTAGTGGAAGGTGAGAAGCCCTATGGCATCAAAAGGCCGCGCAAGCCCTCCAAGTACCGCCCCAAAGGCGCGTACAAAAAGCCCAAAGGCGCGGGGTACTGACAAGGACAAAGAGCAGTCCGCGCGGTTCAAAGAGACCGCGCGGGAGCTTGGCGTTGATGAGACTGGAAAGTCGTTCGAGCGGGTTATTGGCCAGCTAATTCCTTCGGCACCCGCTTCCAAATCTCGGGGGTGACGGTCCGCCTTTCGCCTAGTCGTCTTGCCAGACTTTGCAGAACTCGACGCGTATGGGCCATGAGGCCAACGATGTCATCGCGCTCGTATTGATGACTGCGTGCGTGAGCCAGGTGTCGTCGCCACCCATCGTTCAGCCCGCTCAGATCAAGAAACGCGTTCAGGTAAAATGCATCTGCAGCATCCCTGACCGGCCCGTGGCTCCATCCCTTGATCTTGTCGATCTTTCCCTTGATCGCTCCCAGAAGGTGCCCCCACTGCTGCTGCTCCATGGGCTTGGGGTCTCGCCAAGTCATTGGGTCAACCCTCCGATCCCGCGCCAACTCCCGGAGGCCAATCTCAGCGGCCTGCACGCAATGGTAGGCTGAGGCGTTGTACCTTCCTGCTGCGAAACAATTACCGGCCTCCCGTACGTCCATTACCGCGCTTGGGAACGCATCAGTGACGGTTTGACCAAAGAGAGCTGGATGTTCAACAAACGCCATCTCATCCTTGCTCAACAAGAAGCATCCCTTCTTGGATAGCTCGCTTCGGAAAACATTGTGGATGCTGCCAAGGTGGCCCACCATCACCCCTTTGAGCATGGACGCATCTAATTTGGACTCGATCACCGCCGCGAGGTTGTAAGTCTCTGGCGCAAAGTTCTCATCAACAGCTCCCAGTTGGCGAAAGAGAATAACCGCAGCTCGGAGCCCTTCGATTCCGCTCTCTCCCATTGGCTCAGCGAATTGACTCTTATCGATTCCCGCAAGCGCCCCGACCAGCGCCACGTTCAACTCGATCAGATTGGCAATTGGAAATCGGTGCATGAAATCCCACAAGCTCCACAGCTTGCCGGACTCGAAATGCATGGCCCGGTCATGCGCACTCATAGCACACCTTTGGCATCTGGGTACGGCAAGTCACACATGTCGAGTAATTACGACATCACATACGGGCAAAGTATGATCCAGAAGAGCAAATGTGGGCCGACAGCCGTGTTTGACGCGGCGTTCGAGGCCATCGTCGCCGTCATTCTGGATTGGTTTTCCGACCCTTCTGAATACGGTCTAAGAATTCCCGAACATCAGGTTCGTTTGATAGCCGCGGAAGTGCGTCACCGATGCGTTCAAGGTGTTCAGGTGACATCCGCAACTCGATCCTGAACTTCGCTATGAGGTGGAGGGCCCGGGTAATTGCGGATAGTGCCTGCTGGAAGTCGGGAGCGCGATAGACCCACACAAGCGATTTGTCCCAGCCGGTTGTTGAAGGGTCTGCTGGCCCTGGATCGGATTGCAGTTCTAGATTGAGCTTCATGGCTGCGGCTTGTTCGACAAACAAAATGGCGTCTGGCAAGTCTGGTGAGTACTCCCAGAGGCAATGGGCAATCAGGTTGCGAGGCTTCATCGCGATGCTTGTGATACGCATCACGGCCTGCATGACATCGAACTGGTCAGGGCGCAGAGTTACTTCTGCTGCGGCCATAATCGCTGCCCTCGAAGCCGACGCACTGTGAAGGGAATTGAGCATTGCCGCCGCGGCAGGCGCTGCGTTGGCACCCAAAATCGTTACCAGCAAAGTACCGAGTTGGGCTTCCACGGCGGAAGCAGTCGAAATAATCTCTGTGGCGCGCCTTACTAGATGTGACTCAAACGGCGCCGGGTAGGATCGAACAGCGGCATTTCGCGCAACAAAACTGAGAGGCTGGCCGGGCATGTCTGGCGCTCCAAAAGGACGACGAAACCAAATTCAATGAGACGCTAAGGCGGATGCTGGAAAGCCCGCCGAAGCCGCCCATGGCCAAAGCCGGAAAAAGGCGGGTGAAGTCAAACCTTGAAAGCCAAGCGCAGCCGGAAGGCGGCGGACGAGGGCGGGTCTATCTCTGCCCAGCGGGCGGTGATGCTGGAATAAGCGAACTGAAGCACTCGTTCACTCGCCGCTTAATCTTCGCTCGCATGTCCTTCTCTGCCTCACCTTGGTATGGCGGGTTCAATAGAAAGCCGGAAGCATCGGCGAGACAGGCGTCCCGCAATGTGTCCACTAACGACTGAGGATCGTCGGTCTGCTGCGATTGTGCGACTATCAAAAATAGCCGCCCGATCATCAGCTCCGCAGCGTAGGCTTGTGCTCTTAAATCCACAATGGCGTTGTGTAGTTCTGCCTGCGACATCGGCGTGTCGGTCATCGGCGGCCCTTTCTGCAAAAGGTGAAACTAGCGCCTCTTCCATCGCTTGCCGACTCGTTTGATCAGCAGATGCGCTGACTAGGCGATACAGGCTCCACCAATCCGCCGATAGGTGAGGCGTTTGCCGCCGATCATGGCGAGTAGCATGTCGTGGCGCTGGGTATCGGCAACAGCCACCTTGCCGCGGCGATTGTAGCGGAAGTCGAACTCGGCAAGGTAGCGGTGCAGGTGGGCTTCGCCGCAATGCTGATAGACGCCAGACATGCCGCGCTTGAACACTGAGAACACGTTTTCGATGGTGCGACATGCGTTTCCGTCAGCCCAGCAGAGCTCTCATCATCCGTTGTGATGCCGATGGATCCTCCAGCACCGGGGTCAGGTCGGTCACCTGGTCCAAGGAGCCGATAACTGGCAGCGCCTTGATCGCCGGGTCCCCTATGCCCTGCAAGGTTGCCGCGATCAGGTCGTCGGCGTTGATGGTCGTGAATGGACGCTCGAAGTACGGACCGACGATCGGCTCGACCTTGCCGCCAATGCCCTCCGCCAGTTGGCGACGGGCCAGCACGAGATAGGCCGAGGCGAGAGCGTCTCCGCGCTCGTGCCATGCCTCGGCCACGAGGACCTGTCGCAGCAGCGGCGAGAGGGCGTCGGCGAGCGGCAACTTTGTGAACGCGCTGCCGAACCACTCGCGTACGGCGCATAGCGGCGGGACAACAGGAAAGCCATGCGCATGACGTCTCGCACGAGACGGCTCGCCAGCACGCGGGACCCTAAATCGTCGCCAACCTGTCCCGCCCGGCCAACAAAGGCCTGCTCCTCAGCAATGCGCCGCCACTGACAGGCGATTTTGTAGAGCCAAATGTCGTCGGGGAAATAAGCCAGTGCCGACCTGGCCTGGGTCAGCCGACCGCTGTCGTCATGAAAGACGGCGCCTCCGGTAAAGGCGAGCAGCCGTTGTTCAGCGAATGCAAGCCACTGCAGCGAACTGAGGCTCTCGACGGACCCAATGCCCAGAAGCCGCTCGAGCGTGGCCTCGACGGTGTGGATCTCGAGGCCGTGGTCAATCGCACCCGCTGCCTCGCTGCCGCTCGTCGGAGGGTGCGGCCGGCTGCGCCATCCGATCGGCTCTCCGAGAAAATGCGTCGGCACGATACTCGAAAATTCGGCCACCAGCCCGTGGGCCCGCAGGTCAAAGCTGCTGCGTGCGATGAAGAGATGAACCCTGGGACCCCAGTTGTGATCCCTCGACAGCTCGTCATCAAAGCCAAGCAATTCTGAGCCATAGCCGACCAGCGCCGCCGCGTGCTGCAGTTCGGGCGCCGTCGCGTTCAACCAGGGCCGAACGATTTCGGCATAGAAACGGCGCGATAGCTCGATGCCCTGCATGAACGTCCCCTTCGTCGAGACGCAATGTCATAAAGGCTGGAGGGCCGGCGAGGAAGAACCCTGGCTTCGGTGGTTGAGGCGAGCGCGGACCTCAGGTCGGCGGGCCTTAGGAATCGTAGTCTAGTTCATCACCGGATACGCCACATAGGCAAACCGCTTGCTGTCGGGCGCCCAGCTGTTGACGTTGATCGTGCCCTGGCCGCCGAAGAAGGCGATGATCTCCTTGTGCCAGCTGCCGTCGGGCGGCATCAGCATCAGTTGCACCTGCTTGTCGGGCGGGTGGCCGAGCGTGCCCTTGGGGTAGCTGATGTAGACGTAGTGCGTGCCGTCGGGCGAGGGGTGGGGGAACCAGTTCACCCGCTCGCCCTGTGTGAGCTGCTCGATGCCTGAACCGTCGGGCCGCATGCGGTAGCACTGGGCGTGGCCCGGCTCAGTCGCGTCGCGCTCGGAGTTGAAGTAGATCCACTTGCCATCGGGCGAATATTCCGGCCCATCATTGGGGTAGCTCACATCGGAAAGCCGCGTGTCCGGCCCGCCCGCCGCGGGGATCGTGAACATGTTGACGCGCCGCTTTCCTTCGGCACCCTCGATCGCCACGTAGGAGAGCGTCGTTCCATCGGGAGAGATGCCGTGAAGGAAGTGCATGTAGTTGCCGTCATGGACGTTCGAAACCCGGCGAGGCGTTCCCCCGTCGATGCCAACGGCGTAGAGCGCCCAGTCGCCCGAGTTGCTCATGTAGATCGTCTTGCCGTCCGGTGAGATAACGTGGTCGTTGTTGAGGTCGCGGACGGCCCCGGTTTCGATCTTCTCAAGCCCCGAGCCGTCGACATCGATCCGCCAGATTTCGCCGCCGGCATTGAACACCAGATAGTCGCCGCTCGGGTGCCAGTTTGGGGCTTCGATGATCTCGTCGGCGATGAGGATGACGTCGCGGCCGCCGCCGTCGGCATTGATGATCGTCAGCTCCGATTTCTGGCCGGGCAACAGCGTGCGGAATTTGCGCGTGAACGGCGATGGCATGTGACACTCCCCCTTGGCGCGTTGAACCGGCGCCCTTCTGTGATTCGTATTAACGCTAATGCACATTCTTGGCTAGGCCGTTGAGCGGCGAGGGCAGGGCGCAGGCCGCCCGCGCCCACCGCCAGTTGCCCCTGCTGCCCGCATCCCCTACATACGGCGCCAAATCACCTCACACGGCGGGAAAATCGCGGTATGGCGCGCCAGTTCATCTATCACATGCACGGAATGTCGAAGGCCTACTCCGGCGGCAAGAAGGTGCTCGACAATATCCATCTGCAATTTTACGGCGACGCCAAGATCGGCGTGCTCGGCCCCAACGGCTCGGGTAAATCGACGCTGCTCAAGATCATGGCCGGCATCGACACCGAGTTCACCGGCGAGGCCTGGCTCGCGCAGGGCGCCAAGCTTGGCTACCTCAGCCAGGAGCCGCAGCTCGATCCGCAGCTCAATGTGCTCGGCAATGTGATGACCGGGGTCAAGGAAAAGAAGGACGTCGTCGATCGCTACAACGAGCTGATGATGAACTACTCCGACGAGACGGCGGACGAGGCCACCAAGCTCCAGGACCGCATCGATGCAGAGAACCTCTGGGACCTCGAATCCCAGGTCGGTGTCGCCATGGAAGCGCTCGGCTGCCCGCCCGGCGATGCCTCGGTCGACACGCTATCGGGCGGCGAGCGCCGCCGCGTCGCGCTGTGCGCGCTGCTGCTGTCAAAACCCGATCTGCTGCTGCTCGACGAACCGACCAACCATCTCGATGCCGAGACCACCGCGTGGCTCGAAAAGCACCTTCGCGAGTTCGCGGGCGCGGTGCTGATCATCACCCACGACCGCTACTTCCTCGACAATGTCACCGGCTGGATTCTCGAGCTCGACCGCGGCCGCGGCGTGCCCTACGAGGGCAACTACTCGGCCTACCTTGGCGCCAAGGCGAAGCGCTTTGCACAGGAGAGCTCTGAGGACACGGCGCGCCAGAAGGTGCTTGAACGCGAGCGCGAGTGGATGGGGCAGTCGCCGCAGGCCCGCATGGCCAAATCCAAGGCGCGTATCCGGGCCTATGACGAGCTGGTCAAGGTCAACGACGCGCGCACCATGTCTTCGTCCGCCCAGATCATCATTCCACCGGGCGAGCGGCTGGGCCACAACGTCATCGACATCGAAGGCGTCAGCAAATCCTACGGCGAACGCCTCCTGATCGACAACCTCACCTTCAAGCTGCCGCCGGGCGGCATCGTCGGCATCATCGGTCCCAACGGCGTCGGTAAAACGACGCTCTTCCGCATGCTCACCGGCCAGGAAAAGCCGGACAGCGGCAACATCGAGATCGCCGACAGCGTGCACCTCGGCTATGTCGACCAGAGCCGCGACACGCTCTCGCCCAACAAGACCGTGTGGGAAGAAATTTCGGGCGGCAACGAGTTGCTGATGCTGGGCAAGCGCGAAATGAACTCGCGCGCCTACACCAGCGCGTTCAACTTCAAGGGCGCCGACCAGCAGCAAAAAGTCGGCAACCTCTCAGGCGGCCAGCGCAACCGCGTGCACTTGGCGAAGATGCTGAAGTCGGGCGCCAACGTGCTGCTCCTCGACGAGCCCACCAACGATCTCGACACCGAAACGCTGGCTGCTCTGGAAGAGGCGCTCGAAGAATTCGCCGGCTGCGCCGTGATCATCAGCCACGACCGCATGTTCCTCGATCGTTTGGCCACGCACATGCTGGCGTATGAGGGGGATAGCCACTTCGAATGGTTCGAAGGCAATTTCGCGGACTATGAAGCCGACAAGATCAAGCGGCTGGGGCCAGACAGCGTGAACCCGAAGCGGGCGACGTATAAGCCGTTGACGAGGTAGGACGATCAATGGGTCGCAACAGCTACCTAGGTGGGCACACCGTTGTGATCGTCGGACCCGACGGCACTTACTGGGGGACTGGCGATCAAAAACCCAAACGGAAGAAGAATACCCGCTCTGAACCCACCAACAGGTCGGCTACTGATCAGCAAGTCCGAGCGCAGGAGTTGCGCGATCTAGAGGCAGCAGCGCGCGACCAAGCAGCACAGAAGGGTGAACTCGCGAGTTTCATTCACGCCTGCGTCCAATGCTGGCTTGCCAACAAGCTGACCGCTACGCACCCTAAGGCGCCAAAATTCTTGGTTGCGCGGGTCCGAGAGGCGGGAGGGAACTGGAAATGGATCGCCCGCTCGAAGCAGCGGCAGACGTCATTTCACGCCGTCGTCTGTAAGGTTACAGGACGGCGTGTCCCTTTTGAGAATCTGTGGAAGACCACAGCGGTGTCGACTAAGTAAGTTCGCCGTCCACCATGAATCTCTTTGCCAGTTCGCGCGTAGGAAGCGTCGCGACAGGAGCGTATCGCGGTTTGTGCCCCGCCGTCTCTGGAGACTGCATCACGACGAAGCCGTTCTTAGCCTCATAGAGCACCTCAGTCAGGTCATCGCTATCGAGCGGTGACCAGTGTCGTGATCCACAGTTCGGGCAGTCGTCATCACAGCAGCACGACCACTCGTCGTCCCAATCCGCACCGCAGTCGCCGCACCGATAGTGGTTCCGATACCAAGCCATCTCACGATCCTCCCGCGCGAAGACGATAGCGCCCGCCGCCAAGGAACTCCAGATAGCCGTTGTCACGTAGAACCTGCAGCTGCTGCCTGATCTTGGGGCGAACGTTGTTGTTCTCCGGATAGATCGCACTCAGCCTCGTCTCGAACGGGTATACATGACTAAGCTCGAACTCGGGGCGACCAATGACTTCGATGACCCAGCCCCGTGTCTCGATGCTTTGCCGACGGAGGAAAAGGGTTTGCTGCCACTTGGCGAGGACGCCATCACGATCCTCCTGCACTCCGTTCCGGAGAATGAAGATGCGCCCCGACTCGGGCACGAGGCTGAGCAAGATGTTTGAGCCGACCCAACCTGCGCGCCGCGCTGTTTCGGCCAGCGGCTTCCGCTTCTGGACAATCTCGGGGACGAAGAATGCTTTGGCACAATGCAGACGTTCCGAACCTCGCGAGCGTCCTTGTCGTACCCGAGGAGTAGCAGGTTCGGGTTGGTCTTGGATGTCAGCCGCGCAATCTTGGTGTCGTAAGCCCCGTCGGCGACGCTGTTTCCGAACGTTTTGGCGTTCTTCACTTTCACCTCGAACTGATCAGAACAACCGGGGCAGAAGAAGTCGGCCACGGGGCTGTTGGCCGGAAACTGACTCAGTCGGGCGGCACCGCAGTTGGGGCAAAACATCCAGTCTGCAACCCAGCGCTCGGTCCATACTCGAGCTTGCTGTGAACCGCTGTCGAAGGCCGTCTGCGATTCTTCGAAACCGAGTTTCATGCCGCTCTCCGCGCTCCAAGCTAGCGGACTTCCACGCGCTAGACCAATTGGGTGGCCAGCGCGACGATGTGCCAAGTCTGTCGGTGATTCGGAGGGGGCGTTGGTCGAGAAGTCGGTACGAAAGGGATACCCTCGCCGCAAGAAGCGCGGTGGGGTTACCTATGTTAGGGAGACCTTGGTAACGCGGAGAGGAAGGAGGCGGCGTCGGCGGACGATGGGCACTCCGCGCAGATGTGGCTGCGGTGATTGGGTCTTCCGGCGCGGGCGCGGCGTTTACAACGCCTCTGGGTGGCCCCAGCTTATTGTCCATTCCTGTTCAAACCAGGGGAGCGAGCTCCCGAAGGAACATGAAGACGAAATGGATGATCTTTTCGACCAGGAGGCGAGCGGGGGAGCTGTATGATGACCAATAGCGCCCCCATCTCCGCCGGCGCCGCCACCGTCGACATCACCCCACCCCCGGGCCTCATGATGTGCGGCTATGCCGCCCGCACCGAGCCTGCGACTGGCACGCATGATCCGCTCACCGCCCGTGCGCTCGTTATCAACGACACCGCCATCGTCGTCGCCGATGTGCTCGGCTTCCACGAGGACTCCTGCGCGCGCATTCGGGCTCGCTCGGGCTTCGCCGATCACCATGTCGTGGTGATTGCGACGCATACGCATGGCGGGCCGATGCCGATGGCGGGGCGTGGCGGCGGCACTGCCGATCCTGCGTTCCTGCAACGACTGGAGGACGGGTGCGTCGACGCCATCCAGCGGGCCGCCGCCGCGCGACAACCCGCCCGTCTGCTGGCCGGCAACGGTGCAAATCCCGGCATCGCCTTCAACCGCCGCACCGATGGCGGGCCGATCGATCCGACCGTGCCGGTACTGCGTGTCGAAACGCTCGATGGCGCAGTGCTGGCGGTGGCGTTCGCGCATGGCTGTCACCCGGTCGTGCTGGGCGCGGGCAATCGGCTCTACACCGCGGACTTTCCGCACTATGCCCGCACCGCGATCGAGACGGCGCACCCCGGTGCCGTTGCGCTGTTCCTGCCGCGCTGTTCGGGCGACGTCAGCACCGGCCACTCGCCGGAATCCTCGATCAGCACCGAGACCCCGCCGGATCGCACCTTTGCCGAGGCCGAGCGCCTCGGTCGAAAACTGGCGCAATCGGTCCTCGCGGCCGCACTCACACCGCTGAGCGGTAACGTCGCCGCGCGCTCCGAGCCCGTCGAACTCGCGCTGGCCCGCACCGAAACCGGCGACCTCGATGCGCTCGCCCGCGAGTGGCAGGCGCTGGCCGACACTGCCACATCGCCCGCCTGGGCGACGCTCTATCGCCACTGGTCGAACTGGGCCGTCACCACGGCGCGCGAACCACTGACTCCCTGGCGCGGCCGCGTGACCGCCCTCAACTGGGGCGGCCTGCCGCTGCTCTTCGTGCCGGGCGAGGTTTTCGCGGCGACAGCGCTGGCCATCCGGGCCAGCCAGCCGGCCGGCCCCACGCCGTTCGTTGTCAGCCTTGCCGATGGCGTCCCGGGCTACATCCCGCCGCGCGAAGACTATCCCGCCGGCGGCTACGAGGTCGCCGAAGCCCACCGCTATTACGGCCTCCCCGCCGCCTTCGCGCCGGGCTCCGCGGAAGCGCTGGCGGACGCCGTAACGAACGCCAGCCGCGCGCTGCTCAGCCGGGATTGAGATCGAACCGGCGCGTCAGCTCACGACGAACTGACGCCCCTTCACCAGCGCCTTGGCGTCGCTCTCGGCCGTCGGCTTGTCCAGTTTGTATTTCGCCACCAGCTGGCTCACGAGATCGCCCTCGCTCTTCAGCGCACCGGCTTCGGCCTCCGAGAACTTGTCCCATTTGGCGCGGATGTCCTTGCCGAGGGTTGCCCGGTTGGCGCGGTCCGAATTGGCCTTCTGGACGCTGATATTGGTCATGCTGACCTCCTGATGTTTCCCACCGAGATGGGCATGCGGCCGGCGAACGCACAGGCGAGGATTGGGGTATGGTCACGATTGAGAACAGAACCCGCCGCATTTCCGCCTGACTTGGCGCGACATCGTCTAGAACGCTGCTCGACCAGCGAGCGGAGAGCGCATTTGTCCATCGAGACGCGATCGACGACCGTCACCTTCCAGGCGCCATTCACGCTGCCGGGGCTCGATCGCGATTATCCAGCCGGACGCTATCGCGTCAGCGTCGACGAAGAGCGGCTCGATGTGAGTTTTGCGGCGTTCCGGCACGTCGCAACGGTCATCATGCTGACCACCGGCCCGATGACGCTCGCCTGGCTGGTCGATCCGCGCGACCTCGAGGCGGCGCTGGCTAGCGACGCGGCAAAGGTCGGCGCCTAGCGCGACCCGTCAGCTGCCGGACGCGACTTCGATGGGCGAGGCCTCTTCGGCCGGCGGCACGTTCTTGACTACAGACGTGTGGACGACCCGGTCGGCGCTGCGGGCCGAGCCGTTGATCGCGCGCACAGCGTAGTAGTCGGTATTGCGCCAGGTATCGACGCGCACGGCTTCCGCAACCGCCTCAGCATCATCGGCCGCTTCGATCCGCAGAACCTCGCGGCGGAAACGGTCCGACCCTTCGGCTTCGCGATAGAAAAGGTCGATAACGTAGTGAGAATGGGCCATCCGGTCGGCTTTCTGCGTTGTTGGGGAGCTGCCAGCGTGCGGCCGACTTGGTCCCTGTCATAGGCGTGTGCCGCCCCATATCCTAGCGAATAGTGGTGGTCAGGCCCGTATCGCGGCCCTGGACTACACTGCCGCCGGCGTCTGCGGCGCCTTGCTCGCCGCGCGCATCCCCAATGCACACGCGGAAACGATCAGGGCCCCGCCGACCCAGAAACGGAGCGCCGGCACCTCCAAAAAGAACACGAAGCCAAACAGCGCCGCCCAGAGCAGGCTCATATAGTCGACGATGGCAAAGCTCGAGGCGGCCGTCGTGCGGAGGCCGATGGTCAGCAGCACGAAGCCGCAGGCGCCGAAGAAACCGATCAGCGGCAATTGCCACCACATCTGTCCCGCAGGCGCTGGAAAACCGGGGAGCGCGAGCGGCAGGAGCACCGCCGCGGCCACCAGCGCGGTGCTCAGCGTCAGCGCGGCGGCGCTCTCGTCGTCGGCATGGTGTTTCAGCAGCACGATCGCCCCCGCATAGGTAATCGGCGCGAGCAGCCCCGCGATCCAGCCGGAGATATCGGTTGCCGCGGCGCCGCTGCCGCCGCCGCCGATCACCATCACGGCGGAGCCGGCAATGCCGAGCAGGATCGCGACGCCCAGCATCCGTGAGGGCCGTTCCTTGAAGAAGATGATGCCGAACAGCGACACATAGATCGGTGCACTCATCGCCAGCGCCGTGGCGATGGCAAGCGGCAGATGCGTCACGCCGTAGAAGAACAGGCAGGCCGTCACCACCATCAGCAGCCCGCGCAGCAGATGCCGCCGCCAGTTGGCGAGCAACGGCCAACTCGCCCGCGTCAGTGCGATATAGACCACCAGCCAGACCGCCGCCCCGCCATAGCGAACGAAGCCGATCTGGAACGTATTGAGATGCGCGCCGAGGGCCTTCGCCACCGCATCCATGGCGCACAGCAGCGCCATGCCGGCGAAGCAGAGGAGGAGGCCGCCGATCTTCATATCTACCCTAGTGTTCGCGGAATATTGCCGCTGCTCTGCCAAAAGCCATCGCGATTGTCACGTGCGACCGGCCGGCGGCGTGTCGTCGCCGCCGAGGCTGCCGCCCATGCCCATCCCCATGCCGGCGCCCATTCCGCCGCCGCCCATGCCCCCGGCACCTCCGCCACCACCACCGCGGCCGCCCGCGTCGCCGCCGCGCCCGCCGGCTTTGCCGCCGCCCGAGCCCGACGGCCGCGTCGGCCCTTGCATGGGGATCGCCACATCCGCCGGCACCGGCTCGAGGTCCAGTGCCTCGCGGACATAGTTTCTGAGCGACACCACCAGTTCGTGCATGTGCACCGGACGTCCAGCGGCGAGTTCGCTGGCGGCGCGGCCGGCCATGCGAACTTGCTCTTCGGTGCCCAGCAGGATGATGTCGGAGAGCGCGGCTTCCACCGCATCTCGGATGCGACGGCGGCGATCGGAGCCCGGCGGTTCGTCCTCGCCCCCCGAAGCGGCGGCGCCTTCGGCATCCTCGCCCGCGCCCGCCTTGTGCAGGTCGCGCAGGTGCGCCGGGTCCACCGCGAGGTTGCCCGTGAACGAGCCGCCCAGCACCTTGTAGGCGGCCATCAGCGTCTTCAGCCGCTCATTGATCTGCCGGTTGAGCCGCTCGCGCCGCTGCTGCACCGTCACCATCACCAGGATGCGGATGCCGATGCCCACCAGCGCAAACAGCGCGATGCCCGCCAGTGTCGTCAGCACCGCCTGCCATGAACTGAAGTCTATCCCGCGCATCGTGCCCTCCGTCCGCTCAGGTTGACTGCGTTTGCGCTTGCGGGCAAGCAAGTCACGGCCTTGGGGCGCGGCATCATAGGAGGAGCGTTCGATGCGGTTCGATCAGCGCGCAATCTACGTCACCGGCGCGGGACACGGCATCGGCCGTGCCATCGTGCGGCGATTGGCAGCCGAAGGCGGCGCGGTCGCCGTCTCGGACATCGATGCCGAGGCGGCGGAACGGGTCGCGAGTGAAATCATCACCACCGGCGGAACGGCCTTTTCGACGATCTGCGACGTTACCGACACCGACTCGGTCGCGGCGTCGTTCGCCGACATGATCGGCCGGTTCGGCAGGCTCAACATCCTGGTCAACACCGCTGGCGGCGATTGGGATGAGCCGGCCTTCGACGAGACGAGCGATGAGCTGTGGAACCGCAAGCTCGACGTCAATCTGGGCGGCGTCATGCGGTGCATTCGCGCCGCTCTGCCGAGCCTCATCGCGGCGGGCACAGGCAGCAATGTGGTGACCATCGGGTCGATCAACGGCAATGTGGCGCTGGGTGGATATGCGTACTCCGCGGCCAAGGCCGGGCTCGAGATCGTGACCAAGAATCTCGCCGCGCGCTACGGGCGCCGGGGCGTCCGGTTCAACCTGGTGACTCCTGGAACGATCCGCACGCGCAATTGGGAGGGCCTCGAGGACAACCTCAAGCACCTGGCGCGCATGCTTCCGCTCGGCCGCGTCGGCGAGCCGGAGGACGTTGCCGCCGCAGTCGCGTTCCTTGCCTCAAGCGAAGCGTCGTGGATCACCGGCATCAACCTGCCAGTCGAAGGCGGCATGCTGACCGGTCCGCAGTACGCGTTCGCTGCCGGCGATTGACGAACGTCGTGGCCTACACGATCCAGGCG
>JBKJTB010000287.1:0-3858 GCA_046594305.1 Devosia sp. | reverse complement strand
GCTTTCGCGGGAATGACTCCGTGGGTCGCAGTGACCTAGAGGACGCATCGGTTGCGCTGCTTCCTCGCTCCGGCGGAGAGCAGTTTGCCTTCTGCATCGACTCTCACCAACACCGCAAAGTCGCGGCAATCGAGAAAGAAGCTGGTGCCCTGCTTCGCGAACAGATGCACGGGCTTCCCGACATCATCCTGTCGAAGGTCGTAGCTATAACCCGCGTCAACGAGCTTCTTCTCAACAGAAGCGAAGGCTTCTCCCTCGCTGAAGATCGCGGGGACAAGGCTCACTTCACTCGAGTACCAGCCCTCCCAGAGCGGGTCTGCGAGATGAATCACGCGATCGATCGGATTGAGCAGAAGGTCGGGGCGCGTTGCGTCGAAAGTGCAGTAGCCGAGCACGAGCAGCACCGGGATGGCCAGTAGTACTAGTCCGCGCACGCAAATTCCCCATGCAATGATCAAAACAAATCGGGCGCGCCATTCCTTGGCACGCCCGATTGATTTTGTACGTCACTGCGGCCGTTACAAGGAGCGGACGATGCTTTCGACGCGGAAGCATTCGATGACGTCGCCGGCGCGGATGTCTTCGTAGTTTTCGAAGGCCATGCCGCATTCCTGGCCGGCCGGGACTTCCTTGACCTCGTCCTTGAAGCGCTTGAGCGTCTTGAGCTTGCCTTCGTGGACCACGACGTTGTCGCGCAAGAGGCGGACGCCCGCACCGCGTTCGACGATGCCTTCGGTGACCTGGCAGCCGGCGACCTTGCCGACCTTGGTGATCTGGAAGACTTCCTTGATCGAAGCGTAGCCGATGAAGGTTTCGCGGCGCTCGGGCTTGAGGAGCCCCGACATCGCTGCCTTCACGTCATCCACGAGGTCGTAGATGATGTTGTAGTAGCGGATTTCGATGCCGTCGCGGGTGGCGAGGTCCGACGCCTGCTTGTTGGCGCGGACGTTGAAGCCGATGATGATGGCGGTCGAGGCCGAGGCCAGCGTCACGTCGGATTCGGTGATGGCGCCGACGCCGCTCATCAGGATCTGCGCCGACACTTCGTCGGTCGACAGCTTGTTGAGCGAAGCGTTGATGGCTTCGACCGAACCCTGCACGTCGCCCTTGATGATCAGCGGGAACTTGGAGATGCCGGCGATCTTGAGCTGATTCATCATCTGCTCGAGGCTCGTCGCACCGCCGCCCGCCGACTTCTCGCGCAGCTGACGGCTGCGGTAGTCGGTGATCTCACGGGCGCGGGCTTCGTTTTCGACAACCGAGAAGCGGTCGCCAGCACTTGGCACGCCGGTAAAGCCCAGCACTTCGACGGGCGTCGAGGGGCCGGCTTCCTTGTCCTGCACGCCCTTGTCGTCGATCAGCGCACGGACGCGGGCGAACTCCGTTCCAGCGACGACGATGTCGCCGACGCGGAGGGTACCGCGCTGGACGAGAACGGTGGCCACGGCGCCACGGCCGCGATCGAGCTTGGCTTCGATGACGAGGCCTTCCGCACGGCCGTCGCGCGGCACCTGCAGTTCGAGCACTTCGGCCTGCAGCAGGATGGTTTCGAGCAGCTTGTCGAGACCGGCCTTGGTGACGGCCGACACTTCGACGTCGAGCACGTCGCCGCCCATCGATTCGACGAACACTTCGTGCTGGAGCAACTCGGTGCGGACGCGGGTCGGATTGGCGGAGGGCTTATCCATCTTGTTGATGGCGACAATGATCGGCACGCCGGCAGCCTTGGCGTGTTTGATCGATTCAATGGTCTGCGGCATGACGCCGTCATCGGCAGCAACCACGAGAACCGCGATGTCCGTCGCCTGCGCGCCGCGGGCCCGCATGGCGGTGAAGGCTTCGTGGCCCGGCGTGTCGAGGAAGGTGACGCGCTGGCCGTTCATTTCGACCTGGTAGGCGCCGATGTGCTGAGTGATGCCACCGGCTTCGCCCGACACCACATTGGTCTGGCGGATGGCGTCGAGCAGCGAGGTCTTGCCGTGGTCGACGTGGCCCATGATGGTCACGACCGGCGCGCGGTGCGTCAGATCCTCGGCCTTGTCGTCGGACGGCAGGTCGTAGAGGCCGGATTCGACGTCGGCGTCGGACACGCGCTTGACGGTGTGGCCGAGTTCGGTGGCGAGCAATTCGGCGGTGTCGGCATCGAGGACATCGTTGATGGTGACCATGCGGTCCATGCCCATCAGCATCTTGATGACGACGACGGAGCGCTCGGCCATGCGGTTGGCGAGTTCGCCGACGGTGATGGCTTCCGGGATCGTCACTTCGCGGGCAAGCTTTGGCGCCACCTGCTGGTTGCGGCCCATCTTCTTGTCGCGACGGCGGCGCATGGCCGCCAGCGACGGACCACGATCGCGATCACTCTCGGTGGTGGCGGTCGAAACGGTCAGGCGGCTGCGGGCAAAGGCGGCCTCGTCGGCGCGCCGGTTGGGACGCTCGGGGGTCGCACGGGCGGCAGCGCGGCGCTGTTCCTCGGTCTCGGGCGGACGGCCGGCAGCGGGCGGCACGGTGCGCGTGCGGCGGCCATCGGCCTCGGACGGCGGCGTCGGCACGTTCGGAATCGGGGCCGGACCACCCGGGCGCGAAAAACTCGGGCGGGCACCGCCGGGAGCGGCCGGACGGCCCGTGGACGGGCCACCAGGGCGGCGATCGGTCGAAGTCGAGGGACCACCCGGACGACGATCGGTGGACGGACCGCCGGGACGGCGGTCGGCACCGGGCGCCGACGGACGGCGGGCTTCAAAGCCGCCCGGACGTGCGGGCGCGGCCGGACGCTCTTCGGCGGACTGGGACGCCGGACGATCGGCTTCGACGGTTGCAGCTTCGGCGGCCGCAACGGCGGCGGCGCGTTCGACATCGGCGCGGGTTGCGGCTTCGCGGATTTCGCGGCGGCGCGCATCTTCCTCGGTGCGGCGGGCGTCGGCCTCGCGGGCGCGGCGGTCATCCTCGGCCTGGCGGGCACCGGCCTGAGCCAGCACGCGAGCGCGCGCTTCGGCCTCGGCGCTCGAGAGCCCCGGGTTGCGCGGAACATTGGGATTGACGGTCGGCCGCTGCGGCGGACGGCCGGTGTCGCTGCTGCGGGTCGGCGGACGCGCGGGCGCTGCTCCGTTCGATGCCGGACGGGCGGGCGCGCTCGGATTGGTATGCGGCACGACGCGGGTACGCTTTTCGACGACCACGGTACGGGGGCCGCGGGACATGCCCGGGCGCGCGCCAGCAGAAGGTCCACCCTTTAGGGTGAGGGTCTTCTTGTGGGCTCCGTCCTGGGTCTTGTCGTCGCTGTCAGCCATAAAATCTCGCTCTTTCAAAGGTCAATTGGCAATGTAACGGGCCAACCTCTCGGCCCGTTTCACCGCTACTTCACCTGCTGCCCCTTGGGTCGGCGCAGCATGTATCACACTTTCAATCCCGAGTGCCAAACCCAATTGGGCGGAATCGAGCAATTCGAAATGGGGCCGGTCGGCCCCCGGAAGGCCCTGTTCTTCGGCGGCTTTTGAGGACGCCTTGAGGGTCGCCATCATCTTCTTGCGGCCGTCGTCGGCGGCGTCGGTGGCCGTAAACAGGGCGATCGCCTCGCCGGTCTCGAGCGCCGCTTTGACTTTCATGGCACCGGTCATCAGCTGCCCGGACTTGCGCGCCATCTGCAGCGAATTGACGAAGCGCTGCTCGAGCCTGAGGCGGGTCAGCGCCACCAGATCGTCAGGCACGGTGACTGATGTCTTGAGGCTTCTGGCGAAAGCCTTTTTCTTGATCGCCTCGGCAACGAACGTCTCGCCGAGGGTAACCCACACGCCGCGGCCTTCGGCCTTGGCATCGGTGTCGGGCACGAGCACATCATCGGGTCCAACCACGAACCGG
>JBKJTB010000286.1:0-10625 GCA_046594305.1 Devosia sp. | reverse complement strand
CGAAATCGCCTCGCCCTACCTCGGTGAAGTCGTCGGCGAATACAGCGACTGGACCCCGCTCCAGGGCCGCGAAGCCCTGTTCGAGGAAGACCTCGACCGCAACGACCCCTGGCAGTTCAAGAATTTCAGGGTGAACTGAGGTCCCTCGCGACGCCGCAAGCCCCCACCCACCACGCTACGCGTGGTCCCCCCCTCCCCGATGGGAGGGATACGCCAGATTATTCCGCTTGAGTGGAGCCCATCCCTCCCATCGAGAGGGGGGACCGGCGAAGCCGGTGGGTGGGGGCTAGCCGCTAACGCAAAGCCTCCCATCCCATACCTCGGATGAGTTGTTGCCTATTTCCTGAGCGCATGGCTATTCTGCCTAGTTTTCCAGCGTCCACGGCCCTGATGTCCGCAACACCTCTTCCCGTCTGGCAGTATCTCCAGACGCTCCACGACAAGCACAAGGCCAACCGATCCGGCCGCCTCGCCAACTACATTCCGGAGCTCGACCGCGTCGATCCGGACCAGTTCGGCATCTCCTTTGTCACCATGGACGGCTATATTTACGAAGCCGGCGACGCCAACGCGCTCTTCACCATCCAGTCGGTGTCCAAGGCGATCATCTATGCGCTGGCGCTCGAGGATCACGGCCGCGAGGAAGTGCTGCGCAAGATCGGCGTCGAGCCGTCGGGCGAAGCCTTCAACTCCATCGTCTTCGACGAAAAGAACAACCGTCCCTTCAACCCCATGGTCAATGCCGGTGCCATCGCCTCGACCGCGCTGGTGAAGGGCACCTCGCACGGAGAGCGCCTCGAGCGCATCCTCGAGATGTTCCAGAATTTCGCCGGCCGCCGCCTCACCATGGACGAGGCGGTCTATCGCTCCGAAAGCTCCACCGGCCACCGCAACCGCGCCATCGCCTTTCTGGAACTCAATTCCGGCATGATCGGCGGCGATGTCGAAGAGCATCTCGACCTCTATTTCCGCCAGTGCTCGCTGCTGGTGAACACCGTCGATCTCGCCATCATCGGCGCCACCCTCGCCAATGGCGGCATCAACCCGCTGACCGGCGAACGCGCCGTCGCCGCCGAGCACGTCCGCTCGGTGCTATCAGTCATGAACACCTGCGGCATGTACGATTACGCCGGCGGCTGGCAGTTCGATGTCGGGCTGCCGGCCAAGAGCGGCGTCGGCGGCGGCATCACCGCGGTGCTGCCCGGACATCTGGGCATCGGCGTCTTCTCGCCGCGCCTCGATGCGGTCGGCAATTCCGAGCGCGGCGTGAGAGTGTGCGAAGACATCTCGCGCAATTTCCGCCTGCATCTGTTCGAGGATCGCGGCCCGGGGCAGGACCCCATCCGCCGCTTCTATCGCGGCACCGACGTCCGCTCGAGCCGCATGCGCCGCCAGGCCGAAGTGGCGGCGCTCGACCAAGACGGCCATGCCATCGCCGTATGCGAATTGCAGGGCGATCTCACCTTCGTCGAAGCCGAAAAAGTCAGCCGCCGCATCGGCTCGGAGGTCTCGGGTTTCCTCTTCCTCATCCTCGATATGTCCCGCCTGCGGCGCATGCATCCGATCTCCGCCGAGCTCCTGCGCATGCTGCAGGAAACCCTCACCGCGTCGGGGTGCCAGATGGCGGTCGTCAGCCCGGAAGGCACCCTGCGCTCGATCGGTGGGGACAAGGGCTTCTCGTCGGTCGATGCCGCGCTCGAATATTTCGAGGATGCTCTCCTTGCCCGCATCCTCGAGGCCGAGGCCCTGTCCGAGGACCGCGTCGCGCTCAGCGCGTTTCCGCTGCTCGCCGATTGGGATGCGTCCTCGCTCGACAAACTCCTGTCGCACATGACGCGGCAGGACGTGGCGCAGGGCGAGGTCCTGATCCACACCGGCACGGCCGCCCGCGCCCTCTACTTCCTGGTCAAGGGCCGCGTCGACGTGTCGATCCCCATCGCCTCCGGCTCGAGCCGCCGGATCAGCACCATCGATGCAGGCAATGTCTTCGGTGAAATCGCCCTGTTCGGCCGCGGCCGGCGCACCGCCGACGTCATCGCCGCCTCGCCCGCCGAAGTGCTCGAACTGACCACCGAGGCCCTCGACGCCTTCGGTGCCGCCGCGCCCGAACTGCGCCTCGCCCTCTCGCTCGCCGTCGGCCGCAGCCTCGCCGACCGTCTGGCCCGGGCAAACCGCGAGATTCAGGCCCTGTCGCGCTAGCAATCACCGGCGCGGTGAGCCGGAATGGTTCCGACAACCATTCTGGCCTTTGTGCTGGCGATTGGCGGCAAAAATCCTTAGAACTAGGGCATTGGACTAGGGACAATGTCCTAGGCTGTCAGGCGGTTGGGAATGCTGAGGCTGTTCGGGCCGACGCGTGTATCCGGGGGAAGTGGGCCAAGGCTGCCGCGTGCGGCCTTTTTGGCCGTGGCTTTGCTCGACCTGGCGCCCTCGCGCGTCATGACCCGCGAAACCCTTGCCGCAAAGCTCTGGGAAGGCGCCCCTGCCGTCCGGGCGAGCGCCAGTCTCCGCCAGCTTGTGTCGCGCATCCGGGCCTGGGAGCAGGTGGACGGCCGTTCGATCCTCAGGGTCACCCCCTTCACCATCGGCCGTGACGACTCGACGCTCCCCTCCGACCTCTCGCAATTCCTCGCCATCGACAGCGTCGACGGCGTCGCGGGCCTGCGCCTGATCGCCGAACTCTATGCCGGCGATTTCCTCGCCGACATCGAGGACGGCTCGGAGCTCACCGGCCAGTGGATCGCCGAGCAGCGCGCCTGGCTGCGCGATCGCTTCGTCAAACTCGCGCTCGCAGGAGCCGAGCGCGCCGGCGGGCCGGTGGCCCAGCAGGTGCTGCGCCGCCTCGCCGACGAAGCCCCCTACGACGACGCTGTCGTTCGTGCCGGCATGGTCGCGGCCCGGCAGGATCCGCTCGAGGTTCGCACCATCTACGACCGCTACGCTGCGCGGCTCCGTGCCGACCTCGGCAACGACCCCGAGACCAAGACGCAGGCCCTGCTGCGCGAACTCACCAACGAGACCCCGATCGCCGCGCGCCTGCGCATCAACGAGCCGTCGCCGGCGCTGGCCGTCTCGGTCGACAGCATCCCGCGCGTCCTTATCCTGCCCCCCGGCGATGGCCCGCTGCCCGTCGCCGACCGCAGGCTGGGCGAGGCGCTGATCGACGAAGTCACCCATACGCTGGGGCGCCTCCGCACCTTCGCCGTCTTCGCGCCGCACACCGCGCGGCTGCTGGCCCAGTCGCCATTCCCCGCCGGCAACCCCTATGGCGCCGATTATCTCGTCACCACGCGCTTTGCGCCCACGGGCGACGGCCACCGGCTGTGCGTGGCTCTGACCCGTGTCGAGACGCATGAGCAACTCCTGACCGAGGAGTTGCGCTTCACCCCGGCCGACCTCAACGCCCATCATTTCCACCTCGCCGCCGCCATCGGCACGCGCCTCGCCAGCGGCATCGAGCGCACCGAACGGCGCATCTACCGCACCACCGGCTCGGCCTCGGCCTATGTCCACTATCTGCTGGGCGTCGAGGACATGCGCTCGATCGATCTGCGCGCCGTCCGGCGCGCCAAAGCCCACTTCCGGCAGTCCCTGAAGCTGTCACGCGATTTCGTTGCGCCGCTCGCCATGATGGCCCGCGCCTTCAGCGTCGAGTGGCTCCTGCTCGATCGCAACGAGCGCGCCCGGATCGACAAGGCCATTGGGCTCGCCCGCGAAGCCACCGCGCTCGACCCGATGGACCCCCTGGGGCACCGGGAAGTTGGCCATGCCCTGATCTACGCCGGCGCCATCGATGAAGCGGTCGAATCGCTCCGCTCGGCCGCCCAGCTTGGTCCCCATAGCGCCGACGTCCTGTTCCAGTACGGCGACGGGCTCATCCACCAGGGCAAAATTTCGGAAGCTCGCGGCGTGCTGGACAAGGCGCTGAACCTCAACCCACTCGCGCCGGACCTTTACTATTGGGCGACCGCCAGCGCCGACTACTTCCTCGGCAACTACGCCGCGGCGTCCGAGATGGCGGGCCGCATGAAAAACCGCGAGCCCGCCGCGCGCTTCATTGCGGCGGTCGAGGCCATGAATGGCAATCTCGAGGAGGCCGCGCGCCATCGCGATGTGTACCTCGCAGAGCACCCCGATTTCCGGCTGGCCGACTATCTGTTTCCGTTCAAGCCCAAGGAGCTGAACCACTACTTCGAGGGGCTGCGGCGAGCCGGATTTGTCTAGGGCTCCGTCCTAGGTCGCAGTGAGGGCGCGCCCTCCTGCGGTGCGGCATAGTCTTTCAGGATCTTACCCTGAAAGGACCACCGCCATGCAGATCACCTTCCCCGGCCCGGACGGCACTCCCGTCACTGTTGCCGACACCCGCCGCGAGCCGATCCTGACCAAGCCCGGCAAAGACGTTTCCATCGCCCTGCCGCAGGAGCGCCGTCCGGCGTCCTGGATCCTTGGCACCATGAAGGTCTAATGCCCTTGAGGCCGTCCGAACGCGCATTGCCACACTTCGACAGCAGTGCCTCGGACGGCCCCACGTCTTCTGCCTATAGCGACCGCACGCTTCCTGCGGCGGAATCGGTCCGCCGCGTCTGGCCGCATCTTGTCGAACTCGGCATCACCCGCGTCGCCCGCCAGACCGGGCTCGACCGCATCGGCATTCCCTGCTGGGCCGCCTTCCGCCCCAACTCCCGCCATCTCGCAGGATCGCAGGGCAAGGGCCTGACCGACGCCGCCGCCTGCATCTCTGCCGCAATGGAAGCCGTCGAAGGCGCCATCGCCGAGGCGCCGGTGGGCGCCCGCCGTCTTGCCACCGCCGACGAGTTCAGTGCTGCCGGCGAAGCCTGGTTCAATCCCGAGCGCTGGCTGCCCTATGGAACGGCGTTCGACACGACGCTCCCGATCACCTGGATCGCCGGCACGGATCTCTTCACCGGTAACACCCGCTGGCTCCCCCTCGACATCGTCGACATGGAAGGCGAGCACTCCGAACTCAAGGGTGTGTGCAAGAACACCAACGGCCTCGCCTCCGGCAACGGCGTCGACGAGGCGATCTTCCACGCGCTCTGCGAACTGGTCGAGCGCGACGCGACGACCCTGTGGGGTTTCATCCCCGAAGACGCCGCGCTCCTGACCGCCATCGCCCCGGAGGCGTTCGGCGACCCAATCGTCGATGGCCTGATCGCGCAGATCGCTGCCTCCGGCATGCGCCTCCGCCTTTTCGATCAGACCTCCGACCTCGGCATCCCGGTCATCATGGCCGTACTCGGGCCGGCCAATCACGGCGGCTTCGTCGGCGAACTCGAAATCGCGGCGGGCTACGGCGCTCACCCCGTCGCCGCCCGCGCCGCCATCCGCGCCATCACCGAGGCCGCGCAAAGCCGCGTCACCTCGATCGCCGCCTCGCGCGACGACATCCACAGTGCCGCCTTCGATGGCGCCGCGTCCGACATCAATCTGCGCCTCCTTGCCGCCACGCCCGCTCGTCCGGTTCCGCGCGGCCTGCCGCTCGGCACCCCGCTTCCCGACCTCACCGCCGCCATGCTCGCTTCGCTGGAGCGCGGCAGCATCACCGCCACCAGCATCGTCCTCAGCGACCCCGCAAAACCCTATGCGGTGGTGAAAATCCTCTCGGCCGATCTCGAGGACCGCGCCGCCAATCTCAACTGGCGTCCCGGCTGGCGCAGTTTTGACGCGGTGGCGCGGCTATGAAGCTGCTCCTTGCCGGCCCCAGCCTCTATGGCGCCCAGGTCGATGCGGGCGAAATCGTCGTCCGCGGTCCCGCCCAGATGGGCGATCTCGAGCGCGCCATCGCCGACGGCGCCACCGCCATCGGGCTCGTCGACGGTCACTACCAGCAGGTCGGCGCCGTCTGGCACAAGGAAATCCTGTTCGCCCTGTCGTCCGGTGTCGCCGTCTACGGCGCGGCCTCGATGGGGGCGCTGCGGGCCGCCGAATGCGAACCCTTCGGCATGATCCCGATCGGCACCATCGCCCGCCGCTACTGCTCGGGTGAACTCTACGACGATGCCGACGTGGCGCTCACCAACGGCCCCGCCGAACTCGGCTTCCCGCCGCTCACCGAGCCGATGGTCGACGTCGAGGCCAGTATCGCCCACCTCCTCGGTCACGGCCTCGTCACGCCCACCGAGGCCGCTGCCATCACCGCCGATGCGCGGAGACTCTTCTTTGCCGACCGGACCGTTGAGGCCATCTTCGACCGGCTCGACGCCCGCCTGCACCAGCTCTACCTCGCCAATCGCGTCAGCCAGAAAACTCGCGACGCCCTCGAACTGCTGGAGGTCCTCCAAGCCTTGCAGCCGGCCACCGGCGCCCCGACCGCCGCCTGGCGCTTCGCCAATTCCCCCTTCTGGAGCGGGCGTGTCACGCCCCGTTCATCTTCTGTCACGCCGCTGTAACGCCCGCTGTCCCACCTTCGTTAAGGAAATCTTTATGGGACCGACTAATGTCCTTGAATCAGACAGTACGCGGCTTGATCGACCGGCTGCCCACGCTCACCACCGAAGAACGGTGGGTGGTGCAGGCCGTGCTCGATATTGCCGACCAGCGCGAGCGTCTGCGGGACGGTGGCGAGCCGGCCGCGGTGGCGCCGGTCGTCGAACGCCGGCTGCGCAACGAGCCCGCCTACTACGCACGCCTCAGCGCCGCCCCGCATTACGTGACGACACGCGAGCTCGAAGTGCTCGAACTGCTGCTCTCGGGCCTCTCCAACAAGGAAGTGGCCGGCAAACTCGGAATTTCATTCAAGACTGTTCAGTCGCATCGCCAGCGCATCATGGACAAGCTCGGCGCCCGTTCGCCGATGCATCTGGCCGAGATCGTGCGGCGCGTTGGCGTTTCATAAGTAGAACAACGTACTGCATAGCATGTTGTCGCAGACAACGATGTCATGCGATCTGTGAGCTGAGGTTACTCGGGGCAGCGTCATGATCGGAAGCTTCCTATATTCCAGTCGGCCGAGGCCGGAGGATGTTGCGGTCTGGCTGCAGCACCGCGACGGCGCCGGCAGTGCCCGCATCGTGCTGCCGCCGCGCATCGAGCGCCTGATGATCGACCGCTCCTATCCGCCGCCGGCACCCAGCATGTCCGTCGAATCGGCGCTCTGCTACGCCATCTTCCTCGCCATCCGCACCGGCAGCTCCCTCGTCATCACCGGCGACCGCGCCGCCTGGGACCCCGAATGGGGGTATCTCACGGACCTCGCCCGCTTCCCCGCCGCCGGCCTCGTGGCCCAGGGCGATCGCGACGCGCGGGAGTAGTAATCTGGCCATCCTCTCCCGCTCGCGGGGGAGGGGGACCACGCGCAGCGTGGTGGAGGGGGCGGCCACATCCCCGGTGACTTCCCAGCGAAAGCTGGGACCAAAATCGCACCTTGCGCCAGCGAATACTTGGGTCCCAGCTTTCGCTGGGAAGACACCGAGTTACTGGAGGGCGCGGTGAGACCGACTACCGACAGGTGAAGACTCAGCACACCGTCGCAAATCGCTCCACGCACGTGCGCACCACTTCGTTCCCCGACTTCTTCCACCAATTGTCGCGGGAGAAAATCTCGACCTCCTGCGGCCCGTGATATCCGGCCGCCTCGATCATCTTGCGAATCCCGCGCAGATCGATAACTCCGTCGCCCATCATGCCGCGGTCGAGCAGCAGATCGGTGGTCGGCACCAGCCAGTCGCAGATGTGGTGGGCGAGGATGCGGTCCATCTTGCCGGCCCGTTCGATCGCCTGTGCAAGGTTCGGGTCCCACCACGTATGATAGACGTCGATGGCGACGCCGACCCCATCGCCCAGCGCCTCGCAGATGTCGAGCGCCTGGTCGATCGTGTTCACACAGGCCCGGTCCGCAGCGTACATCGGATGCAGCGGCTCGATCGCCAGTGGAACGCCGCTCGCCTTGGCATAGGGCAGCATCGCCCAGATGCCGTCGGCCACCATCTGCCGCGCCCCGGCTAAATCCCTGCTGCCTTCGGGCAATCCGCCCACCACCAGCACCAGGCAATCGGCGCCAAGTGTCGCGGCCTCATCGATGGCGCGGAGGTTGTCCTCGATGGCTTTCTGCCGCCCCTCGGGTTCAGCCGCCGGGAACATCCCGCCGCGGCAGAGCCCGGTGACGCGGATGCCGTTCGAATGCACGATCTCTGCCGCCTCGGCGAGGCCGGCGGCTTCGATCTGGTCGCGCCAGGGAGAAATGGCTGTCACGCCGTGAATCAAACAATCGTCGACCATCTCTGCGAAGCTGGACCCATTCCGCAGGGTCGCAAGATTCATCGAGAGCACACGTTCAGGCGATTCCATGTACTGCGAGCACCCGCTTCATCCGTTCGACTGCCAACGCCGGATCGGCGAGCACTCGAGCCTTGTCGGCGAGGCGGAACAGTTCCGCAAGATGCTGAAGCGAGCGTGTGGACTGCTGTCCACCGATCATAGTGAAGTGTTCCTGAAGACCGTTGAGAAAAGCGAGGAACACAACGCCGGTTTTATAGAAGCGGGTCGGTGCCTTGAAAATGTGCCGGCTGAGCGGCACCGTCGGCTCGAGCAGCTCGAAAAACTCGTTGCTGCTGCCGCGTCCCAGCGCCGCCAGCGCGGCCGATGCGGCGGGCGCGATCGCGTCGAAAATACCCAGTAGCGCGTGCGAATAGCCGTGCGCGTCCCCCGCGATCAACTCGGCATAGTTGAAGTCGTCGCCGGTATACATCTTCACGCTCGCCGGCAGCCGCCGGCGCATGTCGATTTCCTTTTCGGCGCTGAGCAGCGAGATCTTGATGCCGTCGACCTTGTCGGCATTGGCCGCGATCACGTCGAGACAAACGTCCATCGCTTCCGCATGCGTGCCACGGCCCCAGTAGCCCAGCAGCGCCGGGTCGAACATCTCGCCCAGCCAATGCAGCACCACCGGCTGCTTCACCTGGCTCAGGATCCGCCCATAGACTCTCGCGTAGTCGTCCGGCGATTTCGCCGCCGCCGCCAGTGCCCGGCTCGCCATCAGGATCACCCGCCCGCCTTCGCCCTCGACGAACCCGACCTGCTCTTCATAGGCCGCGATGATCTGGTCGATCGTCACGTCCGGCCCGGGGACCAGATGGTCGGTGCCCGCCCCATAGGCGATCAGCGCATCGCCGCGCGTCCGCGCTTCCACCTGCGCGCGCCGGATCAATTCCTTGGCCTCGCTCCAGCCCAGACCCATGCCGCGTTGCGCCGTGTCCATCGCCTCGGCGACACCAAGCCCGAGATCCCACAGCCGATGCCGGAACTTGAGCGTGCTTTCCCAGTCGATCGCGAGAGTGACCCACGGATCATTGTCGGCGAGGGGATCCGCCACCACATGCGCCGCCGCATAGGCAACGCGAGGGAATTCGGAGGCCGCGTGTTTCTCGAAGGGCAGGGGCGTGCCCGTGAGACGGTAGTTGGTGAGGGTACGGTCGGGGGAGGGAAGGAGGATTTCGGTCAAGCGGCTTCCCCCTCATACGTCTCGGCTTTGCCGAGCCACCTTCTCCCACAAGGGGAGAAGGGAGAGGCGATAACCAATGTGGCAAACCTTCCTTCTCCCCTTGTGGGAGAAGGTGCCCTCCAGCGGTTGGCCGAACGAGCCCTCTTGGGATCGTTTGGACAGAGCGCGATTAAGAGGGCGGATGAGGGGTGGGCCGCTTGCGCCGAACCTGCCATCACCCTCAAATCCCCAGCTCTGGAATATCGATCCACCGCCGCTCCTGCCAGCTCTGCAACCCCGCCATCGCCAACTGCACGCCCTTGGCCCCGGCCTCTAGCCCATACGGCCACGGCGCGTCTTCCGCCACATGCCGCAAAAACATCTCCCACTGCGCCTTGAACCCATTCTCCTGCGGCCAGTTGTTGGGCACCTCATCCCAGCCTGCGAAGAAGTCGATGGTCTTGGGCTGGTCGGGGTTCCACACGGGCTTCGGCGTGTTGACCCGGTGCTGTGTAAAACACTGGTGCAGTCCGGCCACCGCCGACCCCAGCGTGCCGTCGACCTGGAACGTCACCAGATCGTCGCGCCGCACCCGCACGTCCCAGCTCGAATTGATATGCGCCACGATCCCGCCCTCGAGCTCGAACGTCGCATAGGCCGCGTCGTCGGCATCCGCAGTGTAACGGTTGCCCTTCTCGTCGACGCGTTCGGGGATGTGCGTCGCGCCGAGGCAGCTCACCGACTTCACGTCGCCGAACAGATTGTCGAGCACGTAGCGCCAGTGGCAGAGCATATCGAGGATGATGCCGCCGCCGTCGGCCTTGCGATAGTTCCAGCTCGGCCGCTGCGCTTGCTGCCAGTCGCCCTCGAACACCCAATAGGCGAACTCGCCCTTGACCGAGCAGATGCGCCCCAGGAAGCCGCTATCGATCACCATCTTCAGCTTGCGCAGCCCGGGGAGAAAAAGCTTGTCCTGCACCACGCCATGCTTGATGCCGGCTTGCTTGGCCAGGCGCGCCACATCCAGCGCATCGGCGAGCGAATCGGCTGTGGGTTTTTCGCAATAGATATGCTTGCCCGCGGCGATCGCCTTGCGCAGCAGGGAAGCGCGCATCTGCGTCGTGGCAGCGTCGAAAAAAAGTTCATCCTTCGGATCGGCGAGGCAGGCATCGAGATCGGTGCTGAC
>JBKJTB010000023.1:0-20167 GCA_046594305.1 Devosia sp. | reverse complement strand
AAGGCGCCCTGGCCGACGAGGATCTTCTGGTAGAAGTCCGCGTCGCTGCCCCAGACGGTCTTGAGGAAGTCGATCGCGTCGGCCTTGGCCGGCGCCGAAGACAGCACGTACCAGCTGGAGCCGCCTTCGTTGGAGTAGTTGGTCGCGCCGTCGATGCCGGCGAGCTTGGGGATCGGGGCTACGGCCCACAGGCCCGCCTGTTCGGGCTTCGACTTGACGGTGCCGGTCATCCACACGCCATCGAGGGCGACAGTGGTTTCACCCGAGGTGAAGGCACCAGTAAAGTCGGTCCAGCCGGACACGGACTTGACGATGTCGGCCTGCCAGATCTTGGCATAGGTCTGGAGCGCGGCCTTGAGCGGTGCGTTGTCGAGGACGCTGAGGCTGCCGTCTTCGTTGAAGTACCACTTGCCGGCAGACTGCATCATGATGCGGATCAGGCCGGAGCCGTTGAGGTCGAGGGCGATCAGGTTGTGGCCGGTCTTGGCCTTCACCGTCTTACCGATCTCGATGAACTGATCCCAGGTGATGTCCTTGAGCGAGTCGGCGTTGTAGCCGGCGGCAGTAAGGTAGTCGCTGCGGTAGAAAACGCCGGTCACGCCGGAGTCGAAGGGCAGGGAGTAGGACTTGCCCTCGTAAGTGGCGGCCGCCACCTTGTAGGGCGCGAAGGCCGACATATCGATGGCGTCGCTGAGCGGCTCGAACGCACCGGGGAACGCCTGCAGGTACTTCTGCGCCACGTCGTCCTGGATCAGCACGATGTCGGGCAGGCCCTGGGTGTTGCCGGCCAGCAGCTGCGTCTGCAGCTTGGCGCGGATGTCGTCCTGCGTCGCACTGTCGTCGATGTTGATGGTCACATCGGGATGCGCGACGTTGTAGCGGGCCGCAGCTTCGCGCATTGCGGCGCCGTTGAAGTTGGTGTCCCAGCACCACACCGTGACGGTGCTGGCGGCCATGGCCACGGATGTTGCGAGCATGCTGATGCCGGCGACGGCAATGCCGATTGCCCGACGCCGGGTGACGTTATGGTTCATTGGTTGTCCTCCCAGACAATAGAGGCGGGTTCCTCCGCACCTCTTGCCCCCATTGTTAGCGGGCGAAATTCGCGGGGGCAAGATTTTCAGTAAATATTTATCCGGGAAGTTTCCGATGTCGTATCAGACATGTTTGGGCTATTCGGCGCCAGAAGGGCCGCCGGGCGCAATTTATGTCAGACAGGTCAGGTAGCGTTGGGCTGCCGCGTGCTGCCGCGCCAGATGACGCGGGAGGCGAGCGTGATGCGCTTGGCGAGTTCGCGGCCGCCGACGCGCTCGAGCAGCAATTCCACCGCCGTCTCGCCGATCTCCTCGGCCGGCAGATGCACCGTCGAGAGGGGCGGGTTCATGAACTGCGCTACCGAGATGTCGTTGAAGCTGGCGACGGCGATGTCTTCGGGAATGCGCAGGCCCAGCTCGTGGATGGCGCGATAGGCACCAACCGCCATGTTGTCGTTGAACAGCACCAGCGCATCGACCTTGTGGCCTTCGCCCAGCAGCGTCTTGGTGGCGCGATAGCCACCTTCCTCGGTGTTGTTGTCGCCGCGCGACATGTGCTCGTCGTAGAGCCGCTGTTCCTTCATCCAGGTCACATAGGCCATGGCCCGAGTGTCGTTCCAGCCGAGATAGGCGATGCGGCGATAACCGAGCTCGACCAGGGCGCCCAGCAATTTGCGCATGGCGAACGTCAGGTCGCTCTGCACGCTGTCGACTTCGTCGTCGGCCGGGGCATAGTCGGCGAACACCACATGCCGGGCGTGACGCTTCAGCCAGGCGACTTCCGCGTCATCCTGCCGGCCGATGGCGATGACGCCCGAGGCCGACTGCAGCAGGCCCGGGTCGGGCATCGAATCGGTGTGGTAGACCTTGATGGTCTCGATCTTGAGCGCGGCGCAGCGGCTTTCGATGCCGAGGCGCAACCCGACATAATAGGGGTCGATCAGTTCCTGGTCCGGCCGCAGGAAATGCACCAGCGCCACCTTGCTCAGGCCCTGCTGGTTGGCGCGGTTGCGGTTGCGCGGCGTGGCGTAGTTGAGAGCCTCGGCCGCCTCGATGATCGCTTGCCGCTTCTTGGCGGTTACCGACAGCGTGCTGTCGAAATTGAGCACGCGCGACACGGTCGCGGTGCTCACTCCCACAGCATTGGCGATTTCCTTGAGGGTGACCATGATGCCCCGGCTTCGGCGCTCTGATAGGCGCGAACACCCTGCCGGGCAACGGATATTTCGCGGGGCTACTCGGCCGGAACGGCGCTTGGGGTGCGGTCGCGGTCAGCCTCGACGAAGCGCCACAGCACGACGCAGGCGATAACGGCGATGGCGATCTCGATGCAGTAGAGCGAGGCGAAGGCGCCCGCCACGCCGGCGAGGTAGGCGCCCGCCGCGCCGGTCAGAGCCGCGATGAAATTGGCGCTGTTGTAGATTGTCGCGCGCACGTCCTGCCGGCCCGCGGCCCCAAAGGATTCGAGCGCAACCGAGCTGATCGCGGTGGGGATCACGACCCAGCACAGGACCCGGGTGAAGCCGACCATCGAGTGGTATTCGTCGCCGAACAGGATCGGCATCAGGGGGGCGAGCAGGAACACCGTCGCGGCAGCCAGGATCGCAATACCGACGGCGGCCGCCATCACCTTGCGGACGCGTCCGAAGGCGGTGTGGAAGCCCGACATCAGCGCCACGGCCGACCCCGGATAGATCAGCCGGTTCAGGGCTTCGATCGACATATAGGAGCTGTCGAGAACGCGGCGCGCCACGCCATAGGAGGCGACGATCTCGGGCGAGGTGAAGAGGCCGAGCACCAGCACGTCGGTGTTCTGGCGCACCGCCTTGAAGATGAACTGGGTCGAAAACAGCGCGCCGATCCGGATCTCTTCGCGCACGATCTCGTAGCGCGGCCGGCCGAGGCGGAGGATCAGCCACGCCGCGACCGCGGCGACCACCAGATGGGCCGCAAAGAACCACACGGCCCATTGAGCGACGGTGGTGACGCCGAAGACGAAGCAGCCCAGCAGCGCAGCCGTCATGCGGATAAGTCCGAAGCCGACTTCGAGCGCGTTGGCGACGATGAAGTTGGAGCGCGCGATATAGGCCGCCGTTGCGAGCGACACGAAGCGGAGGATCAGTACGGTGCTGATGAGGAGGAGGGCGATGGTGCCCAGATTAATCAGCCAATCGGCCGAGACCGGTACGATCAGCGGCAGCGCGATCATGCCGGCGACGAGGAGGATTACCCCGGTGCCGGCGGTGAGCAGCAGGCCGTGGCCCATCATGCGCGCATGGTCGGACGGGTTCTGGGCGGCGCGGCGCGTCAGCGTTTCCTGTGTGCCCAGGCCGCAGATCTGCACGGCGACGTTGGTGAATGCGGTAATGGTGACGTAGAGCGCGAACTCGTTGGCGCCCAGATGACGCGCCAGCACCGCGAAGGTGACGAGTTGGGCAATACTCGAGGTAATGAGGCTGCCGCCGGAGCCGAGATAGCTCAGCACCATTGGAACAAGTTTCTTAAAAATGTTCCGGCTCACTTCCGGCCACTCCAAAATCACTCGCCGGAGCCCGACGCCTGCACCCGCAATGCGGCTTTTCGCATGTTCCGTTGGCACTCGCGCCGGGATTGTTACGATGGAGTTAACGGCCGCGCCGGGGTTAACCAAAGCTTAGGAACTGTCGGGAAGTTGCCCGATCATGGCTCTATAAGCGGGGCCAATTCCAAGCGATGAAGACGGGCCCTGCGGCATGTACAGTTCAGTCGATACCGGCACAATCCAGCCTTCCGGCCTAAAGCGCCTGGCGCGCCGCGATCTGCCGACAACGCCGCGCACACCACGCACGGTCACACCATCGCAAGCGGCCACGCCGGTCGCCGTGGACGCTGGACCGCGCGAGTGGCCCACTCTCAACGTTGCAGCGGCTGTCACCTGGCTGAAGCGCGGCGTTCTGTGGATCGCGATTCTAGCGATTGCCGGCGCCGCGGCCGGCTATGGGTATTCCATGGTCGCGAAGCCGAAGTTCACCGCGTACACCGACCTCGTCGTCGATCCCGCCAATCTGCAGCTCGTCACCAACGACCTCTACGCCTCGAGCTTCGACCAGAACGCCCAATTGCTCGACGTCGAAAGCAAGCTGCGCGTGCTGACGTCGGGCAACGTGCTGGCCCGTGTGGTCAACGACCTCAACCTCCAGAACGACCCCGAGTTCGTCGCCCCGGCCGGCGGTCTGCCGTTCTTCGGCGGCGCGCCCGACACCTCCTCCGATCCGAAACTCACGGCCCTTGGGGCGCTCGAAAAGAAGGTCACGGCGCGGCGCGAGGAGCGCTCCTTCGTCGTCACTGTCGCCGTTTCGTCCGAGAACCCCGACAAGGCCGCGCTGATCGCCAGCACCGTTGTCGCCGCGTTCCAGACGGAGCTCGCCAAGGCCGAATCCGATGGCGCGACGCGCGCCGCCGCCTCGCTGATGGACCGGCTCGGCGAACTCAAGGCCGGTGTCACTGCCGCCGAAGATGCCGTCGCGACCTTCCGGCAGCAGAATGGCCTCGAGGCAAGCAATGGCGAACTCGTCAGCACGCAGACCCTGACGTCGCTCAGCACGCGGCTGATCGACGCCCGCCAGGCGCTGATTTCCGTCGAGGCGCGGCACACCGAGCTGACCGATCCCAAGAGCGGCAAGCTCAACGCCGATGCAATCCAGACCCCCACGATGGTGGCGCTGCGCACCCAGTACGGCCTCATCAAGCAGGAGACGGACGCGGCTGCCGCCATCTATGGTCCGCTGCATCCCAATCGGGGCAGTGGCGAGCGCCAGCTGGCGGGGCTGCAGGCGCAGATCAATGCCGAGGCCGCGCGCTATGTGCAGTCGATCGGGCTCGATCTCGACCAGGCGCGCCGCACTGTGGCGCAGCTCGAAACCAACATCGAGGGCGCCCGCAACACTGTTGCCACCGACGACACCGCTTCGGTGCAGTTGCGCGATCTCGAGCGCGACGCCAAGGCCAAGTCTGCGGTGTACGAGGCGTTCCTCAACCGCGCCAGCGAGATCACCGAGCGCCAGACCCTCGATACCACCAACATCCGCGTCATCAGCCCGGCCACGCCGCCGGGTGCCCGCAGCTGGCCGCCGCGCGGTTACGTCGTCGCCGGCGCCGGGGCTTTCGGCGGCGTCGCGCTGGGCATCGCTCTCGCGCTGGGCCTCGGCTTCCTCGCCGCAGCCCGGCAATTGCGGAAACCGTAAGAGGCGCGTGTGACCACTCCTGCGGCACATCGCGAAGATGGCGGGGCCGGCGCTCTAGGCCGGGCGCTGCTGTTCTTCGTCGTCATCGGCTACTACTGGATCACGCTCGCGCCGTTTCCGGATCTGAGCCTCGCGAGCAGCGCCGATCCCTGGGCGGGCAACTCCAACTTCGTCAACCAGGCCACGGCCATTGCGCTGTTCGCGGTGCTGGCCGTGTTCGCCTTCAACCACCCGCTGCGCCGCGAGATCGTGCAGCCCCGCTTGCTGCTCGGGCTGTTGCTCGGCTGGTTCGTCATCACCTCAATGCTGGCCGACGATCCCACGACCGCCATTCGGCGCGTCGTGATGGCGGCAATGGTCGTCGCCTCCGCTTCGATCGTGCTGCTGTTGCCGCGCAACGAGCAGCATTTCGCCAGGCTCCTCGGCATTGCCCTCGCGGCGCTCCTCGCGCTCGCCTATTTCGGCGTGATCTTCATGCCGAACCTGTCGATCCACCAGGCAACCGACGTGGTCGAGCCGCTGCTCGCGGGGGATTGGCGCGGCTTCCTCGGCCACAAGAACTCCACCGCCCCGGCGATGGCCTTCACCATCTTCGGCGGCATGTTCGTCTGGACCCGGTGGTCGAAGCTGCTCGGCGCGGCGCTCGTGATCCTCGCTTTCGTGTTCCTCTACAACACCGGCGGCAAGACCTCGCTCGGCATGGTGCCGTTGATCCTGGGCCTCAGCTGGGCCTTCGAGCGCTGGCGCGGGATGCGCATGCCGATCGCGCTCGGCGGGGTGACGCTGTTCAACCTCGCGACGGTGGGCTCGGCCGTCTGGGAGCCGATGGGCAAGTTCGTCTCCAGCCTCGGCATCGATGCGACCTTCACCGAGCGCGTTGACATTTGGTCGCTCGCCTTCTCGGCGATCGAGCGCCGCCCGTTCACCGGTTACGGTCTCTCCGGCTTCTGGCAGACGGAGTCGCTGGTCTATGGCGGCGGCGTGCTCGAGACCTGGGCCGTCAACGCCGCCAACGCCCACAATGCCTATCTCGAAACCGCCATGGCCGCCGGCATTCCAGGCCTCATCCTCGTGGTGTTCTGGCTGATCATCGGCCCGGTCCGCGACGCCAATCGGGCCACCGGGATTGGCAACGATTCAGCGCTCACGCGCCTCTTCACCCGCATCTGGCTCTATGGCCTCTATGCGTCCTGCGTCGAAAGCTTCTTCTTTGCCAATTCCGGCCCCATCTGGATCACCATTCTGATCGGCGTGTTCGGCCTCCGCTACCAGCATCGTTCGCAGCTCGTATCGGCCGCGGCGCCAGCCCCACAGGGAGCGGCTTATGCCTAGCCCCAACACCTTGCCGGAACGCATCACCCACAAGCTGGCGCGCAACTTCCCGGCGCGCCGCCTCGGCGTTGTACCGGCTCGTCCCATCATCTCGTTCAGCTTCGACGACGTGCCCGTTTCCGCCTTGGTCAACGGCGCGCAGGTGCTCGAGCGGCATGGCGTGCGCGGCACCTTCTTCGCCGCCGGCGGCATTGCCGGTGGGGAGCATGACGGCCAGCCAATGCCCACCACCGACGACTATCGCAACCTCGTCAAGCGCGGCCACGAGGTCGGGCATCACACTTTCACGCATCGTACGCCCTGGACAGTCGGCCGCGGCTACTCGGCCGATCTGGTGCGAAACGACATCTATCTCGCTCCCATTCTCGGCACGGCGCCGCGCAACTTCGCCTTCCCCTACGGCCGCTCCTCGCCCAGCGCGCGCGATCTCGTCGCCCGCCGCTTCCGCAGCAGTCGCGGCGCCGAGACCGGCATCAACCGGCAGGCCAGCGACCTCGATCTCCTCCGCGCCGTCGGCATCGAAGGCCACATGCGTGCCGAGGAACTGACGCACTGGATCGACGAGCTCGCGGCCTCGCCGGGCTGGCTGATCTTTCTCACACACGATGTGCAGGACCGGCCCAGCCCGTTTGGCACCACGCCGGCCATTCTCGAAGAACTCGTCGCCCTTTCGATCGCCAGCGGCGCCGAAGTGCTCACCATCGACGCTGCACTCGACCGTCTTGGGGTCCCCGTATGACTGTTCCCGTCTCGATCATTACACCGAGCTTCAGCCGCGACTTCGAGGCGTGCCGTTTGCTGTGCGAGACGCTCGACAAATATGTGACCGGCTTCACCGATCACTATGTCGTCGTGACCAAGTCCGACCTGCAACTGTTCGCGCCGCTTGCAGGTCCACACCGTCATATCGTTCCCGAGGCAGACGTACTGCCCGGCCGGCTCTATTCGCTCCCCCTCAGATGGAAGGGGCGGCGCTATCGCTGGACGCCCGGCGTGCTGCCCGTCTATGGCTGGCATGTGCAGCAGGTGCTGAAGTTCGCGATGGCGCTCAAGCAGCCAAACGCGCGCGTCATGTTCATCGATTCCGACAATTTCTTCGTGCGGCCCTTCGATCTCGCGACCTTCGCCGGCGGCGAGACCATTCCGCTGCAGGTCGATCGCGAGGCAATCGCGGCAGGCAGTACGAACCACGTCGCCTGGCTCGCCACGGCGCATCGTCTGCTCGGTATGTCCGCACCGGCGCTGCCGGCCGACGACTTCATCGGCCAGATGATCGTGTGGGACGTCGAGACGATGCGTAAAATCCTGCACCGGATCGAGACCAATGCCGGCGAGCCATGGTGGAAAGCGCTCATCCGCGCCAGGGCGTTCTCGGAGTACATGATCTACGGGGCGGCGGTGACGTCGGACCCGGCATTTGCCGCGCTCCATGAGATCGTCACCGATCATCCGTGCCGCTCCTACTGGGAAGGACCAGCGATGGGTGAGACGGAGCTCAGGCACTTCGCCGCAGGCTTGCGGCCCGACCAGAGCGCGCTCGGTGTTCAGTCCTTCACGGGAACCTCGATCGACCTCCTGCGCGCTATCGCGCTCCCCGATCGGGTGGCGGCATGACCGAGCCGCGTGCCGTCATCGTCGTGCCGACGTTCCGCCGGCCAGATATGCTGCGGGCGACGTTGAAGTCGCTGGCCCAACAGCAGGTGGACTTTTCCTTCGCGGTCGTCGTCGTTGAGAACGACGCGCAGGGTCTCGCCGGACAGGACGCGGCGTTCGACAGTTTTGCGCGCGAGCACCTCAACGGCATCGCGATCGTCGAGCGGAAGCAGGGCAACGTCGAAGCGATCAACGCCGGCTTTTCCGCCGCGCTGCAACGCTTCCCGCAGACGCAATTCTTCCTGATGATCGACGACGACGAGATCGCGTCGCCGCTCTGGCTCGCCCGCATGGTCGAGGCGGCTGACACCTCTGGCGCCGGCATCGTCGGTGGCCCGGTCAATCCGGAGTTCGAGGCCGACATCGGGGCCGGCATGCGCGCGCATCCTGTGTTCTGGCCGATCAAGGCGCCGACCGGTGCGCTGCCGATGATCTATGGCAGCGGCAATTGCCTCATCCGGCGCGACGTGTTCGAGCGGCTGGGCCTGCCGGCCTTCGATGTCGCCTTCAATTTTCTCGGCGGCGGCGATACCGATTTCTTCACCCGTGCCCGCAATGCCGGAGTTTCGTTCTACTGGCAGGCCGATGCGCTGATCACCGAAGTCGTGCCGGCCGCTCGCACCCAGTCCCGCTGGGTGTTCAAGCGCGGCCTTCGCATCGGCGCCATCAACCGCCGCATCGATCGCAAGACCAAAGCCGCGCTCCCCGTCCTCGCCAAGGACGCCGCAATCCTCGCGCTGTCGCCGTTTCGGTTCGTCCGCGAACTGCTGCGCTCGCGCAGCCTGCTGCTGGCCTCGCATCCGGTGAACGTGGCACTCGGCCGGCTGCTGTCGATCGGCGGCATCGAGACCAGCCAGTATCGCGCCGGGAGATAGGCGTGCGGCATCTGTTCCTCGTCTCGGACGCGACGACGACCTGCGGCGTCGAAGAGTTCGCCCGCCAGACCGCGCTGCATATGAGCGCGCCAACGCTCTCGCTTGGCCGTGGGCTCGAAGCGTCCGACGATCTCGTCATCAACCTGCCAGTGGTGGCGTGGAAGAAGCGCCCGTTTGCCCCGATTGCCGCGGCGGCGCGCGCTCGCACCAAGGGACAGGGGGTCACGCTCGTCCTCCACGAATGGGCCGATCTCGCGCTGGCGCGCCGCCTCACCTATTTGCCGCTGCTGCCACTCGCCACGCGTATCTTCTTCTCCTCGCCCGAAGTGATGGCGCAGTTCGACGCAACACCGATTGCGCGCATCGTCACCAAGGCGCGCCGCGTCATTCCCATTCCGCCGAACTTCGTCGTCCCCGAATGGACGCAGAGCTCCGCGCTGTCGGCCTCCCTCGCTGCCGATCGCGCGAAGGGCCGTTTTGTGCTGGCGCAGTTCGGCTCGATCTATCCCAGGAAGGATCCGTTCCTCGTCCTCGAAACCGCCGCTGAACTGGTGCGCCGCGGCGTCGATCCGCGCGTGGTGTTCATCGGCGCCTTCGTCGGCGACACTGTCGAGGCCGATTTTCGGGCCGAGGTGGACCGTCTGGGCCTCACGGGCCGCGTCGAAGTCACCGGCTATATCCAGTCGGCGGCCGAACTCTACGGCGTCTTCGCCGAGGTCGACGCGTTCGCCTATCCGCTGAGCGAAGGGCTGACCTCGCGCCGCGCCAGCGTGCAGGCCGCAGCCTTGTCCGGCCGCCCGGTCGTGGTGAGCGCTCCGGCCCGCGCCGACTCGCTCGCGCACCATCGCCTGCTGAAGACACTGATCGCATCCGGCACGGTGCAGCTTGTGCCTCGCGGCGCCGACCCCGCCGCCTTCGCCGATGCACTTCTCGCGACGCGCGGCATGCCGATCCAGCCGCTCGCCGCCAAGCGCGAGATCGATGCCCTGTGGCTGGAAGTTGCCGGGGCTTTCGATGCTTAACCAACCCCGCCATTTCCGCTCAGCCGCCACCCGCCGAACCGCTAGTGTGGCCTCACCCTTTCCGCGAGTTCCGTGATGCTCGACCGCGCCTCATCTCAGACCGACGATTTCGTCCTCACCGTCCACCGGGGAGTTCCCGCCGACTGGCCCGGTATCAACGACCTCGGCGACGCCCGCGCCCACATCTTCCAGACCCGCGAGTTCATGAGCGTGTGGGCGGAGACGCTGGCCACCGCCGGCCAGATCGATGCCCGTTTTGTCGACGTGCGCGACCGCGACAGCCGCCTGGTGCTCCGCCTGCCGCTCGCTATCGAGACCAAGGGGGGCATCCGTGTCCTTGGCTTCGCCGACCAGGGTGCCGGCGACTACAATGCGCCACTGCTCTATCCCACGCAGATCGACTGGACGCAGGTGCGCGTCGCGGCGCTATGGGCCGCGATCGAAGCGGCGCTCCCGCGGGTCGACAAGATCATCCTCGAGAAGATGCCGGCGATGGTCGGCGATTTGGTCAATCCGCTTTATCGCTTGTCAGGCGAAACCAACCCGGAATCGTGCCACGGCTCCGTCCTCACCCGCCCGTGGGCCGAGATCGAAAAGACCCAGGCGCAGCTCACCACGCTGAAGCGCAAGGCGCGCAGCCTCGAAAAGCTTGGCGCCGTCCGCTTCATCGTCGCCAGCGACAAGGCCGAGCGCGACCGCCTGCTGACGCGGCTGCTCGAACAGAAGCAGCGCCGCTTCGAGGACACCCGCGTCCCCGGCTTCGCCGAAAGCCCGATGAGCAAGCGCTTCTTCGAGGACGCCACGGAGGTCTTTGCCGCCAGCGGCAACCTCCATCTCGCCGCGCTCGAAGTCGGCGGCGAACTGATTGCGACCAGCTGGACCGTGTCGGTCGGCAAGACCATTTATGAGCTGATGATCGGCTTCGAGTCCGGTGAATGGGCCAAGCACTCTGGCGGCCGTATCCTCAATCTCAAATTCCTCGAATGGGCCAAGGCCGAGGGCTTCATCTATCTCGACCACGGCATCGGCGACGAAGAGTGGAAGACCGACAACTGCGACACTCACGTCTCGCTCGGCCGGCTCATCGCCGTGCGCACCGCCCGGGGCCGCCGCCAGATGTTCAAATCGGCAATGGTGGCCCGCGTCCGCAGCACAAAACTCTACGAAACGCTGCGGCCGTATAAGTGGATCGTGAAGCGGGCGCTGAAGCGCGCCTAGGGCGCGGGCGCCGTCACGCGAACGTGGCTGATGTCGGTCGGCTCGACCGCCCGCACAGCGTCGGCGGGCAGAGTAACCACTGAGACGGTATCGCCTGTCAGGGTTGAGAACTCGACCTCGAACGCTCTGCCGCCATCATGCGCCAGCACCACCGTACCGACGTCGCCGGCCTCCAGCCCTTCTGCCGGGAGGTCGTTCTTCAGAACCACAATGTCCAACTCACCAATCATCTGTGATCCTCCTTTCCCGGGAAGGCGGTGACGAATACCGGAACCTCTCCGCCGACGGGGATGAACCAAATAGCGCGCACGATGGGTGTTCGTCCACTCGGAGATGTGAGCGGCCCTTCGACGGCAAATTTTCGTCCGAAGGTATTTTCTGGCAGTTCCGTTGCGTCCTGTGTGGCGGCTTGCCGAAGCAGGGCGTCATGCAAGACCATCCAATTGGCCCGCCAGTATCCAAATCGAGCGAAGAATAGAGCCTTGCCACGGCCCTGCGGGTGCTCGAACGACAGGAGATATCCTTCGAGCTTGGTCCGATCGACGGTCGCGCGGTCAGCACTCGGCAGCAGCATCAGCTGCCAGCCTACTCCGAATACCGCAGCATCTGCCAGATCGCGACCGGGTTGGTCACGAAGTAGCGCCAGAATAGGCGGCGCGGCTCGAGCGCGATGCGGTAGAGCCATTCGAGCCCGGCGCGCTGCATCCGGGTCGGCGCGCGGGAGTTGCGGCCCGACAGGAAGTTGAACAGGCCGCCCGAGGTCTTGATCATCCCCACATGCGTGAGTGCGTCGGCATGGGCGGCGACGAAGCGCTGCTCGTGCGGCACGCCCATGGCGAGCCACAGGATGTCGGGCGCGAGGGCGTCGATCTCGGCCAGCTTGGCGGCCAGCGCCTCGCCTGTGTGATAGCCATGCGTGGCGCCGGCGATGTTGAGCCGCGGGTACAACCGGCGCACATTGGCGAGGGCCCGAACATTCTCCTCCGCCGTCGCCCCCAGCAGATAGAAACTGTGGCCGGTGACTTCGGCGAGTTTCGCCACATCGTGGAACAGATCGGTCGTCGCGACGCGCTCGGGCAGCGGCGTGCGGCAGCGGATGCGGCTGGCCCAGACCATCGGCTGGCCATCGGCCATGATCTGATCAGCCGCGAGAAACTGGGCGCGGAGTGCCGGGTCCTTGCGCGTGCGGGCGATCACTTCGCCGTTGGCGGACGTGAGATAGAGCGGACGCTGGCCGCGTGGCCGGCGGTCGGCCTCAGCCAGCATCCACAGCGCCGTCTCGGCGCGGCTCATCACCGCGATCGGCAGCCCGCCGATGGTCACCGTCGGCGGCATCAGTGGACGTTCCGATGCGTGCGGACGGAGAACACTGTCAGTACCAGGATCCAGAAGTCGAGCAGCACCGACCAATTGTCGATGTAGTGGAGGTCGTGCAGCGTACGGCCCTGCATCGCTTCGAACGTGCTGGTCTCGCCGCGGAACCCGTTGACCTGCGCCCAGCCGGTGATGCCCGGCTTGATGCGCTGGCGATGCGCATAGGTGGCGATCACCTTGCCCAGTTGATCGTCATGGACGATCGCATGCGGCCGCGGCCCGACGATGCTCATCTGACCCAGCAGCACATTGACCAACTGCGGCAGTTCGTCGATCGAGCTCGCACGCAGGAATCTTCCGACGCGGGTGACGCGCGCGTCGCCGCGCTGCGCCTGCAGCATGGCGTGGCCGCTCTCCATCACGCTCATCGAGCGGAACTTCCAGATCATGAAGCTCTCGCCGTTGAAGCCGCGGCGCGCTTGACGGTAGATCACTGGACCGGCCGTGTCGAGCTTGATCAGCAGGGCGACGAGCGCAAACAGCGGCATCAACATGATGAGGCCGATGCTCGCCAGCATGATGTCCATGCTGCGCTTGGCAAACACCGCGAAGTCGCTGAGGGGCTTGCGGATAAACCGCAGCGCGTTGTTGGCGCCGATCGGCACCACGTCGAGGAATTTGAGCGTGCGGTTGGAGGTCGCGGGGGCATAGACGACGTTGAGCGAGAAGCGCTTCATCTCGTTGACGAGGTGCTCCATCGCGTCGAGGTCGTGCAGCGCCGCGACGATCACCATCGAGTCCGTCTGCCGCTTGAGGCTGGTGCGGGCGAAGTTGGCGATGGCGTCGAGATCGGGCTTGCCGTCGGGCAGCGACACGTCCTCGAGATAGAGCGTGTCGGTCACCTGGTGGCCCTGCCGCCAGAGGTCGCCATTGAGCAGGAAGTTCATCACGTCGAGGCGGGCGCCGATCACGGCGACGCGCTGATAGTGCAGCGCACCGGTCTTGATGCGCTCGGCCAGCACGCGCTGCCCGGCACTGCGCAGCGCCAGCACCAGCGGCACGCCCGCGACATAGGCGGAGGTCAGCGAGACGCGCGACAGATCGCCGATCGAGCCGAGGAGGAACGCCGTCAGCAGCGTCAGCGCGATGGCGGCGGTCCAGCCGTAAAAGCTGTCGGGCAGCGTCGAGCGGCCGCGCTCGCCGCTGTCGAGGAAGCGACCGGTCGCAACCGCCGAGAACGCACCGTAGAGCAGGCCCGCGAGTCCCGCGAACAGCAGGTACAGCGGCCAGTCGAAGGCATCGGCAGGAATGCGCAGGACGAACAGATGGTAGGCAAAGGCGCTGCCGAGGACGACCGCGAGCGCCACCGCACCTTCGACGGAGGCGATCGAGAGGCTCAGCGTCGTGCGGCCGATGACCGGTGCGTCGCTTAGTCTGCGGGTGGCGTAGTCGTCGACCTTGAAGTGGCTGTCGGCGGTGGACATCAGACTGCTCCAATCTCGGAGACCGGCTCGACGAGCAACGGGCCGCTGTGCAGGTATCGCGTCGCCTTGCGCTTGCTGGCGATATCGCGCCAGACCATCAGCACCTGGTCTTCGGTCAGCTTGGCGGCCTTGGCCACGGCGGTGACGGGGAGGTTGTTGTTGAGCCCATAGAGGCAAAGGTCCATGAGGTCGTAAGGCAGGGAGAAGTAGAACTCCTCCTGGCTCTGCGGCAGCGAATAGGTGTCGGTCGTCGGCGGCCGGCGGCGAATGTCCTCTGGCACGCCGAGATATTCGGCCAACTGGTAGACCTGCGTCTTGTAGAGGTGCGCCAGCGGCTTCACGTCAGCGGCGCCGTCGCCGTTCTTGACGAAGAAGCCCTGGTCGTATTCGAGCCGGTTGGGCGTACCGAGCACGGCGAAGTTCAACCGGTCGGCATGCGAGTATTCGAGGAGCTTGCGCGTCCGCTGCTTCATGTTGGTCGCGGCGACCACGGCGAGATAAACTTCCGAGCTCATGCGGTGCGTCGACTGCACGCCGGCCGGCGAGCGCACCACCAGCGAGGTCATGGTGTAACCCTTGCCCTCGCCGCTCTGGCCGATCACCACCTTGCAGGCCCAGTCCGAAGCATAGTCCGGCACAATGGTGCGGATCGCGGCGTCGCGGCGGGCGTAGCAGCCCAGTGCATCGAGCGTTGGGCCGATGTCTTCGACCACGCCCTCAACGCCATAGTGATTGGCGACCACGCGGCCGAGATGCAGGCTTTCGGGATCGGAATCCCGTTCCGGCATGAACAGCACCTGCACATTGCGCCGGTCCACGGCCTCGACCGCGAGCGCCAGCGACACCGACGAGTCGATGCCACCCGAGAGGCCGAGCACGAGACCCCACTTCTTGATGCTGCGCAGTTGGCTTCGTAGGCCGCCGACAATCTTGGCGACCTCAAGCTTGGGGTCGAGCTTGAGCGTATCGGCGGAGAAGCTGTTGGGAATGTGCAGCATCAGATGAGCTCCAGGGACTCGGCGGCCAGCCGGCGGCTGACCTTGCCCGTATCGGTCTTGGGTAGGCTGGTGCGGAAATCGATCGATTTGGGCACCATGAAATCTTCGAGCAGCTTGGCGCAGTGGCGGACCAATTCGCCTTCGGTGACATCAGGATCGGCGAGCACGACGATGGCCTTCACCGCCTGGCCGAGCACCGCGTCGGGGATGCCGACGACCACTGCCTCGGACACGCCGGGGTGGGCGTAGAGCGCGGCCTCGACTTCCTTGGGCGCGACCTTCTCGCCGCGCGTCTTGATGATGTCGTCCTTGCGGCCGACGAAATAGAGGTAGCCTTCGCCATCGGCGTAGAAGAGATCGCCGGTGAACAGCACCTTCTCCCACGCGTTGCGGCCGGGGCGGATGCGCTCGGCGGTCGCCACGGGGTTCTCCCAATAGCCCTGCATCACATGCGGGCCGCGGATCACCAGTTCGCCGATCACGCCATTGCCGACCGGCTCGCCGTCATCGCCCGCGACATAGGCCTCGGTGTTGGGGATGGCGATGCCGACCGAGCCGGCGCGCTTATCGAGTTGCGACGGCGGCAGGTAAGTGCAGCGCTTGCACTCGGTAAGGCCGTACATCGAGAACAGCGTCGCGCCGGGGAACAGTCCGCGCAGCTTGTGGATGTGCTCCTCGGGCAGCGCCGCGGCGGTGTTGGTGATGAAGCGGAGATCGGGCAGTTCACCCGGCGTCAGGTCGCGCATCTGGAGGATCATCGCGGCCATCGTCGGCACCAGCGGGAAGCCGGTGACTTTTTCGCGCCGCATCGTCTCGAAGATCGCGGCGGGGAAGGCGAAGCTCTTTTCGAGCACCAGCGTCGCGCCCATGCGCACCGCCATCAGCAACTGATAGAGCCCGTAGTCGAAAGCGAGCGGGGCGACGTTGAGGATGATGTCGTCGGTGGTGGTCTCGAGGTAGGTGATGATCGAGTCCGACGCCGCGTCGATGTTGCGGTGCGTCATCATCACGCCCTTGGGACGGCCGGTGGAGCCCGAGGTATAGATCAGCATGCCGAGATCGACATCGATCCCGCCATGCGGCGCGAGCGGCGTCGTCTCGGCCAGCGCCGCGTCCCATTCCGGCGTGTTGGCGACCAGCACCGCGACCTTGCGGTCGTCGATTGCCGCCAGCGCCACGGGCGCCAGCTTCTTTTGCGTCAGGATCGCCACCGGCCGGCAATTGCCGACGACGTAGGCGAGTTTGTCGGCCTTGGTCGACGCGTTGATCGGCGAGAACGTCGCGCCCGCCTTCAGCACCGCGAAGATGGCCAGCGCAGCTTCCGCCGCGTTGTCCATGAACACCAGTACGCGGTCGTTGCGCTTCACCCCCAGCCGCTGCAGGGCAGCGGCCAGTGCGTTCGTCTGGGCGTCGAGCTCGGCATAGGTCAGCCGCACCGCGCCTGCGATCAGCGCGGTCTTGCTGGGAAAGCGCTGGGCGCTCTGTGCAAGGAAGCGTTCGACGCGCATGGTGAGCCTCAGGCCGCCTGAACGGCGTTGCGCGACGCGATGAACGCCGCGATGCGCCCGATCGAGTCGAAATTGGCGGGCACGATATCGGCGTCCTTGATCTCGATGCGATAGGTCGCTTCGACGTGCGACACGAGTTCGAGAATGCCGGTCGAGTCCACCAGATCCGCCTCGATCAGCGATACGTCGTCGCCGAGGTCATTGCTGGTGTCGCCGAACAGGAAGTTCTCGATGATGAAGGTCCTGATGTCGTTGGTAATGGCCATTTGGTTCGTCCTTTCAAGCCGCATTTTCAGTCAGAGTGGTGGTGGTCTTCTGCGCAAACTGGCGGTGCCACATTTGGGTAGAGAGGATGCCGACAAACGCCGCGTTGTCGCGGAAGCCGGACATGGTGCCGCTCCGCGCCTTGTGCGCGAGCTTTTGCACGGCGATGGGGTTGAACAGCCCGGTCGGGGTCGCGAGCACGTCCTCGACATAGGCGGCGTTGCGGAAGCTGATGCTGTCGGGGGCGCGGTAGGGCTGCTTCTGCCGGTCGGCGATCGAGGCCGGGATCAGCCCGGCCGCGGCGCGCTTCAGAATCTGCTTCTCGTTCAGCCCCTTGAGCTTCATCTCGGTGGGGATGCGCGAGGCGAACTCGACGAGGCGATGATCGAGGAACGGGAAGCGTCCCTCGACGGCATTGGCCATCGAGACGCGGTCGCCCTGGCTCGACAGGATATAGCCCGGCAGCAGGAAGCGGGTTTCGAGGTACTGCGCCTGATGCAGCGGATGCCACTTGGCGAAGCGTTCGGGGAGGATTTCCGCCAGGGCGGCGGTGGCGTCGTAGCCCTTGAGCTGCGAGCGCAGATCCTCGGAGTAAAACAGCTTGGTCTGCGCCGTCGCGCGGAAGCGCGGGCGGTGCGAGAACAGCGGGTCGTCGAGCGTGTCGCTGCCCGCGCCGAAGAATGCCGCGAGGTACTCGGCCGACTGCGACTGGATGCCGGGCAGATAGTGGTACAGCCGGCGGAACAGATGCGGCCGGAGGCGCGACAGCGGGTTCTTCGCGACGAAACGGCGGACACGCGCCTCGCGGAAGATGTCGTAACCGGCAAAGATCTCGTCCGAGCCCTCACCTGTCAGCACGACCTTGTAGCCGGCATCGTGCACGTGCTTGCTGAGCCGCAGCAGCGGCGCCGGCGCCGTGCGCAGGATCGGTCGCTCGGCGGCCTGCACCACGCCTGGGAAGGCGCGCGCGATATCGTCGCCGCTGGTGGCGATCGAGGTGTGTTCCGTGCCGAGCGCCCGGACCATCTCGGCCTGGAAGGCGCTCTCGTCATGTTCGGCGCTGTCGAAGGTCACCGAGAAGGTGCGCAGCCGATCGCCGACATGGCGCGCCGCGAGGGCGCTGACGATCGAGGAGTCGAGGCCGCCCGAGAGGTACGAGCCCACCGGCACATCGGCGCGGAGGCGAATGCGTGTTGCGTCATCGAGGAGGGCCAGCAGTTCGTTGGCCACTGCGTCCTCATTGCGGGCATCGGTTTCGGCGGCGTCGGGATAGTCCAGTGACCACCAGGCGCGCGTCGTCGCGCGGCCGTTCGCGACACTCATCACGTGACCCGGAGGCAGTTCGAAAATGCCCTTGAACGCGGTCTGCGGCGCGATGGGCGCCCAGAGCGTAAAGATCTGGTCGAGCGCCTCGATATCCATCGCGGCGTCGATGCCGGGGAAGGCGAGCAGCGCCTTGGCCTCGGAGCCGAAGACGATCGTGCCCTTGTGCCAGGTGTAGTAGAGCGGTCGCACGCCCATGCGGTCGCGCGCCAGCGTCAGGCGACGGGCACGCTTGTCGTAGATGGCGAAGGCGAAATCGCCGTTGAGCCTGTCGAGGGCGCGCTCGCCGAACAGTTCGAACAGGCGCAGCAGCACTTCCGTGTCCGAACCGGTGCGGAAGCTCTCGCCCGCGGCGATCAGGTCGGAACGCAGTTCCACATAGTTGAAGATTTCACCGTTGAAGCTGATGACGAGTTTGCCGTCATGCGAGTGCATCGGCTGCTGGCCGTCGGCGAGCCCCACGATCGACAGGCGGCGATGGCCGAGTCCAACAGGGCCTTCGGCGAAGATGCCCATCTCATCGGGGCCGCGATGGGCGACCGTGTCCGCCATCGCACGGAGCAACGGCTCCGCGTACGATGGGTCCACATCTGACCCGAAAAATCCAACGATGCCGCACATGACGCTTTGGTCCCAGAACCAATCCTGCGATTGGTAGATGTATTAACGCCCCTGCGGCCTTCTTACATCTCGGAACGGTGTCAAAACATTGGATTTGCAGGCGTTTCAGCCGGTAAGCTTAAACGGTATGGTTAAAGCCGCGAGGTCTGGCGAAGAACGATAAAACTTGATTCTAACTGGAATCAGAAGCTGTCGCCGTTGAGGCGAATCCAGTTCTCGCCGGCAATGCCGGTGAAGAACGCGGTACCCGCATGAAAGTGCGAGACGACGTCCGGATCGCGTGCGTACACGATCGTCCACATGTTGGGATAGAAGAACGCGTGGCGGTCCATCAGCTGGCGATGGAACGTCGGGGTCGAGCGGCCGTGGATGGCGACTGCGCCCAGCTCCATCGCGTGGCCGATAAGCTTGTCGAGCACGACGCCCTCGCGCCCGGGATTGGAGAAGGCCTGCAGCAGTTCGGCCGTCTGCCCCTTGCGCCCGTGATATAGATAGAGGCCGACGGTCTCACCGGACGGCGACACCACGGCATTGGCAAAGAACGCGCCGAAACTGGCTTTGCGGGCGCCGTCTTCGAGGATGAACTGCCAGTGATGACGCTCGAAGTCGGGGCGGAGCGTGAAGCGCTCGAGGAAGTGCGGGATCAGGTCGAGCACCTGGTCGAGCGTGACCGGCACATCTTTGAACGAGTCGCTGCCGCGGGTTTTCCCCGGAGCGGCCCAATGCGCGTCCTCCGACACCAGCGATCGGGCGGCGAATTTGCGATCGATCGGCGCCGCAAGCCCCGACAGCAGCCGAGCCGGGCCGAAATGGCTGCTCAGCCACTCGACGCCGCGGCCGGCCGGGCGCAGCAGCCGGATGAAGTCCATGCTGTAGCTATGGAGGATATCGCTCTTGAGCTGCCGCGAGATCGCAGTGGCCGCCTGGTTCGAGCGATCCGAGAACACGCCGTCCTGCGCCCCGTTGCGCATGTGGCGCACGAGCCGCGGCCCCGTCATGTGATCGCCGATGCGGTCGTCCACCGAGAGCGATGAGGTCACGCCGACGCGGATGCGCGTGTCGCCCATGCGCAGCGGCAAGGGTGTCAGACCAGCAAAGCCGGAAATCCGGCCGTCGGGCAGTTCCATCACCCGCGCATAAATGTCGGGATCGGCCCAGGGGATCTCGAGGTAGATCCGCTTGATGTAGTCGATCATCTCCTGCGATGGCACGCGGGTGGAATTCTGGAACGCCCACAGTAGGATTTCCGCAACGCGCGGTGCGTCGGCCGCCGTGAAGGGACGGATGGTCCCGCTCGC
>JBKJTB010000014.1:0-16742 GCA_046594305.1 Devosia sp. | reverse complement strand
TTGCGGATAGCCCTGCGCTTTGAGCGAGGCGATCACGCCCTTAGCCAGCGGCGACATGCGCTCATTGGAAATCCGGCGGATCGGGATCGGGCCGTCCTTGCCGTGGTACGGGCCGTCGAAATCGACGTCGCGCTCGAGCTTCCTGAAATAGGGCAGGGCTTCGTCCCACGACCAGCCGGCAGCGCCAAGTCGGCCCCACTCGTCGTAGTCGTCCGGTGCCCCGCGATTGGCGACCATCGCATTGACCGACGAACCGCCACCGAGGAGGCGGCCCTGCTCATATTTGCGCGGCACGCGCGAACTGCCGCCGGCGGCGCCGACATAGGCCTTGAGGTCGGGCCAGATGTTGTTGTCGTCGATATACGCCTTGCCTGGGTAGCGGGTGCGGACATGCGGCGCCATGGTGGCTTCCGTCAGGTCGCGTCCGGCCTCGACCAGCGTCACCCGGTTGCTCTCGACTTCGGTCAATCGTGCCGCCAGCACGCACCCGGCCGAACCGCCGCCGATGATCAGATAATGCATGAAATGCTCCTCGTTCCGCCGATCATGCCACATCGCGGCTTTGGCGCGGGCGCGCCCGGCTTAACCGGGGGTCCGATTATGTGCCCGGCCGCAGATTTCGGGCCTTTATGCGGGCTGATGCGAGCCGCAGAGTCAGCGCCAAAGACGAGGAGCAGCCCCAATGCAGTTCATCAGCACCAATCCGGCGACGGGCAAGACCATGGCGCAATACCCCGAGCACAGCGCGGCCGAAGTCGAGACGATTGTCGGCACGGCGAGCGCGGCGCACGGCAACTGGTCTGCGCTGCCGATCGCCAAACGCGCCGCGGTGCTGGCAAGGCTCGCTCAGTTGCTCGAGGAGCGCGCCGACGCATACGCCACGCTGATCGTCTCCGAGATGGGTAAACCCTTCGCCGAGGCACGCGGTGAAGTGGTGAAGGCTGCGGGCGGGGCCAGGCACTTTGCCGAGAACGCCGACACTTATCTCGGTGACGAGCCCATTCCGGGCACACCTGGCGTGATCCGCTACGAGTCGCTCGGCGTGATCCTCGGCATCATGCCGTGGAACCTGCCGTTCTGGCAGGTGCTGCGCTTCTTCATCCCGACAGCGCTGGCGGGCAATGTCGTGATCGTCAAGCACGCCGAGACCGTGCAGGGCAGCGCCCGCGCCATCGAGCAGGTGATCCGCGATGCCGGGGCGCCCGCCGGTGTCTACACCAATCTTGCCATCGACCGGGACAAGGTCGCAGCGCTCATCGCCGATAAGCGGATCGCCGCGGTCACTGCCACGGGCAGCGAGCGGGCCGGGCGGTCGATTGCCGAGGCGGCGGGGAAAAACGGTAAGAAGGTCGTGCTGGAACTGGGCGGCTCCGATCCGTTCGTGGTGTTCGACGACGCCGATTTCGACAAGGCCGTGGCGCTCGGCATCACGTCGCGCTTCTCCAACAATGCGCAGAGCTGCATTGCCGCCAAGCGCTTCATCGTCTCGCGAAAAATCTTCGACCAATACGTCGCGGCCTATGCGAAAGCGGCCGACGCCATTGCCATCGGCGACCCGATGGAGGCGGCCACCAAACTCGGCCCGCTCGCCAAGCCCGATATCCTCGAAAACACCAAGCGCCAGGTAGCGGACGCGGTCAAAGCAGGCGGCACCATCGTCACCGGGGGCGCACCGGTCGAGGGGCCGGGCTATTTCTATAAGCCCACCGTTATCACCGGGCTCGACCCCAAGGCGCCGATTGCCCTGGAGGAGTTCTTCGGCCCCGTCGCGCTGATGTTCCCGTTCGACACCGAGGAGGAGGCGATCGCGCTCGCCAACACCACCAATTTCGGGCTCGGCGGTGCGGTGTGGTCGCAGGATATGGAGAAGGCGGCGCGGGTGGCTGGCCGGCTTGAAGCCGGCGCGGTGTTCGTCAACGATTTTGTCCGCTCCGACGCGCGCGCCCCCTTCGGCGGCACCAAGGGCTCCGGCTTCGGCCGGGAACTGGGTGGGCTGGGGGCGCGCGAACTAACCAACGCCAAGCTGATCTGGACGGCGGCCTGACAGGGCCGCTAAGGTCGTGCCATGACCCGCACCATCCTCATCACCGGCGCCGCCGGCAATATCGGCGCCAAGATCACTGCGCACTTCCGTCAGACCACGGGCTACGGGCTCCGCTTGCTCGATAAAGCGGCAGGCGATGGCATCGTCGCCGCCGATTTCGGCGTCTGGGACGACGGCTGGGCCAAGCACTTCGCCGGCGTCGACACCGTCATCCATCTCGCGGGCAATCCCAGTGGCCGCACCAGTTGGGCAAGCGCCAAGCGCGACAACATCGCCGGCACGCAGCACGTCCTCCGCGCGTCGCGCGAGGCGAAAGTGCGCCGCGTCATCTTCGCCAGCACCAACCAGGTGATGCTGGCTACCGCTTCGCCACCGGCCCCGTGACCACCGACATGCCGCCGGTGCCGCTCAGCCCCTACGGCATCTCGAAATTCGCCTGCGAGGAGATCGGCCGCGGCTTCACTGAAGAGACCGGCATCGATTTTCTCGCGGTGCGGATCGGCTACTTCAACCGTGGTGAAAACCCGCCGGGGGGCGACCTCTACATCGGCGCCTGGGGGCAATCGATGTGGGTGTCCAACCGCGACATGAACCAGTTCATAGGCAAGGCCGTCGAGGCGCCGCCCTTCGGCTTCGCCATCGTCAATCTCGAGTCCAACAATATCGGCATGCGCTGGGACATCGAGCACACGCGCAAGGTGGTTGGCTACGTCCCGCTCGATACCGCACCGGCGGTGATGGGGCCGAGCCAGATCGAGCAGGACGAGACGGCCGGGGCGGTTCGCATCGAGCCCGGCATCTGGCTGAACGAGAGCTTCGAGTTCGTCGATCCCTGAGGACAGCGACTTTCGGCGACATTGACCATTTGGTCAAAACGCAGCACTCTCGTTGCATGAAAGTCCTCATCCTGGGTGCCGGCGTTATCGGCACGACCTCGGCATATTACCTCGCCAAGGCCGGGCATGAGGTCACCGTCGTCGATCGGCAGCCCGGTCCGGGGCTCGAGACCAGCTTCGGCAATGCGGGCGAGTTGAGCTATGGCTACGCCTCGCCCTGGGCCGGTCCCGGCATCCCAATGAAGGCCATCAAATGGCTGACCATGGTCGACGGGCCGCTGGTCATCCGCCCGATGCTCGACCCACGCATGTGGATATGGGGCCTGAAACTCCTCGGCAACTGCACCGAGCGCGCTTACGCGGTGAACAAATCGCGCATGGTGCGGCTCGCCGAATACAGCAATGAGCGCATGGTCGAACTGCGCCAACTCCCCGGGCTGGCGTTCGACGGCCGCGAGCGCGGCACGCTGCAGCTGTTCCGTACGCAGAAGCAGCTCGACCACATCCACGGCGATGTCGAAGTGCTAAAGCAATACGGCGTGCGCTACGAGGTGCTCGACCCCACGCAATGTGTTACCGCCGAGCCGGGCCTTGCCACCGCCACGGTGCCGTTCGTCGGCGCCCTGCGCCTGCCGGACGACGACACCGGCGACTGCAAGATGTTCACCGAGGGGATGGCGAAGCTCGCGACGGAGGCTGGAGTGACGTTCCAGTACGGCACGACGATCAATGGTATCGAGGCCGATGCATCGAACATCACCGGCATCGCCACCAGTCGCGGCCGCCTCACCGCCGATGCCTATGTCGGCGCCATGGGCAGCTACACGCCGCTGCTGGTCGCGCCGCTCGGCATCAGTTTGCCGGTCTATCCGATTAAGGGCTATTCGCTGACGGTGCCGATCACCGACGAGTCCGTTGCGCCAATCTCGACCGTCATGGACGAGACCTACAAGGTAGCGACCACGCGCTTTGAGAACCGCATCCGCGTCGGCGGCACGGCCGAAATCGCCGGCTGGGACATGACGCTGCGGCCCCACCGCCGCGGACCGCTCGACCGCTCGCTGCGCGAGCTGTTCCCGAGGGCCGGCGATCTGTCGAAGGCGAGTTTCTGGTGCGGCCTGAGGCCGATGACGCCCGACGGCACGCCCGTCATCGGCAAGGCCAAGTTCAACAACTTCTATCTCAGCACGGGTCACGGCACGCTGGGCTGGACCATGGCCGCCGGCTCCGGCCGCGTCCTTGCCGACATCGTCTCAGGCAAACAGCCCGACATCGATACGTCGGACCTCGACCTCAGCCGATACGGGGCCTGAGCGCTTCGGCGCCGCGAGCCGTGGTGCTTGTCCGCGCCACCCGCGTCACGCCGTGCTCGGTCTTGGCCCAGCGCATGGGATCAACGATGAGTTCGCGCACCGCGAACAGCGTCGCGATCGAGTGCAGCACCCAATAGAAGGGCACAGCGAGCTGCATCAGCATCAGCGACTTCGCGCGCAGGTGAACGAGACCGCTCAGGATGACGGCGAACGCACCGCCATAGCCCGCTGCGAGAATACCGACGGCGAACCAGTCCCACATGTCCTGCGGCACCAGACCGACGACGCCGTCGAACATGAGGCGCCCGAGCAATGTGCCGAGGAATACAGTGTGCAGCAGCGACGACAGGATCATGCCGCCCACCAGCACCTGGAAGCCGACAAAGCCGCGCCAGCCGAGATCGCGCAGCAGGGCGCGGGGCGACTGGTTGTGGACGCAGAATGTTTGCATCCAGCCCTTCATCCATCTGGTGCGCTGCGCCATCCACGCGCCCACCGTCAGCGGCGCTTCCTCATGCGTGCGCGAGTCGAAGGCGTCGGCACGATAGCCCCGGCGGGCAAGGCGCACACCGAGATCGGCATCCTCGGTGACGTTGAACGCGTCCCAGCCGCCGAGCTGGCGCAGCACGGACGTGCGGAAGTGGTTGCTCGTTCCGCCCAGCGGCACCGGCAATCCCCAGCGCGCCAGCGCCGGCAGCAACCGGCCGAAGAGGCCCGCATACTCGCCGGCGAACAGCGCCGTCAGCACATTCTCATGCGCATTCTCCGGGACGAGTTCGGCCTGCAGGCAGGCGAGGCTCGGATCGGCCCGGAAGCGCTCCGCCGCCCGCCGCAACTGATCGGGGTCGGGCACGTCCTCGGCGTCGTAGACCACGAGGAACTCGCCGCGCGCCAGCGGCAGGGCGTAGTCGATGGCTTTCGGCTTGGTGTGCGGCGCGCCCTGCGGCACGACCACCATACGGAACTGCGGTGCATCGAGCACGTGCTCGATCGCGGCCACCGTCTCCGGGCTCTTGGCCTCGACCACGAACTTGATGTCGAGCAGATGCGGCGGATAGTCGCGGCCTTATGTATCAAGCGCACCAGCCCCCAACGGCCCGCGTTTGCCAAACAAAGCCAGCCACGGCTGGCGGCCTAGACCGATGGAGGTTGTGATGTAGAGGGCTGCGCCGTGTGGCGCTCGCTAAAAACTCTCGTCATTGCCATCATCGCTGTAAGCCAGCATGTGGGGACCGTTGAGAGTGTCCAAATGGAGGCGGAACACATTCCACTGTTTCCGGCGGAATGCATCCACGTAGTCGATCCTGCCAAATATCCAAAGTCCGTAGTGTGCGGTCTCGAATATCGCCCGAGCCTCATCTGGGAGAACTCTAAGTCTCTCAGCGGGGCCGCCCATCATGTTCACGATCCGTGTCGCGCTGGGACCTATTGGCCCCCGACTGTTCCCAGTCTCGGGCAGTTCTGTCGCCCACCGATCGGAGGCGGGAAATGGCTCAATCTTGCAGGCGCAGGCGGTGCTTACGTCATAGGCCGGGGTAGCCCCGCTGTTCTTGAATGTGAGCGTGGCCACAAAAGTGTAGGTTGCTCGATCCAAGCGGAAATCGATCTTGTCCAGAGCGACGTATGCTCGCAACTCTGCCCGAGTGGTGCGGTCAACCGTGCGCTGAGTCCAGATGCCAGTGCCCAGAGCCAGAGCGGACAGGATGGCGGCAGCGGCGGAGAGTATGACGCTCGCCCAAATGGGCCCAAGTTGCCCTTCGGCGGCAAGTGCGGCTCGTTTGGCGGCCGATGCAGCCTTTTGCTGGGCTACCAGATCGGCGGCCTCGTGGGCATCGGACTTGGCCTCACGTTCCTGCTCATGGGCGGCGTCATCGTCGCTATGGACTATGACTATCGGAAATGGCGGGCGCGAGGTTTCGCCGCTGCTCTCGCTGGCTTGGCTGGATGGATTTGGTTCGGCTTGTTCCTGGCCCAATACTGGGCCGCTCGCTAAGGCGAGACAGAGACAGACGACACCCCAATTGCCTCTAAGCATTGCAATAAAAACGCTGCGGTAAATTTTCCCCGGCTGAGTTTATTGCGGATATTCACCTCAGCGTCCACGACTCCAATTCCCGCCAGCTTTTCCACGAGCTGCGCATAGGTCACGCCCTTCCGCTTCAACTCAGCTTTCAGGAGGTTAGCCGCGCGGGCTTCCCAGTCCGTCTTTTCTGCCATCGTATCGCTCACAGTGAAAAAAGTAACATAAGCGATACGTATGTCCTTGTATCCGGTACGTCAACGTACTATATACGTTACATACGTAACGGATATGATGACAATGACCATTCACTTCCTGCTTTCCGCCCAAGCCCGTACCCTCAGCCTTCGCGAGATTTACAAGGCTGGCGAGGATGCTGCTTACGAGACGTTCAAGGCGATGCGCTGGACGGACGGCGAACCGGTGTGCCCCAAGTGCGGTTCGGTTGAGCCTTACGAGATCAGCACGCGCCGCAAGTTCAAGTGCAAGGGCTGCTCGCACCATTTCAGCGTGACCAGCGGGACCATCTTCGCCTCGCGCAAGATGGCGTTCGTTGAACTGCTCGCTGCGATCTGCATCTTCGTCAACGCCGTGAAGGGCCTGAGTGCATTGCAGCTTGGGCGCGATCTGGATTGCCAGTATAAAACGGCGTTCGTGCTTTCCCACAAGCTCCGCGAAGCGCTTGCCCGTGAAGTCCAGGGCAAGGTTCTGGACGGCGAAGTCGAGATTGATGGCGCCTATTTCGGCGGCCACGTGCGCCCGGCGAACCTGAAAGAAGATCGCGTTGACCGCCGCCTGTCAGAGAACCAGACCGGCACCCGCCGCGTGGTTGTCGCCATGCGCCAGCGCAAGGGCCGCACCCTCACGTTCGTGACCAAGGGCGAAGCGGAAGGCGTAGAGCTTGCCCAGCGTTACGTTGACCGGCTGGCGACGATGTTTGCCGATGAGGCGAGCCATTGGGACCATCTGCATCAGGCTTGGCCGACATGGCGCATCAACCACTCGGAAGCCTACTCGCTGGACGGCGCCAACACGAACGCGGTTGAGAGCTTCTTTAGCCGCCTCCGGCGCATGGTGAACGGTCAGCACCACGGCGTTAGCCCGAAGTACCTGCATCAGTACGCCAGCCATGCCGCTTGGCTGGAAGATCACCGCCGCCGCTCGAATGGCGTAAATGCTTACGCTACCATTACAAACGCTATGCAGTCGCCTGTTAGCAAGAACTGGAAGGGCTATTGGCAGCGGTCGTCGAACAATTGAATATTAGTCACACTTTAGTCATTAGCGACTCATAGGAACCTTCTCCGTTGACATTTGTTCACACCCTGCATACCTCTTGCGTGTCTAATGACCACTAGACAGCGACACACCGACAAGGAGGTCGATGATGCCGTTTCGTACGCTGAAGATCGCGGATGGAGAGTGGTGCTAGCAAACAATCACGCATGGGCGAAGCTATTTTGCCCTCACGCAGACCGTTCGGGATGCATCGTGTACGTTTGGTCGACGCCTAAAAATGCGGGCAATCATGCCCGTGACGTAAAGAGATTGATCGAGAAGTGCCCTCATGGGGATGAAGATGAGTGAACATGAATTTGCGTTTGTCGTGTCGGGTGTCGACCCGCACGCGGACGATTTTGCGGATCGCTTCCATAACGCCGGTTGTGACGACGCTACCCTCATGCTCGTCAACGGCCTCGTCGCGGTTTGCTTTAACCGGGAAGCCGACAATTACATTCACGCTGTCCTTTCGGCGCATGGCAATATTCTCAAGACTGGCGCGCGGATCGAAAGATTCGAGCCGGACTTCCTTGTGAGCAAGGCAGAAATAGCTAAGCGCGCCAATCTCAGCCGCTCCGCGATCACGCAGTACGTGAATGGTGAGCGGGGAGCGGCATTCCCCGCTCCACATGCCAGGATCACCTCAGCCAGCCCCTTGTGGGACTGGGTTGAGGTCTCCGGCTGGCTGCACATCAACAAAATCCTCCCTAGCGAGGCTGTTGTAGAGGCCAGAATTTCCCGGGCAATCAACTGGGCCGTGCAGAGTCTGGGCAAGACCGTCCACGACGCAGATCGCAACCTAGAGCGAATAATGGAAGGCGTGGCGAAGGAGCCGCTATTCGCCTAGGGCACGAGACGCCACACCACGGCCCCGGCGCTCTTGCCGTCCCGCTTGACCGGGCCGTTTCGCTTTTCCTGCATCCGCAACGCCTGAACGATCTTGTAGGCAATGGACGTGCGGAGGTGCCTATCAGCGCCGGGGAAGCCCTTGTGAGCGATAACCCACTCTGCAAGCTGGCGGGTGTCCAGCGGCCCTTCTGCAAGCGCCTGATGGCATAGCGCGGATATCTCACGCGGCTTGAACAGCCGGTGAATGTCGTAGTGCATCGGAAAGCTCTCGCCGTCGCGTGGCGCCTCAAACAGATGCATGGTTGCGGTGACGTGCGACAGGTCCGACCGGGCTTGCTCCAAATCGCGTTCCAGCTTGACGATGTAGCCTTGCAGATTGTCGGCTTTGGCGCGGAGGGTGTTGATAACTTGCGGATCGCTCATGCTCTCGAAACTAGAGCTAGAACGCGACTCCGGGAACGCCTATGTTTGGTGCGCTTGATACATAAGGCCGGATAGTCGATCGCCGCCATCGCGCGTTTCAGCATCGGCACCATCTGCGCCTCGTCGCGCAGCGGGATCAACACGGAGTAGAGCGGCAGTTCAGTGTCGCGCAGCGGCCGCACGGGCTCTTCCTCCGGTCCCGGCAGGGCGGCAGCGAGCCGCAGCAGGCCCGGCGCCATCAGAGCAGGGCGACAATCGGAATGAGGAACGGCCGCGCGATGATGCCTGACAGCATGACGAGCAGCATCACCGTGAGGAGGATCGCCGCGAAGCCGATCCGCACATGCAGTGGCAGCAGCGCAGCCGAGGCATTCGGCCAGAGCCGCGTCGTCTCCTGGCGCGCATAGACCATCAACTGGTCGCTGGCGGCGCAGCCCATAGCGGTCTCGATCGCTTCGGGCGGCGCGAAACGCAGGCGGCGATAGAGGTCGGGCTGCCAGGACCGCTTGAGGTTGAGCACCTGATCGAAGCTCGGCGCGACGAAGCTGAGGTCTTGATCCAGCACGCGCTGTCTGAGGCTCCTCATCTCGCCCAGATGCTCGAGCCGGCGGATATGCCCCGGCGGCAGCCTGGAATGGGACGGGAGCCCGTCGGCGAAACCGTAACCGGCCCAAACGGCGGCTCGCCGCAACACCAGAGCATTGCCAAGACCGAACAGATGCGACGCGTAATCGAGCGGGTCCATGCCGCGGCGCTCGGCTTCGGCAAGATGCTTCCGCGCGGCATCGTCGCCGGGACATTCGTCCGCGAGGATGACACGAAGTAAAGCGATGGCATCTACTGCGGAAAACATTGGCCGCTGCCCCTCAAGCGCCCAGTCGATGAAATAGCAGTAAGTAAATATTCGTAAGTAGGTGCGTGTTTCTGGTCGAAAGGCAAGAGGGCTCTGCAAAGCCGGTGCACAAAGCGCCGCCTCGCCTTGGCCGGGAATCTGCGCCATAAGCGGGGCGGATCAGTTGCGGACCCCGATGCGCGCCCTTTTTGTCCTGCTCTTTGCTGCTTTGGGCACGTTTGCGGCCCACGCGCAGGCTCTGCCCTATCACGCCGATCCGAGCGCCCGCGATCTGGTGCCCAACCTCGCGGCCGTGCCCAACATCCGGTTTCTCACCACCGCCGATTTCCCGCCCTTCAACTATCGCGACCGGACGGGTGAGTTGATGGGTTTCAACGTCGACCTGTCACGCGCCATCTGCGCCGACCTCGGCATCACCTGCACCATCCAGGCCTGGCCCTGGGAGCAGGCGGGCAAGGCACTGGAGGACGGGCAGGGCGACGCGCTGATCGCCGGGCTGGCGATGACGTCCGAGACCGGCGCGCTATTCGACTTCACCAACATCTATCTGATGCTGCCCGGCCGTTTCGTCACGCGGAAGGGCGGCGAGACGAGCTTTGATCCGGCGCAACTTGCCGGCAAATCCATCGCGGTACGCAAAGGCTCCGCCCACGCGATGTTCGTCACGCGCTATCTGCCCGAGAGCAAGCTCACCGAATTCGATACCGAGATCGCCGCGCTGGAAGCGGTACGCGACAAGAAGGCCGACATCTTCTTCGGCGACGCGATGCGCGCGAGCTTCTGGCTCAATGGAAATCCCGAGTGCTGCGCCTTCGCCGGCCAGCCCTATTTCCGGCCGGATTTGTTCGGCGACGGCATGTCGATCGCAGTTGGCGCGGGACACGACACGGTCCGCCTCGCCATCGACTACGCCCTCGTCCGCCTGAAGAGGTCGGGCGTGCTGGACGAATTGTACCTGCGCTGGTTCCCGGTCGGGTTCTACTAGCGGTTGGCCGAACGAGCCTTCAGGATCGTTCGGACAGAGCAATCTGAGTGATTATTCCGCGTGCCGTAGCCGCGCGCGGGCCGAGGCTTCGATCGCGGCGGCGACCAGCCCGTCGAGATTGAGCCCGTCGCGGATCATTTCGAGGAAGCGCAGTTCTTCCTGCTCAAGCCGCAGATCGACCGTGGCCACTTCGACGGCCAGTGCATAAGCGGTGTCGTGGAGCCGCGCGGGAACTGCCTCGAGCACCATACCCAGCACCTTGTCGAGATTCGACGAGTCCTTGATGAGATCGATCGCCTGCGCCGCCACCTGGCCGAGTTGCGCGCGCTCGAAACTGTCGAACACCGGCAAGCGGGTCACCAGCCGGCTGATGATCTCGAGTTCACGGTCGCTGACTTTGGCATCGGCGCTGGCCGCGATCACCATCACATGGATCAGGGCTTCGTGTGCGGTGAGGGCGGCCATCTGCGTATCCTTGTGGGCGAAAAGCCTTGCACATCTAGGGAGCGCCGCGGGGCTTGTCCAGACGCGCGGCCATTGACTTTGACCCTTGAGATGTCGAAAACGCGTCCCTCCCAAGCGCGTTCAGGAAAAGTGGGCTTCCGGTTTTCCGTTCGAACGCGTGTTCCACAAGACCGAAGGCCCGTGTCCCGTGACTGCCGTCCCGCCTCCGACGCTCGATCCTGCCTTCTTTGATGCCGCCCAGACCGCCAGAGCCTGGCCCTTTGAGGAAGCGCGCAAAATCGTCCGGCGGCTCGCGAAAACCGGCAAGACCGAAGCGCTGTTCGAGACCGGTTACGGACCCTCGGGCCTGCCACATATCGGCACGTTCGGCGAAGTGGCGCGGACCACGATGGTACGGACGGCGTTTCGCCTGTTGACGCGCGACGAGGTGCCGACGCGGCTGCTGTGTTTCTCCGACGACATGGACGGGATGCGCAAGATTCCGGAGAACGTGCCCGATCGCTCGTTCCTCGAGCCGCATCTGCACAAGCCGCTGACCAGCGTCCCGGACCCGTATGGTGGCGAATATGAGAGCTTTGGGCACCACAACAACGCCATGCTCCGCCGCTTCCTCGACACCTTCGGCTTCAACTACGAATTCGCCAGCGCCACTGACTACTACAAGTCGGGCACGTTCGACGCTGCGCTGATCCGCGCCGCCGAGAAGTACGACGAGATCATGGGCGTGATGCTGCCGACCCTCGGCGCCGAGCGGCAGGCGACCTATTCACCGTTCCTGCCGATTTCGCCGACCACCGGCCGCGTGCTCTACGTGCCGATGAAGAACGTCGATCCAAAGGCCGGCACCGTCACCTTCGACGACGAGGACGGCACAGAGACGACGCTGCCGGTCACCGGCGGCCACTGCAAGCTGCAATGGAAGCCCGATTTCGGCATGCGCTGGTATGCGCTCGGCGTCGATTTCGAGATGTTCGGCAAGGACCACCAGACCAACCAGCACGTCTATGACGCGATCTGCAATCTGCTCGGCGGTCACGCACCCGAGCACTATGTGTACGAGCTGTTCCTCGACGAGATCGGGCAGAAGATCTCGAAGTCGAAGGGCAACGGCCTCACCATCGACGAGTGGTTGACTTACGCCTCGCCCGAGAGCCTCGCGCTCTACATGTTCCAGAAGCCGCGCGCCGCCAAACGCCTGTTCTTCGACGTCATCCCGCGCGCCGTGGACGACTACTACACGCACGTCCAGTCCTACAGCGGGCAAGATGCTGCGGCGGCGCTCGAGAACCCGGCGTTCCACATCCATACGGGCAAGGTGCCGGTGCTTGACATGCCGGTGACGTTCGGCCTGCTGCTCAATCTGGCTTCGGCATCGAACGCGCACGACAAGTCGGTGGTGTGGAGCTACCTGACGCGCCGCCTGCCGGGCACCACCGCCGCGACCAACCCGGAACTCGACCGGCTCGCCGCTTACGCCGTGAGCTACTTCAACGACGAAGTGAAGCCGACCAAGGTGTTCCGCGCCCCCAGCGACAAGGAGCGGGCCGCACTGCAGGATCTCCACGACCAGCTCGAGGGCAAGGAAGCGCTCGATGCCAAGGAGTTGCAGGACATCGTCTACGCGGTCGGCAACGGCCATAAGTTCGAGCCGCTGCGCGACTGGTTCGGCGCGATCTATGGGGTGTTGCTCGGTGCCGAGCAGGGGCCGAGGTTCGGGAGTTTTATTGCGCTGTATGGGGTGAATGAAACGCGCACGCTGATCGCGGATGCGCTGGCTGGGAAATTGGTGACGGCCGCCTGAGGCGGTCACGTGCACCCTTACTCCCTCAGGAATTTCACCGTCCGCTCGAACGCCAATCTCGCCGCGGCAGCGTCGTATTCCGGCCGATCCGCTTCAGCGAACCAGTGCTGCGTGCCCGGATAAGTGAACGCCCCGTTCGGCGGACCATCCGCGACGAGGCCCTTCGCGACCTCGACCATATCCTCGGTGCTTTCGAACGGATCGTTCTCGGCGAAATGCGCAAGCACTGGCAGGTGCTCGACCGCCAGCCGCCGCGTCGCGTAATAGATCACGATGCGGCTGAGCCGCAGGTTGGTGTCGCCGGCGAGGCCGAGGGCTGCGAAGCCGCTGTAGGAGAACCCGACCAGCGCGACTGCGTCGCCGGTTACTGTCTCGCTCGCCGCGAGCTCTTCGATCGCCGTCCGCAGCCGATCACCGGCGTTCGGCGACCAGTCGGTGTCGGCTAACTCCTGCGCGCCATCGACCGTCGTCGCGACCTTGCCGTCGAACAGATCGGGGAGGGCGACGACAAACCCATCCTGAGCCAGCGCCGCGCCATAGTCGCGGATCGTCTGGTTGAGGCCCCACCACGCATGGGCGACGACAATGCCGGGACCGGTCCCGGAGAGCGGCAGCAGAATGTCCATTATTGGCTTGCCCAGATGATGCGCGCGATCCACTCGACATCTTTCATGTCGAACAGCCGCGGAGGGTGGAGTGGGTTGAGCGAGTGAAGCTCGATGACGTTGGACGTCTGGCGCGCGAGGATTTTCGCCATCACCTCGCCGCCCTTGGTTCGGACCACGACGCGGTCGCTGCGGCGGACCTGCTCGTTGACCGACACCACGAGCCGGTCGCCGTCGCGATAGAGCGGCAGCATCGAATCGCCGGTGACTTCGAGCGCATAAACACCGGGCTCGCCGGGGGAGGGGAGGTGCACCTCGTCCCAGCCTTCGCCCGCCGGGAAACCGGCCGGATCGAAGAAGCCACCGGCGCCGGCCTGTGCGAGGCCGAGCAGCGGCAAAGCGGGACGCGGCTGCGAACTGGGTTGGACGAAAGCGCCGCCTATTGCGAGGAAAGCCTCAAAACTTTCACCTGTGGCATCGAGAATTTTGGCGATGCTCTCTGTCGACGGCCAGCGCCCGCGCCCATCCTTGCCCATCCGCTTGGACGGATTGAGCGCGGTGGGGTCGAGTCCCGCGACCTTGGCCAGTCCTGACGCCGTAAAGCCGTGGCGACGGGCGGCGGAGTCGATAGCATCCCAAATGGCGCTGTGCGACAGCATTGGCGGACCGGAGTGAGGAAATCTATCCCATCGTGGACAGAAGTCCTATGTACTACCCCGCGCTTGCCGGGCTGTAAAGCCCTTGCGCCGGCCGCGCGCCCGCGCCACTAGGAGCCTCATGGTCACCCCCATGCGCAACCCCGAATTCGTCTACAAGATCGCGTCGCACGAGGCGTACCGGGTCTTTTCGAAGACCAGCGTGTTTCCGGGCATGCCGATCGACATCAAGGATGGCTACGTCCACTTCTCGACCGCGGCACAGCTTGCCGAAACGCTGCGGCTGCACTTTGCGGGGCAGGGCAACCTCGTCGTCTTCGCTGTGCGGACGTACGATCTCGGGATGTCCCTGCGCTGGGAACCCTCGCGGGGCGGCCAGCTCTTCCCGCACCTCTATGGCGATCTGCACATCGGCGCGCTCGGCCAGCACGCGACCGTCGCCGTCGATGCCGATGGCAGCGTCACTTTGCCGAGGTGGGTGCAATGATCCTCTCCGGCCTTTCGCCGTTCTTCCGCGTCCCGCTGCTCGCCGGTCTTACCCGCGACAGCCTGCTCAGGATGGACCCCGAGACCGCGCATGGCGCGACCATCACTGCGCTCCGCCTCGGCCTCGCGCCGCAGCAGGACGGCGCCGATGCGCCAGAACTCAAGACCTCGATCGCGGGGCTCGAACTCAGCAACCCCGTCGGCATGGCGGCGGGCTTCGACAAGAACGGCGAGGTGCCGCGCGCGCTCGCGCTGATGGGCTTTGGCATGGTCGAGATCGGCACCGTCACGCCGCTGCCGCAGTCGGGCAATCCCAAGCCGCGCCTGTTCCGTGTCGGGGCCGCCGAAGGCGTCATCAACCGCATGGGCTTTAACAATGACGGGCACGATGAGGTCTATCGCCGGCTGAAGGGCGTGCGCGTCCCCGCCGCGCTCGGCGTCAACATCGGCGCCAACAAGGACAGTGCGGATTTTACCGCCGACTACGCAAAAGGCGTCGCGCGCTTCGCCCGCCTTGCGGACTATCTCACGGTCAACGTCTCCTCGCCGAACACGCCGGGCCTCCGCGATCTGCAGCACGAGGACGCGCTGAAGCGGCTGCTCTACGCGGTGCTGACCGTGCGCGGGAAGTCGCCGGTGCGCGTGCCGGTATTCTTGAAGATTGCGCCCGATCTCGACCTGGTGGCACTAGACTCGATCGCGCGCGTCATTGCGGACAGCGACCTCGACGGGCTCATCATCTCCAACACGACGATCTCGCGCGACCCGGTCGCCGGCATGGAGAATGCCGACGAGAAGGGTGGGCTGTCGGGCAAGCCGCTGTTCGACCTCGCAACCATCCGTCTTGCGCAGATGCGCCAGCGCACGGCGCTGCCCATCATCGGCGTCGGCGGCATTTCCTCGCCGCAGACGGCACTGCAAAAATTCGAAGCCGGCGCCAATGCGATCCAGCTCTACTCCGCGCTGGTGTTCGGTGGACTCGATCTGCTCGACCGTATCAAGCGGGGGCTCGCTGCCGCCGTGAGGGCAGAGGGCAAACGCAACATCAGCGAGCTGGTGGGAACGAAGACCGACGAATGGGCTAGGCGGTAAACAGCTGCGGCAGCTTCCAGCGCGTCGCCGACCAGAAGATCACGGCGCGCGTGATGAAGAACAGATTGATCGCGATCCAAAGGCCGGCGACGCCGATCGCGTTCTGCAGCACGATCGCCGCGCCGAGGTAGATCACGAAGCTCGCGACCATGCCGTTGCGGACGATCGTGTTGAGCGTCGCGCCCACCATCACCCCGTCCATGACGAACGCCGGCATGCCGGTGAACGCCGTGATCGCGGCGAAGAACAGGAACTCGCGCGCGCCGGCGTGGACCTCGGGGTTCGTCGTCATCACCCCGATCAGCCAGTCGCCGCCGAACCAGAAGACGCAGAACATGGCGGCGCTGACCGCGAGACCACAGCCCATCGTGAGCTTGATCGCCTGCTCAAACGCCGGGCGATAGTTCGCGCCGACCGCCTTGCCGCAAAGTTGCTCGGCCGCTTGTCCCTGGCCGTCGAGGAAGAAGGCGGAAATCATCAGGAACTGCATCAGCACCGCGTTGCTCGCCAGCGCCAGTTCGCTGACGCGCGCCGTCTGCGCCGTGAAATAAGCGAAGGCACCCATCAGCGCCGCTGAGCGGATCATCAGGTCGCGGCTCAGCGCGAACAGCCGCGCCAATGCCTTGACGTCGCGCAACCGTTCGAGATGGACGAAATGCCGGATGCGCTGGAACCCGCCGAAGTGCCGCACCACCAGCGTCAGCCCGACGATCATCGAGGTTGCATGCCCGATCACCGCCGCCGCCGCGACGCCGGGCACGCCCCAATGGAAGCCATAGACGAAGACCAGGCAGAGCACGATGTTGATGCCGTTGATCAGCATCTGCAGCATCATGCCGGTCGTTGCCGCGGCGCGCCCGTAGAACCAGCCGAGCAGCGCGAAATTGACCAGCACAAACGGCGCGGAAAACATGCGGATGGTCATGTAGGCATCGAACGATGGCCGCGTCGCCTCGCTGGTGCCGAGCGCCCAGGCGAGCAGCATGGCGAGTGGCACGGTCAGCGCGATCAGCAGCAGGCCGAGCACGAAGCC